>NZ_JBNWUK010000011.1:76041-94449 GCF_050563205.1 Zafaria sp. Z1313
GGTCCGCACGCGCGGCTTGCGCCCTGCGCTGCCGCGCCGCTGGGAGGAGGGGGCTGTCACGGGTGCTCCTTCGGGGGGTCTAGCTGGGGGTCTGCTCCATCACGTTCCGGACCGCGTCGATGAACGCGTTGCCGCGGTGGGCGTAGGAGGCGAACTGGTCCATCGACGCCGCGGCGGGCGCCATGAGGACCGTGTCGCCGGGCCGGGCCACGTCCGCGGCGGCGGCGACGGCCTCCGCCATCACCGTCCAACCGCGGGCCTCGCCCGCCTCGGTGGCTGTTTCGCTTCCAGTCTCGCGCACGCCCGGCCCGATCACGGGCACGTCGGGCGCGTGTCGCCGCAATGCCGCCCGCAGTCCCGCGGTGTCGGTGCCGATCAGCACGACGGCCCGCAGACGGGAGGCATGCGCCTCGACCAGCTCCTCGTACTCCACGCCCTTCGAGAGGCCGCCGGCGATCCACACGACGTGCTCGAACGCGCCGAGCGAGGCGGCCGCGGCGTGGGGGTTGGTGGCCTTGGAGTCGTTGACCCAGAGGATGTCGTCCCGGCGGGCGACGGCCTGGATGCGGTGCGCCCCCGGGTCGAAGCCGCGCAGCCCGTCGCGGACCGCGACGGGCTCGACGCCGTAGGCGCGGACGAGGGCCGCGGCCGCGAGCGCGTTGGCGGCCGTGTGCCGGGGCACGACCTCGCCGAGGTCGGTCAGCGCGGCGAGCTCGGCCGCGCTCGTCGTCCGGTCCTCGACGTAGGCGCGGTCCACGAGGAGGCCGTCGACGACGCCGAGCATGCTCAGCCCGGGGACGTTCGTCGTGAACCCGATCGCCCGGCAGCCTTCGACGACGTCGGCCTCCTCGACCATCCGCTCCGTCTCCCGCTGCTCCGCGTTGTAGACCGCGGCGACTCGGGTGCGCTCGTAGATGCGGGCCTTCGCCGCGAGGTAATCGGCGTACGAGCCGTGCCAGTCCACGTGGTCCTCGGCGACGTTGAGCACGACGGAGGCGAGCGGGGAGATGCTGTGGGTGTGGTGCAGCTGGAAGCTGGACAGCTCGACGGCCAGGACGTCGAAGCCCTCGGGATCGCGGATCGCGTCGAGGATCGGCGTGCCTACGTTGCCCACGGCCACGGCCCGGAGCCCGGCTGCGGCGAGGATCGAGGCCGTCATGCCGACCGTCGTCGTCTTGCCGTTGGTCCCCGTGACGACGAGCCACTCGGCCGTCCTGCGCCCGGCCCGCTCGCGGACGCGCCACGCGAGCTCGACGTCCCCCCACACCGGGATCCCGCGCTCGGCGGCGTCCGCGAGCACGGGGTGGCGCGGGTTCCATCCCGGCGAGGCGACGACGAGCTCGGCGGCCTGCCCGTCCACCTCGGGGAGCCGGTCCTGGTGCTCGGTCCCGAGCAGGACGGCGGCGGCCCCGACGATCTCCAGGGTGTCGGCCCGGGAGCGGTTCTCTGCCGTGTCCGAGCCGTCGACGACGACGACGCGCGCGCCGAGCTCGATGAGGGTGTCCGCGGCGGAGAAGCCGGACAGCCCGAGTCCCGCGACAACGACGCGCAGGCCCGCCCAGTCGGCATCCCACGAGGTCAACTGATCCAGGGATACGTGCGTCACAGGCCCACGACCCATTCGGCGTAGAAGATGCCGAGGCCCGCGGCGACGAAGAGTCCGGCGAGGATCCAGAAGCGGACGACGACGGTGACCTCGGCCCAGCCCTTGAGCTCGAAGTGGTGCTGCAGCGGCGCCATGAGGAAGACGCGCTTGCCGCCGCTGAGCTTGAAGTATCCGACCTGGATGATGACGGAGAGGGTGATGAGGACGAAGAGGCCGGCCAGGACCACGAGCAGCAGCTCGGTGCGGGAGAGGATCGCGAACGCCGCGATCGCTCCGCCGATGGCGAGGGAGCCGGTGTCGCCCATGAAGATCTGGGCCGGTGAGGTGTTCCACCAGAGGAAGCCCACGAGCGCGCCGCTGAGGATGGCTCCGAGGAGCGCGAGGTCCATGGGGTCCCGGACCTCGTAGCAGACGGAGCCGATCGAGCGGGAGGAGCCGCAGGCCTGGTTGTACTGCCAGATGCCCATGAGGGTGTAGGCGCCGAAGACCATGATCGCCGCCCCGGTCGCGAGCCCGTCGAGGCCGTCCGTCACGTTGACGCCGTTCGTGGCGGCCGTGACGATCAGGTTGGACCAGACGATGAAGAGCAGCACGCCGGCGACGGGTCCGGCGAAGGCCAGGTCCAGCGGGGTGTCGCGGATGAAGGAGATCTGGGTCGACGCCGGCGTGAGCCCCTTCGCGTTGGGGAAGCCGAGCGCGAGGAGCGCGAATCCGACGCCGACGGCGGCCTGCAGGACGATCTTCTGCCACGCACGCAGGCCGAGGCTGCGCTGCTTGGAGATCTTGATGAAGTCGTCGAGGAAGCCCACGAGCCCCATGCCCACCATGAGGAAGAGCAGGATCAGACCGCTCGCCGTCGGCCCCGTGGCGTGTTCGCTGAACAGCTGGAGGATCCCGTGGGTGCCGAAGTAGGCGATCACGACGCCGGCGACGATCATCGCCCCGCCCATGGTCGGCGTGCCGCGCTTGGTGTGGTGCGAGGTGGGCCCGTCGTCGCGGACGAACTGCCCGTACCGGCGGCGGACGAGGAGCTTGATGAAGAGCGGGGTCCCGAAGAAGGTGATGACCAGGGCCGTGGTGGCCCCCATGAGCAGCGCGATCATCGGGCGGCCTCCTCCCCGGCGGCGGACGCGCCGGAATGCGCCCATGCTATCCGATCACCGAGGAATCGAAGCCCGGCTCCATTGGACGATTTGAACAAGACGATGTCTCCCGGTTTCAGTTGCCCGTTCAGCAGTTCCTCGGCCGCCTCGACGTCCTCGACGAAGAAGGCCTCGTCCCCCCAGCTGCCCTCCAGGACGGCCGAGTTGTGGGCGGCCTTGGCGCCGACGCCGACGACGACGAGCTTCTTGATGTTCAGCCGGACGGCGAGCCGTCCGAGCAGGTCGTGCTCGTGCACGGAGTCGGCGCCCAGTTCGAGCATCTCCCCCAGCACGGCCCAGGTCCGCCGCGCGGTTCCCGAGGCGTCGGGCAGGCCGAGTTCGGCGAGCGTGCGCAACGCCGCGCGCATCGATTCGGGGTTGGCGTTGTAGGCGTCGTTGATCACCGTGACGCCGTCGGGACGTTCGGTCCGCTCCATGCGCCAGCGGCTCGCGGGACCCAGGCCGTCGAGGACCGAGGCGGTCGTGGCGGGGTCGACGCCGAGCGCCGTGGCCGCCGCCGCGGCGGCGAGGACGTTGTGCACGTGGTGGCGTCCGATCAGGCCGCTGCGCACCGGATACGCGCCGCCGTCGGGGAAGGCGAGCGTGAAGGAGGGGTGCCCATCGGGGCCGACCTCGACGCCGCGGGCAGAGACGGCCCCCTCCGGTGCGTCGATGCCGAAGCCGAGGACGCGGGCACCGGTCCTGCCGGCCATCGCCGCGGTCCGCGGATCGTCGAGGTTCAGGATCGCCGTGCCGTCGGCCGGAAGGGCCTCGACGAGCTCGCCCTTGGTGCGGGCGATGTTCTCCACGCCGCCGAACTCGCCGGCGTGCGCGGTCCCGACGCAGAGCACGACGCCGGCCTCGGGCTCCGTCATGCGGGCCAGGTAGTCGATGTGCCCGAGCCCGGTGGCCCCCATTTCGACGACGAGGTAGCGCGTGGCGTGGTCGGCGCGGAAGACGGTCAGCGGCACGCCGACCTCGCCGTTGTACGAACCAACCGGGGCGACCGTCGGCCCCTGCGTGGAGAGCACGGCGGCGAGCAGGTCCTTGGTCGTGGTCTTGCCGGCGGAACCGGTGATGCCGACGACGCGCAGCCCTCCCGGGCGCAGGACGGAGACGACGTGGGCGGCGAGGGCGCCCATCGCCAGGACGGCGTCGTCGACGATCACGGCCGGGTGGACCGCGCCGTCCTCGGCGTACGTCTCGCGCTCGGCGAGCGTCAGCACGGCGCCGCGCTCGATCGCGGCCGGGACGAAGTGGTGGCCGTCGGAGGTCTCCCCCGGCTTGGCGACGAAGAGCCAGCCCGTGCTGCACTCCCTCGAGTCCGTGGCGACGCCGAGGACGGCGGTGTCGGGGCGGGCCGTGGACGTGGCCCGCCCGCCCGTGATGGCGGTGATGTCGGCTGTGCTGAGTTCAATCATGGCTCTGAGGACTCTACTCTGCCGCCGGGCCGCGGGTTGAATCACCGTCGCCGCCGGCGGGGCCGTCGGCGGCTCCGCGGCCGGCCTCGGCCAGGGCGGCCCGGAGCTCTTCGCGGTCGTCAAGCGCCAGATTCACGCCCTTGACCTCCTGCCAGGCCTCGTGGCCGCGGCCGGCGACGAGGATCGTGTCCTGCGGGCGCGCCAGGCGCACCGCTTCCCGGATCGCGTCGGCGCGCGGGTGGGACTCGAAGGCCGTGGAGGCCAGCCCTTCCGCGGCGATGGCCGAGAGGGCGCCGTCGAGGACGGCGCGGCGGATCCCGGCCGGTTCCTCGTCGTGGGGATCGTCGTCCGTGACGATGACCACGTCGGCGTGGCGGGCGGCGACGGCGCCCATGACGGGCCGCTTGCCGACGTCGCGCTGGCCCGTTGCGCCGAAGACGACGACGACGCGGGCATCCGGTCCGGGACCGCGGACGGCGGTGATCGCCCGTTCCAGGGCATCGGCGTTGTGCGCGAAGTCGACGATGGCGTTCGGACGGGTCCCGACGAGCTGCATCCGGCCGGGGACCTCGACGGTCAGCGGATCGCCGTCATCGAGGATGCCCTGCAGCCGGGGCGCGTCGATCCCGGAGGCATGGACCATGAGGACGGCCAGGGCCGCGTTGGCGACGTTGAAGAGTCCCGGCAGCCCCGTGCGGGCGCGCAGGACCGCGCCGCCCGGTCCGTGCAGCTCGAAGGCGTGCCCGAGTCCGTAGGGGCGCACCCCTCGGACGGTCCAGTCGGCGGCGTCGGGCGCGTCGGCGGCCGTGGCGAGCGTCCACGTGTGCCCGGCGCCCGCGGCCCGGCGCTCTTCGGCCAGGCGCCGGCCCCAGTCATCGTCGACGACGACCACGGCGTGCCGGGAGCGTCCGGGCTCGAAGAGCCGGGCCTTGGTGAGGAAGTAGTCCTCCATGGCCCCGTGCAGGTCCAGGTGGTCCTGGGTGAGGTTGGTGAAGCCGGCGACCTCGAAGCCGAGCCCGGCCGTGCGCCGGTAGTCGATCGCGTGGGAGGAGACCTCCATCGCGGCGCGCTCGATTCCTGCCTCGCGCATGCGCGCCATGAGCGCGTGCAGCTGGGGGGCCTCCGGCGTGGTCAGCACGCTGGGGACGCGTGTCGGGCCGACGGCGATCTCGATCGTCCCGATGAGCCCCGTCTCGGAGCCGAGCCGGTTCAGGAGCGAGCGGATGAAGTAGCTCGTCGTCGTCTTGCCGTTCGTCCCCGTGACCCCGTAGAGGGCAGGACCCCCCTCCCCGGTGCCGAAGACGGCGGAGGCCAGCGTTCCGACGGCGTCGCGCACCGACGGGGCGAGCAGGACCGCGAGTCCCGCGTCCCGCGCCCGGGAGGCCCCGTCGTCGTCCGTCAGGGCCGCGACCGCGCCGGCCTCGGCGGCCTGTGCGCAGAAGTCGGCCCCGTGCCGGTTGGCGCCGGGAACCGCCACGTAGACGTCTCCCGGAAGGACGGCCCGGGAATCGAGGCAGACGCCCGTCACCGGGGTGCCGGGATCGCCGTCGAGCCCCAGCTCCAGGCCCCGGGCGGCGCACCGCTCGAGGACCTCGGCCAGGGTGGACGGGCGCGGCTCGCGGGGGCGGAAGGCCCGCTCGGCCTCCCGCGGGTCCAGGATCCCGCTCATTCCCAGGAGTACTTCTGCTGGTCGCCGACGAAGACCTTGTAGCCTTCGGGTTCCGTCGTGGACGGCGGGACGTTGTACGTGTTCAGGACCTGGCTCATGATCGACTTGAAGGTGTCCTGCACGCCCCAGCTGCGCCAATTGCCCTGCGGACGGTGCATCGTGACCACGACGAGGTACTGCGGATCGTCGATCGGCACCATCCCGGCGAACGAGCTGGTGTGGCCGTCGTAGCCGCCGGTCGGGCTCGCCGCCTGGCCGGTGCCCGTCTTGCCTCCCACGCGGTAGCCCTCGATGGCGGCTCCCTGGGCGGTGCCCTCGAGCACGACGGTCTCCATCATGCGGCGCATCTGCTCGCTGGTCTCCTCCGAGACGACGCGGCGCGGCTCGGCCTCCTCGACCGGGTGCTCGGTGCCGTCGGGGTCGATGTAGGCGTCGATGAGCCGCGGCTCGACCTGGAGCCCGTGGTTGCCGATCGTGGAAAAGATCTTGGCCGTGTGCAGGGCCGTCTGCGTGTAGGCCTGGCCGAACATCGTCGTGAACTGCTGCCGGCGGTCCCACGCGGCGGGGGGAACGAAGATGCCCTTGTTGCTCGGCAGGCCGATGTCCAGCTTGCTGCCGATGCCGAACTTCTTGAACCACTCGTAGCGCTGCTCGTTGGTGAGCCGTTCCCCGACCATGACGGTGCCCGTGTTGTAGGAGCGGGCGAAGATGCCCGCCGCCGTCATCGGGTAGGTGGCGTGCTTGAGCGAGTCGTTGATGGTCTCCTTCTGCACCGTGTAGGAGTTCGGGACCGAGAACTCCTCCTCGGGGGTCACGACGCCCTCCTCGAGGGCCGCGGCGAAGGTCGCCAGCTTGCCCGTCGAGCCGGGCTCGAACGCCTGGGTCACCGTGGTCGAGGTGCGGAACTGCGCGTCCGTGGCCCCGGGATCGGACGGGTCGACCGACGTGGAGTCGGCCAGGGCCAGGATGCGGCCGGTCTTCATGTCCAGCGCGACGGCGTTGACCCACTGGGCGTTGAACTGGTTCCGCTTGGCCATGACGGCCTCCTGCGCCGCCCACTGGATGTCGTTGTTGATGGTCAGCCGCACGTCCTGGCCGTCGACGGCCGGGATCTCCTCGAGCGTGGCCATCGGGATCCTGACTCCGTCGGCGCCGACCTCGAAGGTCCGGGAGCCGGCGGTGCCGGCGAGGTGGGACTCCTGGCTGAGCTCGAGGCCCTCGGCCCCGGACTCGATGCCGGTCTCCGCCTTGTTCTCCGCGCTGAGGAAGCCGATGATCGGCCCGGCGACGGAGCCGTTGGGGTAGTTCCGCTCGCTGTGCTGCTCGCTCACGAGGCCCGGCAGGCCGATCTTCATCGCGGCGTTGCGGACTTCGGGCGTGACGCCCTTGGCGACGTAGGAATAGCGCTTGGGCTTGGCCGGGTCGGCGGGGACGATGGCCGCCGTGAGCGAGTCGGCATCGCGTCCCAGCACGGCGGCCAGCTCGGCGATCCCGTCCTCGAGCGCGACCTCCTCCCGGGTGCCGTCCTCGGCGTTCTTGCGTGCGAAGACGTCCTTGACGAACTTCTGGTCGGCGACCAGGTCGTAGCGGACGACGCTCGTGGCCAGGACGCGCCCCTGGGAGTCGAGGATGTCGCCCCGTACGGGAGCGATCGGCTGGGTCTTGAGGCGGTTGTCGAGCGCTGCCTGCGCATAGGCCTGCGGGTCGAGGCCCTGGACGAAGAACAGCCGTCCGCCGACGAGGACCATGAGCGCCAGGACGATCGCGAGGCCGGCGCGCAGGCGCCGCGTTCCCGTCGAGGGGTCCTGGGCGGTCTTCACACTGCCCCGGGGGGTGGTCCTGGCCATGTTCTGTGTCCTCGCGTCGAATCCGGCTGTCGTGGTGCGGGGACCGGCCTATTCGCCCGAGTCGGCCCCTTGCTGGGCGGGTGCGGGGATCGAGCCCCCGTTCAGTTCCGCCTCGGTGAAGGCGGGACGGTCGGAGGCCTCCTCCCGGGCCGCCGCTTCCGCGCCGGCTCCCGCCGGTGCCTCGGCACCCGAGGGGTCCGTCGCGTCGGCGGATCCCGCGTGCTCCGGTGCGGCCGCGGCCGGGACGCTGGCCGGAGCCTTGGCCTTCGGAAGGCCGGTCTGCGGCGCCTCGGGCCGCGCCACGTTCGACGTTACCGTGGTGTCCTCGGTGGCCGGCGTAGCGACACCTGAGACCTTCCCGGTCCCGAGGTCGATCGAGGCGACCGCTCCGGGGACGACCATGCCGAGCTTGGAGGCCCGGGCCGCGAGGTTCTGCGGGGCCTCGAGGTTCTGCACCTGCTGGGCCAGAGCCTCGTTCTCCTGGGCGAGCGTCTGTTCGGTCCCCCGCAGTGCCACGAGCTCGTATTGCCCGCTCGCGACCTGGACGTTGAGGACCAGGACCGAGGCGAGCGCCGCGAGCAGCACGCTGAAGCACAGCGCGATGAAGGGCATCCGCCGGTTCCGGACGGCGGCGGGAACGATGGAGAGCGGCGTCCGGGCCGGGGCCTCGGGCGCCGCGACGGGCGGAGCGGTCGGGACGGCGGCCAAGGCGGCGCTTCCGTCGACCATGGCCGGATGCTGGGGACGCTCGTGGACGCGTTCGGCGGTCTGGACGGCCATGGTCATCTCCTCCTCAGGATTCGTTCGACGGCCCGGAGCCTCGCTGAGGCGGCCCGGGGGTTCTGGCCGATCTCCTCGGCCGTGGGTTGCTCTGTGCCCTTCGTGAGGGTCTTGAAACGCGCCTTGTGCTCTTCCAGCTCCACGGGGAAGCCGGCAGGTGCCGAGGAGCGGGACCCGGCGGCGAAGTGGCGCTTGGTCGTCTTGTCCTCGAGGGAGTGGTAGCTCATCACGACGACGCGTCCCCCGACGTGGACGGCGTCCATGGCTGCCGGGATGGCGCGGTCGAGGACGTCGAGCTCCTCGTTGACCTCGATCCGCAGGGCCTGGAACGTGCGCTTGGCGGGATGGCCTGCCGTGCGCGCGGCGGCCGCGGGGACGACGGACCGGATGGCCTCGACGAGCCGGCCGGTCGTCGTGATCGGCGCCTCGGCCCGCTCGCGCACGATCGAGGCGGCGATGCGCCCGGCGAACTTCTCCTCGCCCCAGGCCCGGATGATCCGCACGAGATCGGCCTCGCTGTAGTCGTTGACGACGTCCGCGGCGGTCTGCCCGGTGGAGGTGTCCATCCGCATGTCGAGGGGGGCGTCGTAGGAGTAGGCGAATCCGCGGTCGCGTTCGTCGAGCTGCAGCGAGGAGACGCCGAGGTCGAAGAGGATCCCGTCGACGGAACCGAAGCCGAGGTCCTCGACGACGTCCAGGACCTCGTCGTAGACGGCGTGGACCAGGTCGGTCCGCGCTTCGAACGGCGCGAGGCGCGCCCCGGCGAGGGCCAGCGCCTGCTCGTCGCGGTCGAGGCCGACCAGATGGAGTCCGGGATAGCGCTGCAGCATCGCCTCGGAGTGCCCGCCCATGCCCAGCGTGCAATCCACGACGACGGCCCGCCCGCGCTCCGCGATCCCTGCCTGGATCGATGGCGCGAGGAGCCCTACACAGCGCTCGAGCAGCACGGGTACGTGCCGCTCGGACGTGGGGCGTGGTGCGTCGTCGTCGGCCATGCCCCATCCCCTTTCACACGTGTCACTGCCTGCCTGCCCTGCCTGGACTTGGACCAGATCCCCCTCCGCTCCGCTGCGTTCCGCCTGGCTCCGGGGAAGGTGAGCCAGGAGGGCGCCTCGGGCGGCTGGAGATCTCGTCCAAGTCCTTCCAGGACCCCTGCCTGGGTCCTAGAAGATCCCCGGGAGGATCTCTTCGTCGGTCTCGGAGAACGAGTTCTCCTGCTGTTCCAGGTACGCGTTCCAGGATTCGGTGTCCCAGATCTCGGCCCGCGTACCGGCCCCGATGACCGTGACGTCACGGTCGAGTCCGGCGTAAGAACGAAGCGACGGCGGAATGGTGACCCGCCCCTGCTTGTCCGGCATCTCGTCGGAAGCGCCGGAGAGGAACACGCGGATGTAGTCCCGCGCCTGCTTGGAGGACAAGGGCGCCTGCCGCATCTGCTCATGCACCCGTTCGAACTCCCGCTGGCTGAAGACGTAGATGCACCGTTCCTGGCCCCGCGTCAGCACCAGGCCGTTGCCCAGTTCGTCGCGGTACTTCGCCGGAAGGATGAGCCGGCCCTTTTCATCAAGACGCGGCGTGTATGTCCCTAGGAACATGCCCACCGCCTTCTGATTCAGGGGTCCAACTCGTGCCCTACACCTCCACTGCCCTCTTCTGTCCCCCACTTTACTCCACAACGCACCACTGTCAACGCCATCCGGGGCGTTTATCCACCGAATCGCAGTCCGGATCGGGACTGTGGAAATAACGGTGTATCCGGCTCGACACGCCGGGCGGTAAGCCTGGCGGGGAGGAGCCCGATATGGCCGCAACACTTGAGGCTGGCGACGGGTCCGGCGAAGGCCAGGTCCAGCGGGGTGTCGCGGATGAAGGAGATCTGGGTCGACGCCGGCGTGAGCCCCTTCGCGTTGGGGAAGCCGAGCGCGAGGAGCGCGAATCCGACGCCGACGGCGGCCTGCAGGACGATCTTCTGCCACGCACGCAGGCCGAGGCTGCGCTGCTTGGAGATCTTGATGAAGTCGTCGAGGAAGCCCACGAGCCCCATGCCCACCATGAGGAAGAGCAGGATCAGACCGCTCGCCGTCGGCCCCGTGGCGTGTTCGCTGAACAGCTGGAGGATCCCGTGGGTGCCGAAGTAGGCGATCACGACGCCGGCGACGATCATCGCCCCGCCCATGGTCGGCGTGCCGCGCTTGGTGTGGTGCGAGGTGGGCCCGTCGTCGCGGACGAACTGCCCGTACCGGCGGCGGACGAGGAGCTTGATGAAGAGCGGGGTCCCGAAGAAGGTGATGACCAGGGCCGTGGTGGCCCCCATGAGCAGCGCGATCATCGGGCGGCCTCCTCCCCGGCGGCGGACGCGCCGGAATGCGCCCATGCTATCCGATCACCGAGGAATCGAAGCCCGGCTCCATTGGACGATTTGAACAAGACGATGTCTCCCGGTTTCAGTTGCCCGTTCAGCAGTTCCTCGGCCGCCTCGACGTCCTCGACGAAGAAGGCCTCGTCCCCCCAGCTGCCCTCCAGGACGGCCGAGTTGTGGGCGGCCTTGGCGCCGACGCCGACGACGACGAGCTTCTTGATGTTCAGCCGGACGGCGAGCCGTCCGAGCAGGTCGTGCTCGTGCACGGAGTCGGCGCCCAGTTCGAGCATCTCCCCCAGCACGGCCCAGGTCCGCCGCGCGGTTCCCGAGGCGTCGGGCAGGCCGAGTTCGGCGAGCGTGCGCAACGCCGCGCGCATCGATTCGGGGTTGGCGTTGTAGGCGTCGTTGATCACCGTGACGCCGTCGGGACGTTCGGTCCGCTCCATGCGCCAGCGGCTCGCGGGACCCAGGCCGTCGAGGACCGAGGCGGTCGTGGCGGGGTCGACGCCGAGCGCCGTGGCCGCCGCCGCGGCGGCGAGGACGTTGTGCACGTGGTGGCGTCCGATCAGGCCGCTGCGCACCGGATACGCGCCGCCGTCGGGGAAGGCGAGCGTGAAGGAGGGGTGCCCATCGGGGCCGACCTCGACGCCGCGGGCAGAGACGGCCCCCTCCGGTGCGTCGATGCCGAAGCCGAGGACGCGGGCACCGGTCCTGCCGGCCATCGCCGCGGTCCGCGGATCGTCGAGGTTCAGGATCGCCGTGCCGTCGGCCGGAAGGGCCTCGACGAGCTCGCCCTTGGTGCGGGCGATGTTCTCCACGCCGCCGAACTCGCCGGCGTGCGCGGTCCCGACGCAGAGCACGACGCCGGCCTCGGGCTCCGTCATGCGGGCCAGGTAGTCGATGTGCCCGAGCCCGGTGGCCCCCATTTCGACGACGAGGTAGCGCGTGGCGTGGTCGGCGCGGAAGACGGTCAGCGGCACGCCGACCTCGCCGTTGTACGAACCAACCGGGGCGACCGTCGGCCCCTGCGTGGAGAGCACGGCGGCGAGCAGGTCCTTGGTCGTGGTCTTGCCGGCGGAACCGGTGATGCCGACGACGCGCAGCCCTCCCGGGCGCAGGACGGAGACGACGTGGGCGGCGAGGGCGCCCATCGCCAGGACGGCGTCGTCGACGATCACGGCCGGGTGGACCGCGCCGTCCTCGGCGTACGTCTCGCGCTCGGCGAGCGTCAGCACGGCGCCGCGCTCGATCGCGGCCGGGACGAAGTGGTGGCCGTCGGAGGTCTCCCCCGGCTTGGCGACGAAGAGCCAGCCCGTGCTGCACTCCCTCGAGTCCGTGGCGACGCCGAGGACGGCGGTGTCGGGGCGGGCCGTGGACGTGGCCCGCCCGCCCGTGATGGCGGTGATGTCGGCTGTGCTGAGTTCAATCATGGCTCTGAGGACTCTACTCTGCCGCCGGGCCGCGGGTTGAATCACCGTCGCCGCCGGCGGGGCCGTCGGCGGCTCCGCGGCCGGCCTCGGCCAGGGCGGCCCGGAGCTCTTCGCGGTCGTCAAGCGCCAGATTCACGCCCTTGACCTCCTGCCAGGCCTCGTGGCCGCGGCCGGCGACGAGGATCGTGTCCTGCGGGCGCGCCAGGCGCACCGCTTCCCGGATCGCGTCGGCGCGCGGGTGGGACTCGAAGGCCGTGGAGGCCAGCCCTTCCGCGGCGATGGCCGAGAGGGCGCCGTCGAGGACGGCGCGGCGGATCCCGGCCGGTTCCTCGTCGTGGGGATCGTCGTCCGTGACGATGACCACGTCGGCGTGGCGGGCGGCGACGGCGCCCATGACGGGCCGCTTGCCGACGTCGCGCTGGCCCGTTGCGCCGAAGACGACGACGACGCGGGCATCCGGTCCGGGACCGCGGACGGCGGTGATCGCCCGTTCCAGGGCATCGGCGTTGTGCGCGAAGTCGACGATGGCGTTCGGACGGGTCCCGACGAGCTGCATCCGGCCGGGGACCTCGACGGTCAGCGGATCGCCGTCATCGAGGATGCCCTGCAGCCGGGGCGCGTCGATCCCGGAGGCATGGACCATGAGGACGGCCAGGGCCGCGTTGGCGACGTTGAAGAGTCCCGGCAGCCCCGTGCGGGCGCGCAGGACCGCGCCGCCCGGTCCGTGCAGCTCGAAGGCGTGCCCGAGTCCGTAGGGGCGCACCCCTCGGACGGTCCAGTCGGCGGCGTCGGGCGCGTCGGCGGCCGTGGCGAGCGTCCACGTGTGCCCGGCGCCCGCGGCCCGGCGCTCTTCGGCCAGGCGCCGGCCCCAGTCATCGTCGACGACGACCACGGCGTGCCGGGAGCGTCCGGGCTCGAAGAGCCGGGCCTTGGTGAGGAAGTAGTCCTCCATGGCCCCGTGCAGGTCCAGGTGGTCCTGGGTGAGGTTGGTGAAGCCGGCGACCTCGAAGCCGAGCCCGGCCGTGCGCCGGTAGTCGATCGCGTGGGAGGAGACCTCCATCGCGGCGCGCTCGATTCCTGCCTCGCGCATGCGCGCCATGAGCGCGTGCAGCTGGGGGGCCTCCGGCGTGGTCAGCACGCTGGGGACGCGTGTCGGGCCGACGGCGATCTCGATCGTCCCGATGAGCCCCGTCTCGGAGCCGAGCCGGTTCAGGAGCGAGCGGATGAAGTAGCTCGTCGTCGTCTTGCCGTTCGTCCCCGTGACCCCGTAGAGGGCAGGACCCCCCTCCCCGGTGCCGAAGACGGCGGAGGCCAGCGTTCCGACGGCGTCGCGCACCGACGGGGCGAGCAGGACCGCGAGTCCCGCGTCCCGCGCCCGGGAGGCCCCGTCGTCGTCCGTCAGGGCCGCGACCGCGCCGGCCTCGGCGGCCTGTGCGCAGAAGTCGGCCCCGTGCCGGTTGGCGCCGGGAACCGCCACGTAGACGTCTCCCGGAAGGACGGCCCGGGAATCGAGGCAGACGCCCGTCACCGGGGTGCCGGGATCGCCGTCGAGCCCCAGCTCCAGGCCCCGGGCGGCGCACCGCTCGAGGACCTCGGCCAGGGTGGACGGGCGCGGCTCGCGGGGGCGGAAGGCCCGCTCGGCCTCCCGCGGGTCCAGGATCCCGCTCATTCCCAGGAGTACTTCTGCTGGTCGCCGACGAAGACCTTGTAGCCTTCGGGTTCCGTCGTGGACGGCGGGACGTTGTACGTGTTCAGGACCTGGCTCATGATCGACTTGAAGGTGTCCTGCACGCCCCAGCTGCGCCAATTGCCCTGCGGACGGTGCATCGTGACCACGACGAGGTACTGCGGATCGTCGATCGGCACCATCCCGGCGAACGAGCTGGTGTGGCCGTCGTAGCCGCCGGTCGGGCTCGCCGCCTGGCCGGTGCCCGTCTTGCCTCCCACGCGGTAGCCCTCGATGGCGGCTCCCTGGGCGGTGCCCTCGAGCACGACGGTCTCCATCATGCGGCGCATCTGCTCGCTGGTCTCCTCCGAGACGACGCGGCGCGGCTCGGCCTCCTCGACCGGGTGCTCGGTGCCGTCGGGGTCGATGTAGGCGTCGATGAGCCGCGGCTCGACCTGGAGCCCGTGGTTGCCGATCGTGGAAAAGATCTTGGCCGTGTGCAGGGCCGTCTGCGTGTAGGCCTGGCCGAACATCGTCGTGAACTGCTGCCGGCGGTCCCACGCGGCGGGGGGAACGAAGATGCCCTTGTTGCTCGGCAGGCCGATGTCCAGCTTGCTGCCGATGCCGAACTTCTTGAACCACTCGTAGCGCTGCTCGTTGGTGAGCCGTTCCCCGACCATGACGGTGCCCGTGTTGTAGGAGCGGGCGAAGATGCCCGCCGCCGTCATCGGGTAGGTGGCGTGCTTGAGCGAGTCGTTGATGGTCTCCTTCTGCACCGTGTAGGAGTTCGGGACCGAGAACTCCTCCTCGGGGGTCACGACGCCCTCCTCGAGGGCCGCGGCGAAGGTCGCCAGCTTGCCCGTCGAGCCGGGCTCGAACGCCTGGGTCACCGTGGTCGAGGTGCGGAACTGCGCGTCCGTGGCCCCGGGATCGGACGGGTCGACCGACGTGGAGTCGGCCAGGGCCAGGATGCGGCCGGTCTTCATGTCCAGCGCGACGGCGTTGACCCACTGGGCGTTGAACTGGTTCCGCTTGGCCATGACGGCCTCCTGCGCCGCCCACTGGATGTCGTTGTTGATGGTCAGCCGCACGTCCTGGCCGTCGACGGCCGGGATCTCCTCGAGCGTGGCCATCGGGATCCTGACTCCGTCGGCGCCGACCTCGAAGGTCCGGGAGCCGGCGGTGCCGGCGAGGTGGGACTCCTGGCTGAGCTCGAGGCCCTCGGCCCCGGACTCGATGCCGGTCTCCGCCTTGTTCTCCGCGCTGAGGAAGCCGATGATCGGCCCGGCGACGGAGCCGTTGGGGTAGTTCCGCTCGCTGTGCTGCTCGCTCACGAGGCCCGGCAGGCCGATCTTCATCGCGGCGTTGCGGACTTCGGGCGTGACGCCCTTGGCGACGTAGGAATAGCGCTTGGGCTTGGCCGGGTCGGCGGGGACGATGGCCGCCGTGAGCGAGTCGGCATCGCGTCCCAGCACGGCGGCCAGCTCGGCGATCCCGTCCTCGAGCGCGACCTCCTCCCGGGTGCCGTCCTCGGCGTTCTTGCGTGCGAAGACGTCCTTGACGAACTTCTGGTCGGCGACCAGGTCGTAGCGGACGACGCTCGTGGCCAGGACGCGCCCCTGGGAGTCGAGGATGTCGCCCCGTACGGGAGCGATCGGCTGGGTCTTGAGGCGGTTGTCGAGCGCTGCCTGCGCATAGGCCTGCGGGTCGAGGCCCTGGACGAAGAACAGCCGTCCGCCGACGAGGACCATGAGCGCCAGGACGATCGCGAGGCCGGCGCGCAGGCGCCGCGTTCCCGTCGAGGGGTCCTGGGCGGTCTTCACACTGCCCCGGGGGGTGGTCCTGGCCATGTTCTGTGTCCTCGCGTCGAATCCGGCTGTCGTGGTGCGGGGACCGGCCTATTCGCCCGAGTCGGCCCCTTGCTGGGCGGGTGCGGGGATCGAGCCCCCGTTCAGTTCCGCCTCGGTGAAGGCGGGACGGTCGGAGGCCTCCTCCCGGGCCGCCGCTTCCGCGCCGGCTCCCGCCGGTGCCTCGGCACCCGAGGGGTCCGTCGCGTCGGCGGATCCCGCGTGCTCCGGTGCGGCCGCGGCCGGGACGCTGGCCGGAGCCTTGGCCTTCGGAAGGCCGGTCTGCGGCGCCTCGGGCCGCGCCACGTTCGACGTTACCGTGGTGTCCTCGGTGGCCGGCGTAGCGACACCTGAGACCTTCCCGGTCCCGAGGTCGATCGAGGCGACCGCTCCGGGGACGACCATGCCGAGCTTGGAGGCCCGGGCCGCGAGGTTCTGCGGGGCCTCGAGGTTCTGCACCTGCTGGGCCAGAGCCTCGTTCTCCTGGGCGAGCGTCTGTTCGGTCCCCCGCAGTGCCACGAGCTCGTATTGCCCGCTCGCGACCTGGACGTTGAGGACCAGGACCGAGGCGAGCGCCGCGAGCAGCACGCTGAAGCACAGCGCGATGAAGGGCATCCGCCGGTTCCGGACGGCGGCGGGAACGATGGAGAGCGGCGTCCGGGCCGGGGCCTCGGGCGCCGCGACGGGCGGAGCGGTCGGGACGGCGGCCAAGGCGGCGCTTCCGTCGACCATGGCCGGATGCTGGGGACGCTCGTGGACGCGTTCGGCGGTCTGGACGGCCATGGTCATCTCCTCCTCAGGATTCGTTCGACGGCCCGGAGCCTCGCTGAGGCGGCCCGGGGGTTCTGGCCGATCTCCTCGGCCGTGGGTTGCTCTGTGCCCTTCGTGAGGGTCTTGAAACGCGCCTTGTGCTCTTCCAGCTCCACGGGGAAGCCGGCAGGTGCCGAGGAGCGGGACCCGGCGGCGAAGTGGCGCTTGGTCGTCTTGTCCTCGAGGGAGTGGTAGCTCATCACGACGACGCGTCCCCCGACGTGGACGGCGTCCATGGCTGCCGGGATGGCGCGGTCGAGGACGTCGAGCTCCTCGTTGACCTCGATCCGCAGGGCCTGGAACGTGCGCTTGGCGGGATGGCCTGCCGTGCGCGCGGCGGCCGCGGGGACGACGGACCGGATGGCCTCGACGAGCCGGCCGGTCGTCGTGATCGGCGCCTCGGCCCGCTCGCGCACGATCGAGGCGGCGATGCGCCCGGCGAACTTCTCCTCGCCCCAGGCCCGGATGATCCGCACGAGATCGGCCTCGCTGTAGTCGTTGACGACGTCCGCGGCGGTCTGCCCGGTGGAGGTGTCCATCCGCATGTCGAGGGGGGCGTCGTAGGAGTAGGCGAATCCGCGGTCGCGTTCGTCGAGCTGCAGCGAGGAGACGCCGAGGTCGAAGAGGATCCCGTCGACGGAACCGAAGCCGAGGTCCTCGACGACGTCCAGGACCTCGTCGTAGACGGCGTGGACCAGGTCGGTCCGCGCTTCGAACGGCGCGAGGCGCGCCCCGGCGAGGGCCAGCGCCTGCTCGTCGCGGTCGAGGCCGACCAGATGGAGTCCGGGATAGCGCTGCAGCATCGCCTCGGAGTGCCCGCCCATGCCCAGCGTGCAATCCACGACGACGGCCCGCCCGCGCTCCGCGATCCCTGCCTGGATCGATGGCGCGAGGAGCCCTACACAGCGCTCGAGCAGCACGGGTACGTGCCGCTCGGACGTGGGGCGTGGTGCGTCGTCGTCGGCCATGCCCCATCCCCTTTCACACGTGTCACTGCCTGCCTGCCCTGCCTGGACTTGGACCAGATCCCCCTCCGCTCCGCTGCGTTCCGCCTGGCTCCGGGGAAGGTGAGCCAGGAGGGCGCCTCGGGCGGCTGGAGATCTCGTCCAAGTCCTTCCAGGACCCCTGCCTGGGTCCTAGAAGATCCCCGGGAGGATCTCTTCGTCGGTCTCGGAGAACGAGTTCTCCTGCTGTTCCAGGTACGCGTTCCAGGATTCGGTGTCCCAGATCTCGGCCCGCGTACCGGCCCCGATGACCGTGACGTCACGGTCGAGTCCGGCGTAAGAACGAAGCGACGGCGGAATGGTGACCCGCCCCTGCTTGTCCGGCATCTCGTCGGAAGCGCCGGAGAGGAACACGCGGATGTAGTCCCGCGCCTGCTTGGAGGACAAGGGCGCCTGCCGCATCTGCTCATGCACCCGTTCGAACTCCCGCTGGCTGAAGACGTAGATGCACCGTTCCTGGCCCCGCGTCAGCACCAGGCCGTTGCCCAGTTCGTCGCGGTACTTCGCCGGAAGGATGAGCCGGCCCTTTTCATCAAGACGCGGCGTGTATGTCCCTAGGAACATGCCCACCGCCTTCTGATTCAGGGGTCCAACTCGTGCCCTACACCTCCACTGCCCTCTTCTGTCCCCCACTTTACTCCACAACGCACCACTGTCAACGCCATCCGGGGCGTTTATCCACCGAATCGCAGTCCGGATCGGGACTGTGGAAATAACGGTGTATCCGGCTCGACACGCCGGGCGGTAAGCCTGGCGGGGAGGAGCCCGATATGGCCGCAACACTTGAGGCTGTGCCGAGTACGAAAACCGCTGAAAAGAAGACAGAA
>NZ_JBNWUK010000012.1:0-93072 GCF_050563205.1 Zafaria sp. Z1313
GAAGGGCAAGAGCGCGCAGGAACTTCCTGCTCCGAAATTGACTGCCCCTGTCGCTGTGCACGATGCAGCCGGCGACGTCGCCGCGCATCGCGACAGCATTCTCGAGCGCCTGAACGGCCAGGCGGGACTTCATCCTCGAGTCGATCGAGTACCCCACGATCCGGCCTGAGCACGCGTCCTTGATGGCGCAACAGTAGAGCTTGCCTTCCGCGGTCCGGTGCTCCGTGATGTCCACGAGCCAGAGCTGGTTCGGGGCTTCGGCGGCGAACACGTGCCGGGTCCGGCCGTCCTCGTCGACGACCGCGCACAGGTCGTCGTGGACCGGCGGGCCCGGCTTCTTGCCGTCACGTCCCCGCTTCTTCCCGAACGCGGACCACCAGCCGTTTGCGGAGGCGATCCGCCACGCGGTCCGGTCAGACATCGCCTCACCCGCGTCACGGGCCTCGTCGGCGAGGAGCCGGTGCCCGAACTCGGGGTCATCCTTGTGCGCGTCGAACAGCGCGTTCGCGCGATACGCCTCCACGACCTCGCTATCGGTGATGGGGCCGGCCAGCCATCGGTAGTAGGGCTGGCGGGAGAGCTTGAGCACCCGGCACGTCACCGTCACAGGGACCCCTGCTTCGGCGAGCTCTGTCACGAGCGGGTAGAACCTTTTCCCGGCAGATTCGCCTGCGACAGATACGCCGCCGCCCGCCGGAGGACCTCGTTCTCCTGCTCGAGCAACCGGTTCCGCTTCTTCAGCTCGAGGATCTCCGCCGCCTCGGTCCGGGACTGGCCGGGCTTCGCACCTGCGTCGATGTCGGCGCGACGCAGCCACTTCTGCAACGTCACCGGGTGGACCCCGAAGTCTTTCGCGATTTGCTCGATCGTCACTCCGGGCTCACGGTTCCTCGCGACGCGCACAACGTCGTCACGGAACTCGGACGGGTAGGGCTTGGGCACAGCAACATCCTTCCAGACCCACCCCGCGGGCAAGCCAGATCAGATGTCACCTACTCGTGCAGCAGTCCCGATTCGGCCTTCGCAGCCCGATAAAGCAGCAGGGCATCAGCTAGAAGATTGATGATCCAGCGCCTCTTCGCATAGGCGCTCATCGGCGTATGAGAGGGCGAAACGGGCTTTGATCGTTGGCGTGGTAAGGCCCTCATGGAGTCGCCGCCAACCCCTATCACCACTTATCAGGTTGATTCGTGGATCGATCCGGAGGGTGTTCGCGAGGGTCAGATCGGGGCCTCAGCGCGGGTCGTCTACTCTCAATTCACTTTCAGATCGCCAGTTTTGGTAGAAAATGGGCAAAGAAAAACCCCCGCGATCCCTTGTAAACACTGGGATCGCGGGGGTTTCAATCTGGCGGTGACGGTGGGATTTGAACTATCGCAGAAGGCCTAGTCATAGCCATTTATCGCTGTGTTTGAACGCGTATTGAACACATCGGATCACGATAGATCACCATTCCTTTCAGAAAGTTGCGCTCAAATCGTGCTCACGATGCTCAGCGAGGCCAGGAGGCTGCGGGGCTTGCTGGGCAGCGCCTGCCACTGAGCGAGATCGAATGCATTGGTTGGGAGGGCGTTCCGGGTGCCCCCAGGCTGGCCTGGCGGGCGTCGTGACGCGTGACGCGTGACGGTGTTGTCGCACGATTCGTGAAATGAACCCGCGTAATCACGCGATTTTTGGGTCCTTAGGACGTCCCTAGAGACGTCACGGCGCGTCACGCTCGTATCAACCGTCACACTCCGAGAATGAAGTCCTCGCGTAGTTAAAGGAATATATGAAATATAAGTTTCATATTTTTGTTTCATGACATGAGAGTTAGTTCCAAGCCCTTGCAATCTGACCGTGACGCTTTCGTTCGCCGTGACGCGTCGTGACGCCCTAACTCTCCCTTTCGGAGGGCAAAATTCCCGTGATTACACGGGTGAAATCGTGATGCGTGCGAACGGCGGCGTCACGCGTAACGCGTCACGCCGGGTCGTTGAGCGCCCCCCGAGACGGTGAGGGGAGCCTTCGAAGCTGACCTGAGACGCTGCCGTCAGGCGTACATTGCACTCTCATTCAAGGTGGCCCCGGTCGAGCAGTCTTGACCTGGCCGGAAGGGAGAAGAACCTGCCCCATTGTGGGCGGGTATGTCGGAGGCGCTGATCGGCCCGCGAAGTGTCGCGCATTCCCGCGACCGGCCGGCAGAATCACCGATGATCCCGCGCATGTCCGTCCCGCGCGGGCAGCCCGGAGAAACTTCGAGTGAGGGCAGGTCGGGCGTCGGATTGTACCGGCCCAAGGGCGGTGTATCCACACGGTATCCACAGCCGAACTCCTCGGCTGTGGATAACACTGTGTTTTCACAGATCTGCGTTCGCCCCTTGCCATTGACTAGGGCTTAAGCAGGTCCATTTGGCAATTTTGTCGCGCAATCGGCTCCTTGCCGTCGGTACCGTCGCCAATGCTCGCTACGCTTGGATCAACACAAAAAGGCCCGGCAGCCCGCCGGGTGGACCGGGAGACTGCCGGGGCGTTATCTACTCCTACATAGATGCCCCAAGCGTAGCAAACGGTCTAGTTCGTGCTGCCCCAGATCGGAGCTGTCATTGACCCACTACATCTACGCCATTCCGGAAGAACCGCTGAACGGTGAGCGCCGGTTCGTGAAGAGGTCGCCACACGAGCGCCGGGGCCGATGGAGCCGCTACGACGCGGCGACGGACGCTTGGATTCCCGACCGCAAGAAGCTGTGACGGTGGGTCCTCCGGAGACCGGCATCGTCTCCGGGGGACCGCCCTGCCAGCCATGTTGGACCATCGCGAGGATGGCTGCCGCATGGCCCGTCATGGCCCTGGATGCCCCCGCCAGGGGTGGCAGCGAGCACGAGTTGCTCACCTTGCACATTGAGAACGTCTCTTCATTGCTCAATGTGAGCATCCCTGCGTCTCCACGTTCCTCGATATGAGCAATCCAGAGACTTCTCCAGATTCTCCAGAGAACCTAAACGCTGAACGCTCCGGGCTGGGGCAAGAGAGAACGAGGGGTTCCCGTCGGGGGTGTGGGAGTCAGTGCGCGGCAAGCGTCAGCGAGCGTGTCAGCGAGTGGACATGCGAGGTGACACATTCACGCGCGCGCATTGCGTTGGATCGTCAGAGGGATGATTTTGGACGATACAGAGATGGATGTGCATTCGTGTCGTCGTGCGCATTGTCGTTGGGGCGCACGTCGCGCATGTCGTCGGAGATATGGGGCGCGCGGTAGCGATGGGCATTGCGATCACGGACGATGACGGCATGAGGACAACGGGGCGTAGCAACGTCGCGAGCGTGGGCAGTCAGCACGATGGTGCGACGACGCGGCAAGCGTCGGGGCGGCAGCATCAACAATGCAATACGTCAGGACGCGCATAGAGACGGTGGACACGCGCGGTGGGGTGATCACGCGGGCGGCACGTCGTTGGGGCGCGACAGGGATCTGTACGGGCGCGTCAGACAGGGCGTAATGCATTGGTGGGGTGGTCGCGGGTCGCTGCCGCCCTGCCCGGCTGTCCGCCACGCTGGCAGATCCCTGCGGTGGCAGCTGCTCGGCGCTGATGCTGCTACTCCAGAGGCCCCGCACATGCGGAGCCCTGGGAGCGTGGGTGGTGTCAGGCGGCTGTGGCGGCAGCTTCCGCCACAGCCTGCTCACGGCGGCACTTCGCGCGGGCACGCTTGCCCTCTGCCCCGCACTTTGCATGTGTGCAGTTCTGGTGCGCGGTCGGCTTGCGGGGGCGGTCGGAGCCCTTGAGCGTAGCGGGTGCGGTGTCGGTGGCCTTGGTGGTGCGTACGGTGCGGGCCTTAGCGGAGGTGGTCATTGCCTTGCCTTTCGTCGTTGTTGTCGATCCCGTCGTTCGGATCGATGTGAGCAACGTAGGAGACTTCCGAGCGCAGTCCCAAGGACGACTTCCGCCTCATACCGGACGAGCCCTCAATGTAGTGAGGGCAAACCCGCGGGGCAGGCATTGCATGGTCCCGCCCTCCCCGTGGCACGCGCGCGTCGTCGCTCGGCCAAGCAGCAGACGAGCGCGATCAGGTTGCCGTGGCCACGACCACGGCATTTGGGGCATGTGATGACGCTAGATGCCGTGCTCATCCTGCCGTGCTCATCCTGCCGAGAGTGGGGACTTGTGGGGTGCTAGATCATCGAGACGACATGGCGAGTCAGCATGGCCCGCCCCACCAATGCATTACGTCAGGACCTGGGCCATGCGGGCTCGGAGCTTTGCCTGCCGCGCTGCATACCGGGCGGCTACTTCACCCCGCAGTCGGGGGCTTTTGGCCGCCCAGGTGAGTTGTTCCGTCCTTAGGCCCGCTGGCTCATCGAGGTAGGCGAGCGCCGGGTCGTCCGTCGACCTCCGCCTAGGCTGGGGCGTAGGGCCAACCCTTTGCTTGAAGGCCCTTGCCTTGCAGTCGCGCCCACCGCATGTCAGGTAGTCCGCTGGCGCATGGCAGATGACGCAACGGGACGCTCCGCCCATCTTGCGCAGGATGGCTCTCTGCCGTCTGGCCTCCACCAAGCACTCGTGCGAGCCGCACGACTTCTGGCTCCGACGGGCTGGGGAATCGCAGTAAAGGCACTCGTTGATCACCTGGGAAACGTAGGACGCGCATGGCGACGTGCTCGAACGGAGAGGCAATTCTCACTAGTCAGACCGGCGTCTTACGATTGCTACATCACGTCGAATTCTCGAGTTTGGGGGCAACAATTGAACGAAGCAGGCTGGTATCCGCAGGGGAACGACCCGACCGTCTTGCGTTGGTGGGACGGGGCCAAGTGGACTGAGCATACGCAAACTGCTCCACCGCAGCAGGAGCCTCCTCGGAAGAAGGGCGTAGCGATCACAGCGGGTATCTTCACGGCCCTTGGTGTCTTGACTGCGTTCGTCCCCTTTCTCTCGTTCGTTGCCTGGGCTTTCCTGCTCGTCGGCGTGATCTGCGCAATCGTGGCCCTCAGCAAGAAGCAGAAGCTCAAGGGACTGTCTATCGCGAGCTTGTGCGTCGCGCCCGTGGCATTCATCGTCGCGGTCGTGGTCTCCATCGCCACCATCAGCGGCTTTGGCAGTCCCACGGCCTCCGTGCCGGTGACGGAAGGACCCGTCGTCGCCGCTGACTACAAGACCCTTGCGGACCGCGACCTGGCCCTTCTCGTGAGGGACGCCGATCCCCACGCAGGCGAGAAACTGGCCCTCTACGGGACTATCGCTCAGTTCGACGCCGCGACCGGGGACTGCATGTTCCGCGCCAACGCCGGAAGCGAACCCGGTGAGTATGTATGGGACTATGACCACAACATCGTCTTCACCGCCGGTGCGGTCGAATGCGACGAACTCAGAGCCTTTGTCGAGGACGACGCCATCCACGTCTTGGCGACCGTTGCCGGTACGCAGACATACTCCGGCATGTTGAGCCAGAGCCTGTCCGTCCCGCTGATGCAGGTAGACCAGATCGAACTCATCGAGGAGTAGTCGCTACTGACCGGCCTTCTTGATTAGGTATCCGACGAAGGCCGAGCAGGTCACAAGGAAGTACGTAGCCAAGGCCTCGTCAACATCATTGTCCTCGACGCTGCCGTGTCGGACGCCGTTCTCGTCGCTGGTGTACCCGTATAGCTTGCCCCACGCGTCCGTGAGCGCCCGGTGGGCAGGAACGCCGCTTCCCTCAAGCTTCTTGAGCGCAGCCCCCAGGGTCTTTTCCCCGGTGTAGTGAGTGGCGATTGCCTCAACAGCTGATATGGCCTCGTGGACGACTTTGGCGTACTTTGGGTTCTCTCTGTCGGCTAAGAGGTCGAGGGCCACCTCAAGGTGCTTTCGCGCCCCGGCGAACGGGGCCGTCGATTCAAGCGCATCCTCAATAGCCCCGACTTCGCCAGCTTCGGTAACTGGGACTATTTGGTCACCAACGACTCGCCACCCCACCAGATACTTCCCAAATGTCAGGTTGAGCACTTCCTGGTATCGGTCACCTGCATTATCAATGCAGAACTCGAGGAGGTCCATGACTTCGTAAAAGGGCTTCTCATAGATGCTCCGTTGCGCCCGCAAGGAAAGAGTTTCGACGAATCTGCCCTGGAGTTCGCTTTGCGGTTCGCCCCAGAACTGCCAAAGAGCTCGGCAGAAGGGAAAGTGCGAAGCCTGGGATGTGATGGCCCCCCGTGTTTGCGCGAAGGGGATCATATACACGACGTCCCACAAAGCAACGCGGGTTTCCTTGTCTAGTTCGTGTACTTGGAGAGTGCTTCGTGGCTCGGCATATCCGTGACGCTCAGAAAACCGACCCACGTTAGGCATCCTTTCCGAAGGGGTTGTAGCCGCTCGGATCGGCGGCGATCTTGGCGTTGAGCTCGTACAAGCGGCTCACGATTTCCTCTCGATCATCGAGCACGCCGATTTCCCAGCCGTAGGAGCGGCAGACAGCTTCATCGAGGCGCCTATGTGCGCCCCGAAGGTCCGCAAACGCGCCTTCATCCATCGCGTTGTAGACCGCCGTAAGCCCGGCTGAGTTTTTCCCTTGCGCAATAAGATTGCGGCAGGCGCTCGTGCGCTGCTCAACCACAACACGCGCTGCCTGCTCGATGGCGGCCCGCAGGGGGGAATTCGGGTCGGGAAATGGGAACGTCTCGAACGTCGTAGAAGGCGTATAACGGATATCCGACTTGATAGTGGACGACTGCTCCCAGGCCCACGCATCGTGGATTGAGCTAGTCACAAGGCCGAACGTGTGGTCGTCGTCCCTCGCAACGGCCGTAACAGCATTGCTGGGAATCCAATGCAGGTCCGCCCACACGAATAGGAGTCGTTTGCCGTGCAGTCCGACCGCCAAATAGCGAGAGAGGCCTTCGATCTTTTTTCTTAGGGCTGGGCGTGCTTCGCCGTAGCGCCACCACCTGTCGCGCGTCGTCTGGCGCCGATTGTTATCTCGCTCGGGTTTTACCCGTTCGCGCACAATTTCCAGGGCTGCAGGGTAGGCCATGGCGTCCTCCAGCGGCATGACACCAAAGTCGATGATCCATCGGTCTGGTGCCTGTTTTGGGTCATTGGCAAGTTCGTCGCTACCGAGAAAACGCTTGATGACGTCCTGGTAATCGGCGTCCCTCCTACGGCGGAGCGATTCAGCTTCTTCATCGCCGAGGATAAAGCCTTTGCCCACCGGGATGCACCCCTGAAAGGCGAGCCCCACGTTGCCCACGAGCTTTGCGGCAACTATTCGCGTGGCCCCCTCACGTAGTGCGCTGGTGATGCCCGAGGCTGGCTGCTTGTCAAGAACGAACGCTCTTGGTGGGACCGTCGGATTCTTCACCCAATTGACAAGCGATACATGCACTGCGGCTTCGCCGGGCCAAATCTGGGACGCCACAGCATCGGTAATGACTGCCCCGTAGGCCGTAATGTAGTCCAGCGACGCACCCCGAGCCTTGTTCTGCGCCACTGAGTTTGTGGCAACGAGTCCCGCACGCTGCCCGTCTTGCATGTGGTCGTTCGCTTTGCGGAACCAGTAGGCGCACAGATCGACAATCCCGCAGTTGAAGGTGTCCTTGAGGAATGGAATGTAGTCGTCCCCGTTGTTTCGCCTGATGTGTTGGCTCCCAATGAACGGTGGGTTGCCAATGATCGCGTCAACCTCGGGCCAATCGACCTTGAGCGCGTCGGCTTCCACGATGGTGTCCAGGTTGTGCAGCGGCAGCGGGTCGTCTCCCTGCACGTTCATTTCTCGGGCCATCTGCGCGTGGCCCATCCAAATAGTGAGACGGGCAATCTCAACCGCGAACGGCTCAATCTCGATTCCATGCAGATTCTCGATGGGGTAGAACTCGATGTGCATCTGGATGGGCTTACCGGCAGCGTGCTTGGCGTCGTCGATCTTGTCCTTGAGGTAGTGCTCAAGGCGGCGAATCTCTCGGTAGGCCACGTAGAGGAAGTTGCCCGAGCCACAGGCAGGGTCAAGCACTTTGAACTGGCAGAGTTCCTGCAGGAGCTTTTCCAGCTTCTTGTAGTTCGTCTCCGCGTCGATGCGTTCGCGCCACGGCTTGAGGATCGTCGGCTCGACGATCTGCATTATGTCCTGCTCGTGGGTGTAGTGCGCGCCGAACTGGCGGCGGCGGTCGCCCAGGCACCCTTCAAACAGGGAACCGAAAATCGTCGGGTTGACGTATCGCCAGTCGAAGCGGGACGCGTTGTAGAGGTCGCGGACGTCCATGCCGGTGAGCGGTACGTAGGGCACGTCTTCCAACAGCCCGCCGTTGACGTAGGGCAATCCCGCGAGGATTCCCTCGCTGCGGTCCATTGCTTTCTTCGAGTTCATGGCCGACAGGAAGGCCTGAATCTCACGCCCGGGGATGCGCATTCGCGCACCGCTTGCGTCTTCGTCGAGCGCCTTGAGCAGGTTTGCGAAGCGCGACGGCGGGATGAGTCCCAGGTCTTCGGCGAACAGGGTCCATGTGCACTGGACGATGAACCGGCGCAGGTGGTCGTCCGTCAGGGAGAAGTCGGCATTTCCGCTCAGTCGACGGTCTAGGCGCTCGAACAGGTCGATCATGTTCTTGCTGGCCTCGACGGTGATTTTTCGGCCGGGACCGCCGTAGTTGGGGGTCTTGCCGTGGCCCATGAGGAACGCGAGCGAGTCCACGAAGTCCGGTAGCTCGGCCAGCGTGAAAACGTCTCGTGGGGCGTTCGGGTAGCGCCCGGGCTCCCACACCTCGAACTTGTCGAAGGAGCACAGGATGGTGAACGGCGGGGCCGGGTGTTCGTCGGTCGCGCAGTACTTCCAGTACCGCAGCATCTGCGGGCGGTGCTCCGCGAGCCGGACGGTTTCCTTTGGCCCCTTCATCTCGATGAGGGCGACGCCGGGCCAGAAGAAGTCGATGAAGCCGTGCTTTTCGCCCTCGTCGAGCGGCAAGTGCGCTTCGTGGCTGGCGTCGAGCTCGCGGGGGTTGGAGACGCCCGTGTAGGCCTTCACGAGTTCGTTGACGAAGGTCTGGGCTCCTGCACGCTCCGTGCCTTTGTAGTCTTTCCAGCTCTCGGCCAAGGCCTTGAGTGATTCCACAATTTCGGCACGACTGCGCTGCATGATTTCCCCCGACGGTCAAGATGGTCTCCACCGAATCTAGCCCACGCCACCGACAATTCGGGATTGGCGACGTCATGGGCAGCGTGAATGCGTCTGTAGCGATCCAATAATGCATTCATGTGTGATCGCGCGCGGCGTGCTGTCTTGGACGCTGTGCGCGCGCTTCACGGGCCGCTGGGTGCATCTCGGGCGTCACACGACGGTGTCGATAGGCACCTGCCACCCTGCCCCGCTCAGCTGGGAGTCATGCTGAGCGGGGCAGGAGCTTCAGGGGCTACGGGGTGGGCAGTGAGATGCGCCGATGCACGGTCTTGGTGCGCGAGGGCTGGCTTGCGAGGTTCTTGTACGGCTTCGCCAGAACACGCGTCAGCTTGTAGATCCGGTCACGGCATTCCTCACGGTCGGCGAGGTCGACGGTGCTCAGTCGCTGCTTGGTGACGTAGCTGGCCGCGCCCAGGAGCTTCTGTGCGGTCTCCGTGGAAGGGACCCACGGGGTGCCCACGGTGCACTGATCGATCAGCGCGGCGACGGCTCCCGTGCCGGTCGGCAGGAACGTCCGGTGCAGTTGCAGCGCCGGGGAGACGTCGTAGCTGACGAGCCACGCGGCAAAGGCCTCGACTTCTCCTGGGGCGTTGGAGCCGGTGCCCAGGCGAACGCGATGCCGCTCGTCCCGCCAGTGGGACGTGACCTCGAACGAGTCGCGCAACTGGGCCACGGTTCGAAGTTCCACGAGTGCCTCGCTCCCGGCCTGTGCAGCGTGGACCATGAACTGGAGTTCCCGGACGTCGAGGTAGTCGGCTGCGAGCTTCACGAGGGCTTCCCAAGCGTCGATCTTGGAGTCGTTGCGGGTCTTGTAGACCTGGGCTTCATCACGCAGCCCGCCCAACACTGCGGTATGTTCCCTGACCTCGGCCACGATCTCCTTCAAGCGGCGCCGGAGGACACGGAGCCCGTCGTCGCCATGGCTGCGGATGCAGTCCGCCTGCCGGGCTTTGACCCCCTTCTGAGCCGTCCGGTACAACTGGCGGTCGAGGTCATGTGCCCGCGCTTCTTCGATGATCTGCTTGTTGCGTAGGGCGATGCCGGTCGGCAAGGGCTGGGCAGCTGCGGCCAGATCGATCAGGTCGGACGCGTTGACCGTCGCGGGCCGCTTGTACTGGTTGAGTTCCAGGGCCTTCGCTTCGAGCCGAGCGTGGGCTGCGGTGAGATCGTCGTATCCGGGGATCGCGGCGAAGAAATCGGTCTTGAGGGTCATGGCTAGTTCTCCTTCTTGTTGTTGTAGAGGTCGCGTCCGGATTGAACGCTGGACGGCGGTGCTGGTGCCTGCCCGGCGGCTGCCTTGAAGAGTTCACGCCCCCGCTCGAGAGGTGATGCGGAGGGCTGCGGGTCGGGGCGGTAGAGGTTGCGGCCCTTTTGAATGGTCATTTGGTTTTCTCCTTATCGGTTGAGGGCGGCGTGGATTGTCGCCGCCCAGTTGGTTGACCGCGCCCAGCGCTTCATGCGGACGTGCCGGTCGGTGTCCGCGAGCTGCGCGGAAGTCGTGAGGTCGTTCCGGATGTCGAGGTAGTAGTAGTTGGCATCCCAGGCGATTCGTCCGTGCTCGTCGCGGTCGCACTGCCAATGGGCGACGGTCCAGCGGGCCTGGCCGTTGAGCGCCTGCTTGAGGTTGGTGTAGACGCGGCCCGAGTAGGCGCGGCGGCTGCATCGATGGCAGATCCAGACGGGTTCGGTGGTGACGGAGGGCATGACGTTCCCTTCTCGGAAATCGGAGTGTTGAGAAGTCGCCTGTCGGCGGGGACGGTGCCGTTGTTTATGTGCCCTGGCGGGCCGGATGAAGATTGCTACAGGAGAATCAGCAGGGGGACGTCGAGGCGTGGGGCGTTGGTGATGACGACCGGCCTTCGGTCTTGGAGGCCCAAGTACGCCGTCGTCCCGTCAACATTCGTGCGGTACAAGACCTCGCCGTCCGATGTGCGGTCGAGCTGGTCCCAGAGCTGTCGCGATAGCGGCAACGTTCCAATCCTTGCCCTGATCATGCCTGGGCAGACTTCATAGGTGGTCAGGCTGTTCGTGGTCAAGCGAGGTTTGGCGGCTCGTGGTGGGGAAACGGGCGAGCGCTTGACGCGCGTCCCCGGCAGCGTCTGACGCGTCCTGGCGGAGCTGGAATGGGTGGTCATCGGGTAGGTCCCTTTCTGGGGTCTGTACGGACGTAATGCATTGGTGGGATCAGGTGGCCGGTGCCTCGGCCTTCGGCCCGAGGCGGTAGCGGTTCGTCTGCTCGTCGTGAAGGAGCCACTGGTCGCGGACGTAAGACTCGACTTCCAGCTTGAAGTGGTCGGGTCCTCGGCGTTGGCTTCGGGTGATCGACTTGTAGAGGGCGGAGTACAGCATCGAGTTCGAAGTGGTGAGCTGTCGGTGCATCGAAGCCCACCTCTTGTTCTTCTGGTCCGCCTCGTGGTCCTCGCGGGCGCTCTTCTCGACTGCGCGCTGGCGACCGCGTTCCCGGGAGGCATCCGCTTCGAGTTCCTCAATCGCGGCCGTGCATTCGGAGCGCGTACGGTCCGAGACGGCCATGATGTGGCCCGCGAGGTGCCAATCTACGCGCGACGCCTTCTTCTTCCCATTCAGGATCGCCAGAAGGGCAGCAACCTTGAGCCGAGACTGGGTGCTGTGAGAGTCCAGTTCGGAGACCTCGGATTCCCCCCGCGCGTTCTTCAGGCGCTCTTTCCGAACGCATGCCGCCACGTGGGCGGGGAACTCGATAAGAAAATCGTTCCCAGCACCGGAGGCGCCGTCCCAGTTCAGAACGGGAAGCTCGTAGGCGTCGAACGGTTCCGGCGGATCTTCAACGAGCTCCGCGTAGGTGCTTGGCATCCACAGGACGCGCTGGGGAGTTCCGCCAGCGGCTTCGCCGAGCAGCGTCGCTGAGCGCTTGGGCTGGACGCCCAGGGTGACGACTGCCCGATAGCTGTGCGGCTCGAGGACGACCCGCTTGGTTTCGTCCGCGTACGTTGCCCCGAGACGCTCGCCGGACCATGCCGAGCGCATGAGGCTCGATGTCGTAGACCCCGTGCGCGATCCCAGGGCTGCCAGGGTGTCTGCTTCGTCGGCGTGGAACAGGACACGAGTTCGGTCCATGACCGTATTCCACTCATTGTCTTTGTTCCGCTCCCTGTGGGCGAAGGCCTTGACCATGCCTTCGCCGGAGCCAAGTGGCGCGGTGAAGACTTCGGGTGTGACAACGGCGTCGTGCGATGCTCCCGAGGCAGCGCCCTTGCCCGACCCTGACGGTCCGACGAGGGCGATGATGACGTTCAGGGAGCCCTTGCTGCCGACGAATGCGGGCAGTACGACGTGGGGCGGCGTGCTGGCCGCGACGCGGGCGAGGACGTGGGCGAGGACGGCGTACGGCGAGACAAGCCGGGCGAGAGCGACATTGTGGATCGTCGCCAGGAATTCTCGCGAGTTCCAGAACCTCCCTTCCGACATCGGGCGGTTCACGCGGCACCACCGAAGGCGGAGGCGATCGTCTTCTCGACCTCGTCATGTCCCAGACCAATGTCGAAAGCGGCACGCCGCATGGCCCGCAATGCACTCCGGTGGCGGGCGGCGGGCATTTCGGCGACACGGGAGGCCGCCCAGAAGAGAGTGGCGTTCCGCTGGCCGATGGGAGCGTTGTAGACCGCGTACTCCAGACCGTTGATGGTGTGACGCACAACTCCACCCAGGCCAGTTGAGCGGGCCGCAAGCCTGGCGCGGCGCTCGGCGATCTTGTTGCCGAAGTAGTCGATCAGCTTCCCGGGCATGGGTTCGATGGGGCGCTTGTTGAGGATCCGATACCCCGGCGACGGGAAGTCCCTTACGTACCCGTTCCTTCCCACGCGGAAGTCGAGACCCACGTGGCCGAAGGCATCCACGGTGTTCGTGAGACCGATGCGCGGGTCCTGCCAGAAGATGTGGTTGCCGCCGCTCGGTGTGGCCGTGGCGAACGTGCTGATCTTGGGTTGAAGTCCAAGGGACCGGAAGATGGCCTTGAGCTCCCGGCTGCCGCGCTTGCCGTTCTTGTTGTCCACGTCGAGGACCGCCAGCCCGTCCGCGAGGTAGCCGACGTGGATGGAATCGATGTGGAGCCGGCCCTTGTTGGGCCAGCCCGCTTCGGTGGGCGTGCCCCTGCTGGTCAGCGGGATCTGCGGTACATCAGCCAGGGGAGTCCCCGCCGTTGTGGTGGGCGACGACGCATCCGCATAATGCATGTGCGGGTTGGGCATTGTTGAGGTTCCCTTTCTCGGAGTGTTGGCCGGGTGTGCGTCGTCGTTGTTTCGTGCACCCGGCCTTCTAGTAGTTGCCTAAGCGGGCTGATCTGTTCGAGCGAAGCGCTGGGAGGCTTCGTAGGCTTCGACGTCATCGAGCGCGTACCGGACATTGCCGCCCAACTTCGTGAAAACCGGGCCAACGCCCCGGTGGCGCATGTTCGCGAGGTTCTGACGGCTCACGCCCCAACGCTCCGCGAGGCCGTGCGGATCGAGGAACGACTTCTTGCCAGGGTGTTCTTGCGGATCGGCGGCGCGATCAGTCTTCGACACGACAACTCCAAATCTGTTAGATTCATTTTGCGTTTTTGTTCTTACGAATACATTCAACACGGACTACACAAGTCGCGCAACTGAGGAGTCAATTTGGCGGGCAAGGAAAAAGTCGACGGAACGACAAGTGGGACTGTCAGGGCGAACATCGCCCGATTCAGGAAGGCGCGAGACCTGTCCTACGCCCAAATGAGCCGTTCCCTCGACAGCATCGGGTGGCCGATCCTGGCCCTGCCACTCAGGCGAATCGAGGACGGCACTCGGCGCATCGACACCGACGATCTGATGGCAATCTCCATCGTCTTGCATGTTTCTCCCCTTGACCTGCTGCTTCCCGAGAAAGATGAGCCAGGCACAGTAGCCATTACGGGCGCCGAGGATCTGTCAGCCGACAACCTCTGGGGGTGGGCCAAGGGCGAAGGAGCCCTGCACATCGATATGGGGTTGAGCGGCGGAACCCTGGTTGGGACGCCCTCTCTGTACGGGGGAATGCTCGCCGCCTTCCGTACCCCCGAGTTCAAAGCTGCTGTCCGGGAGGCAATGCGCGATGCGGAATGAGCAGAACGCTCCCTGCCGGACGCAGCAGGGCGTGTACAGACGTATTGCATGGGTGGGTGCGACGATGACGCACGGGCGTGATGCGGGCGTCTGTACGGGCGGTGCAGCGTAGTGGCGTCGATCCGCCGAGAAGCTGACGGCACGTACACCGTCCGCTACCGCAAGCCCGACCGTGGCTCGACGATGAAGCGGGGATTCCGGACCAAGCGGGACGCCGAGGCGTTCGCGGCGACGGTGGAGGTGTCCAAGCTCAAGGGCGAGTTCATCTCGGTCTCGGCCGGTCGGACAACCGTCGGCGACCTGGGAGAGAAGTGGCTCGCCAATCAGGCCCACCTCAAGCCCTCCACCCTGCGTGTGACCGAAAGCGCATGGGCGGTCCATGTCCGACCTCGTTGGGGAAGCGTCCAGATTTCAGACATCCTGCACACTGAAGTCCAGACGTGGCTGTCCGCAATGAGCGCCACCAAGTCAGCCACCCTCGTCATCCGCTGCCACGGCATCCTGGCCAAGATCCTCGACAACGCAGTAATGGACAGGATGCTCTCCACCAATCCAGCGCGCGGCGTGAAGCTGCCCCGGAAGGCCAAGAAGGAGCACGTCTACCTGACCCACGAACAAGTGCACGCGCTCGCCGGGGAAGCGAAGCATCCTCTGCTGGTCCTCTTTCTCGCCTATACGGGCCTTCGCTGGGGTGAGGCAACGGGGCTTCGCATCCGAGACGTGAATCCGCTGCGGCGGCGGCTCAACGTCGTCCAGAACGCCGTGGAAGTGGGCAATACCGTGGTGGTCGGGACGCCCAAGACCCACGAACGCCGGTCCGTTCCCTACCCCGAGTTTCTCGCCGAAGCCCTGAGCGAGCAGATGAAGGGCAAGCTGCCGGACGATTTGTTGTTCGCCGGAGCCGACGGTGGATTCCTCACGCGGACGGGAACAAGCAAGACGAGCCGTGGATGGTTCGTCGGCGCCCTGCAGCGTGCTGGCCTTCCACGCATGACGCCACACGAGCTAAGGCACACGGCCGCCTCGCTGGCCATCAGCGCCGGGGCGAACGTCAAGGCCGTGCAGCGCATGCTTGGCCATGCTTCGGCGACTATGACCCTAGACACTTACGCGGATCTCTTCGAGGACGACCTGGACAGTGTTGGCGCTGCGCTTGATCACGCTGCATCACAGAAAATTGTGCTCAAAACGCGCTCACAGGCGTGATCTGGACATGAGAAAGGCGCTTGCTTCGCTGTGTTGTCAACGAAGCAAGCGCCTTTCAGGTGGCGGTGACGGTGGGATTTGAACCCACGTTGGCTGTTACACCAAACAACATTTCGAGTGTTGCACCTTCGGCCGCTCGGACACGTCACCAGACTGGTCTACTGTACCGGAGGCGGTGGCGGCCGCCCAAACCGGGGTGCTCTGCCTGCAGCGGAACCGCGTGACTGCCCCGCGGAGACCGTGCCTACGCTGGGGCATGGAGCAGCGCAGAGCAACCCCGGAAGTGCCGGAACCCGAGCCGTTGTGGCGGGAAGTCCTCGGGCGGCGGCTGCGCCTCCTGCGTGCGTCCCGCGGCGACCGCCTGGCGGACACGGCCCGCCTGGCCGGCATCTCCCCGCAGTACCTCTCCGAGATCGAGCGCGGCCTCAAGGAGCCCTCAAGCTAGATGATCGCCGCCGTGGCGGGGGCGCTGGGAACCACCCTGCTCGACCTCACGTGGCAGGTCGCGGCCGAGCTGCGCGGAGCCCGCGTCCTCGTCCGCGCCCCCAGTGCCGCGATTCCGCCCGCGCCCGCCGCGGCGGCATCAACGAGGACGACGCCGGTGCCAGGCTCCGTTCCGGTCCTCGCCCTCGCGGCATAGCGTCCGCGCAGGGAGCTACCGGGAGCCCGCCGGCGCCGCCGGCCGCCGGTCCAGGACCTCGTCGACGATTCCGTAGTCGAGCGCCTCGGATGCCGTGAGCACCCGCTCCCGGTCCGTGTCGGCCCGCAGGGCCCGGACCGTCCGCCCCGTGTGGAGGGAGAGCAGTCGTTCGGTCTCCGCACGGATCCGCACCAGCTCGTCCGCCTGGAGGATCAGGTCGGGAATGGTTCCCCGGCCGCTCCCGGCAGGTTGGTGCAGCACCACGCGGGCGTGCGGCAGCATGGAGCGCAGGCCCGGGGCCCCTCCGGCCAGCAGGACCGCTCCGGCGTCGATCGAGGTGCCGAGGTAGACGATCCGCTCCGTGAGCAGCTGCGAGTAGACGTCCATGATCCGCTCGGGAGCCTGGCCTGTGTCCTCGGCGATGAGCCCCAGCACCGTGTCGCGCGTGTGCCGCAGGTCATCCGCCTGGACCTCGACTTCCACCGTGGAGCCGCCGATGCCGGCCGAGCCCTGGTGCATCAGGATCCGCGAGTGCGGAAGAGCCCTGCGCTTGCCCGGCGTGCCGGCCGAGAGGAGGAACTGCCCCGCGCTGCAGGCCAGTCCCAGGGCCAGCGTTGCACGAAGCCGGGCCCCGGCGTCGTCCTCCGGATCAGCGCAGGGCTCGGAAGAACTCCTGCAGAAGCCCCGCCGATTCGCCGCCGCGCACGTCCGGGAACACCTCGACCCAATGGTTCAAACGGGGCTCGCGCAGCACGTCGAAGACCGAGCCGGAGGCCCCCGCCTTCTCGTCCCACGCGCCGAAAACTACACGCGGGATCCGGGCCAAGACGATCGCCCCGGCGCACATCGGGCACGGCTCCAGCGTCACCACCAGCGTGCAGTCCGCGAGCCGCCAGCCGTCGTCGCTCCCGGCGGCCCGCAGGGCGGTCGCCGCGGCGCGGATCGCCACGATCTCGGCATGCGCCGTGGGGTCGCCGTCGGCTTCGCGGCGGTTCCGGCCCGCCCCCAGCACGGCGCCGTCCGGGGCGATCACCACGGCGCCGATCGGCACGTCGCCCGTCTCCAGCGCGAGCCGGGCCTCGCGCAGCGCGTGGCCCATCCACTCGGCGTGGCGCGCGTCATCCCGGATCACGCTCCAACCCTAGTCCAGCAGCGGGGGCGGGCTGGTAGTTTTGGGGGCATGCGCGTACAGGTAGTCGACCACCCGCTGGTGGCCCACAAGGTATCGGTCCTGCGGGACAAGAACACGTCCTCCCCGGTGTTCCGGCAGCTGACCGACGAACTGGTCACCCTGCTGGCCTACGAGGCCACGCGTGAGGTGAAGACGGTCGAGGTCGACGTGGTCACGCCGGTGGCCACGACCACGGGCACCGCATTCGCCAAGCCCACCCCGCTCGTGGTGCCGATCCTGCGCGCCGGGCTGGGCATGCTCGAGGGCATGACGCGGCTGGTCCCCACCGCCGAGGTCGGATTCCTGGGCATGGCCCGGAACGAGGAGACCCTGGACATCGTCACCTACGCCGAGCGCCTGCCCGAGGACCTCACGGGCCGCCAGGTGTTCGTCCTGGACCCGATGCTTGCGACCGGCGGGACGCTCGTGGAGGCCATCAAGTTCCTCTTCGACCGCGGCGCCGCCGACGTGACGTGCATCTGCCTGATCGCCGCGCCCGAGGGCATCGCCCGCCTCGAGGCCGAGCACGGCGGCGACGACCGGGTCCACCTGGTGCTGGCCGCGCAGGACGAGAAACTCAACGAGAAGGCCTACATCGTCCCCGGCCTCGGCGACGCCGGCGACCGCCTCTACGGCCTGGCGCACTAGCCACCCTTGGGCCCCACGGCCTGAGCGCGGCGCGAGGCGACCGCGGTGCATCGGGACCGCGGTGCCATGGGACGCTGCGGACGGAATGCCCCGGGCCGGCCGGGCCATGGCGCGGCGTGTCCGAACGGCACGCCGTCATTCGCGGCAGGCCCCGGAGGACATTCCGTCCCTGACGTCCCATTGCCCTGACGTCCCTTTGCTCTGACAAGACAGCACGCGTCAGGGCGTCTCGTTCTCCCGCCGGAGCGAGTCCCGCGTGATGATCCGCAGGTAGGCGTCGACCGCAGGGGCCACGGCCCGGGGGAAGGTCGTGCCGCACGCCGCGGCGAACGCGGCCCGGTCAGGGAACCGCCCATGGTCGGCGACGACGTGCCGGGCCAGGCTGTCGCGGCCGTGGGGATCGTCTCCGCGCCACGTCACGATCCCGTCGATCAACGCCTCGAACAGCGTATTGCAGCCGGTGTTGGCGAAACGACGCCCGGGCTGCGGATCGAAGACGTCCTCCGCGGCGAGCCATGCCCCGTCGCACAGGAACTCGGGCCAGGGGAGCTTCACGGTGGCTGGCAGGACCCGATGGTGCCGGGGAAAGCGCCGGTGCCAGAACGCGGCCCCGACCTCGAGCCCGTGCGTGCGCACGGCGATTCCGGCGGCCCGGGCCTCGTCCTCGACGACCGCGAGCCGCTGGCTGCACGAGCCCCGGCCCTTCTGACGCACGGCATCGGCCGGCCGCCAGTCGGCCACGCTGTAAGCAGGGGCGACGCGGTCCAGCACGTCGCGGAAGACCGAGCGGAGCAGTTCGCGTTGCGGGCCGACCGTCGCCGGCGTGTCCTGCGCGGGTGCGATCGCGAGGCCAGGGCGGCTGGCGTCGGGCGGGGTGTCCGGCATGAAGCCAGCCTACGCCGGCGGCGCAATGGGACGCCGCGGACGGAATGGACCGGGCCGGCCGGGCCAGGGCGCGGCGTGTTGAAGCGGCACGCCGCGCTGAGGAGCGGGCCGCGGAGGGCATTCCGTCCCTGACGTCCCATCCGCCGCGCGGCGTTCCCTGGTTCCCCGGCGCTCAGCCCGTGGAACGGACGCTCGGCGGTCCCGTGGGCCGCGGCGGAACGATCCGTCCCGGGTTCGCGGCGAGCGGCAGGCGTACGGTGAACTCGGTCAGCCCTGGCCGGCTCGCCACGCCGATCGATCCTCCGTGCGCCTCGACGATCGCCTTGACGATCGGCAGCCCGAGCCCCGTCGTGCCGTCGTTCCCGGAGCGGGCGCGGTCGGCGCGGGCGAAGCGTTCGAAGACCCGCGGCAGGAAGCCCGGCTCGATGCCGGCGCCGTCGTCCGCGATCCGCAGGACCGCGGAGCCGCCGTCGCCCGATCGCGCCAGCGTCGCGGTGACCTCGGTGCCGTCGGCGGTGTGCTTGCGGGCGTTGGAGAGCAGGTTGTTCAGGACGCGTCCGAGTTGCCCCTGGTCACCGTGGACCAGAACGGGTTCGGACGGCAGCTCGAGCCGCCAGCGGTGTCCGGGCGAGGTCACGCGGAAGTCGCTCACGGTCTCGGCCACGAGCAGGGTCAGGTCGACGTCGGATCGCTGGGCCTCCGTGCCCTCGTCGAGCCGGGCCAGGAGCAGCAGGTTCTCGACGAGCGATCCCATGCGCCGACTCTGCTCCACGACGCGGTCCAGGGAGCGCCGGCCGTCGTCGCTGAGGTGCTCGGTGGCGGAGACCAGCTCGGAGTAGCCCCGCACGGCGGCGAGCGGGGTGCGGAGCTCGTGGGAGGCGTCGGCGACGAAGCGGCGCATGTTCTCCTCGGAGGCCTGGCGGACCTCGAGCGCGGATTCGACGTTGTCCAGCAGGGCGTTGAGCGCGTGACCGACGTTGCCGGCCTCGGTGCCCGGCACGGCGTCGTCCGGCGCGACGCGTTGGGCGAGCCGCACGTTGCCGGCGTCGAGCGGCAGGGCCGCGACGGACGCGGCGACGGCGGAGACGCGCTCCAGGGGCCGCAGCGAGCGGCGGATGATGAGGGTTCCGGCCAGCCCCGTGGCGAGCACGCCGGCGGCCGAGACCAGCAGCATGGTCCAGCTGAGCGAAGTCAGGGTGTCGTGCGCCGCGGTGAGCGGCAGCCCGGTGATGAGCGTGCCCGCGCCGCCGTCGGGGCGGACGGCCATGAGCCGGTAGTCGCCGAAGCTGAGGGCCACGTCGACGGGTGGTTCCCCGGGGGCCACGGCCGCGATGGACTGCGCGTCCTCCTGCGTGAATCCGGAGAGGTCGCGGCGCTCGCCGGTCTCCGGGTCCAGGACGCCGCCGACCTCGAGGGTGTTGCCGACGAGCCGGAAGTTCAGCGTCCCGGAGGCCTGTCCGGGCGCGTTGAGCGGGTCGGAGAGGCCTGGACCGCCGGCCCCGTTGAACGCGGCGGCGCGGGAGGAGGCGTGCGTGAGCTGCTCGTCGAGCTGCCCGTAGAGGGTCGAGGCCATGGCGGCGTGGGTGATGAGCCCGATCACGAGGCAGACGAGTGCCAGGAGCGCGATGACGGCGGCGAGCATGCGCGAGCTCAGGCTCAGTCTGCGCCGGCTCGGGGTCGCGGGGGCGGGCTCCGCGGGGACGACGCCGGTGCCGGGGTCCGGGGGGACGTTGCGGGGGCGGGGCCCGGGTGGGGGTGCGGTGTTCACGTGGCCGGCTTGAGGACGTAGCCCGCGCCCCGGACGGTGTGGATCATGGGCTCGCGCCCGGCGTCGATCTTCTTGCGCAGGTAGGAGATGTAGAGCTCGACGATGTTGGCCTGGCCGCCGAAGTCGTATTGCCAGACGTTGTCGAGGATCTGGTTCTTGCTCATGACGCGCCGGGGGTTCTCCATGAGGTAGCGCAGCAGGTCGAACTCGGTCGCCGTCAGGGCCACCTCCTCGCCGGCGCGGCGGACCTCCCGCATGTCGGTGTTCAGGACGAGGTCGCCGACGACGAGCTCCGCGGCGTCGGCGGCGGCGACGCCGGAGCGTTCCACGATGCGGTGCAGGCGCAGCAGCACCTCCTCGAGGCTGAAGGGCTTGGTCACGTAGTCGTCGCCACCGAGGGACAGTCCCTCGATCCGGTCCTCGACGGCGTCCTTCGCGGTGAGGAACAGGGCCGGGACATGGGGGGAGAAGGAGCGCACCTTGCGCAGGACCTCGGTGCCCTCGAAGCCGGGGAGCATCCAGTCGAGGACCAGGACGTCGGGAGTGAAGGCGCGGGCCTCCTGGACGGCGGACGGCCCGTCGTGGGCGACGCGGACCTCCCAGCCGAGCATGCGGGCTCCCATGGAGACGAGTTCGGCGAGCGAGGGCTCGTCGTCCACCACGAGCGCGCGGATGGGGGAGCCATCCGGGTGGGCGAGGCGCGGCAGCTGGCTGGGCACGAAGCGGGAGTTGGTCATGGGTCCATCCTGTTCGGAGGTTGTGGGATCAACCTTTACCATGGCTGTGAGGCGGCTGTGAGCGTTGCCTCCAGCCTAGTGCGGGGCACTTGACATGGGGAGGCATCTTGTCAAGGCGTACGCGACGGGCGTTCCCGCCAGCTGCGAACATTCATGGAGGCGTGCATACTTATGCAATCAAGGCGGCAGGGGTGCCAGGATGGCCCGAGAATGGTCAGATCGGACAGGCCTTGGGTGATTCGCTGAACAGCCCGCGTCTTCTCAAGGGCTTCTTTCAGAGAACTGCCTAGTGTGAAGCGCATCACATTTGGCCAGTTTCATCTCACTATGTGGACGTCCTGCATGATTATTACTTGCGGGTTCTTTTTATTACGCGCAGACTAGTCATTGTGAACATCACCGCACCAGCAACTGCAGCCGCAGAACCCACGTGGGGCCATGGCTATGGCCGCGCGCGGAGCTGTTGCCGAATGCAGGCCTAGGACCGTCCGCACCACAGGCAGTCCGACGCCGACCAGGCATCCCGGTGGCCCCACCCGGCCCGCCGAAGAACCACCAGCATTCAGGCCGTTCACAGGCTCTCCGCACAGTTAGAGGTATCACCATGTCCGTGACTTCCGGATACGTCCACATCTCGATCCGCAACGCCCAGAACCGTGCCGCCGCCGCGCAGCGCCAGCCTGCCGGGCACAGCGGCTACGGGGCTCCGCAGGGCTTCCGCCAGCTCCACGCGGTCCCGGGGACCCAGGACGCGCACCCGACCACCGCGCCGACTCCGGTGGTCGCCCCGAACGGAACGCCCGGACCGCAGGCCGTCTCCAATGACACGGCCGCCCGTGGTTTCGTCCTCTATGTGGGCCTCGACGAGTCCACGGCCCAGGCGCAGGGGACCTCCCTCGGCAAGCTCGCGACCCAGGTCCGCGCCTTCCTGCAGACCCTCGCGCCGGACGCGCAGACCCACGCCGCCGTCGCCCTGGCCCCGGCCAACGCGACGGGCGAGAACATCGACGTCGTCCGCCAGGCGCTCGGCGATCCGACCGTCTCCCGCCGCCCGCGCGGCGAGGCCGGCGGCCGCCAGCAGCAGTCCGCGCCGCGCCCGTCCGGCGTCCTGATCGACCTCTCCCGCCGCGAGGTCCACCTCGACGGCGATTCGCTGAACCTCACCTTCAAGGAGTTCGAGCTCCTGAACTACCTCGTCGAGAACGGCTCCCGCACCGTCGGCCGCGAGGAGCTCCTGAGCAATCTGTGGCGCAACGCCGAGGAGGTCCCGAACGAGCGGACCATCGACGTGCACATCCGCCGCCTGCGCTCCAAGCTGGGCCGCCTCGCCAACACGGTCCGCACCGTCCGCGGCCAGGGCTACCGCTTCTACGAGCACCCCGAGGTCGTCGTGTGGGCTGCCCCGGAGTACAGCATCTAGGAACGTTCCTCCTGAACGACGGCGGCGCCGCACCCCCAGGGAGGGGGGGGGGCAGCTTTCCTTTCCCACCCCCTCCCCCCAACGGGCACAGCATCGAGGAGCTTCCCCCCGGAAGGATGGCGGCTCCACACCCTGGGGGGGGTGCGGCGCCGCTTGCCTGTCCCCGCCTTCTCCGACCGCGGCCCCGCCCCCTCCGCGACCCGCGGCCGGGCGCCTAAGCTGGAGCCATGAGCGACCACCACCTCAAGCGCCTGATGTTGTTGCGGCACGCCAAGTCGGACTATCCGCTCGGGGTCCCGGACCACGACCGCCCGCTGGCCGGGCGGGGCGACCGCGAGGCGCCGCTGGCCGGGCGCTGGATGGTGGAGAACGGCCGGATCCCGGACTACATCGTCTGCTCGGACGCGCTGCGCGCCCGCTCGACGTGCGCCTGGGTGGGCAGCGAGCTGGGTGAGCAGGGCCCGACGCCGTACCTCGACTCGCGCGTCTACGGAGCCGGGGCGACGCAGCTCCTCTCGATCGTCAACGAGACCCCGGAGACCGTGGGCACGCTCCTGGTGATCGGTCATCTGCCGACCGTCCAGGAGCTCGCGATGCGGCTGGCCTCGGTCGAATCGGACGAGGACGCCGTGATGGACCTCGCGACGCGCTACCCGACGCTGGGGCTGACGGTGATGGATATCGAGAAGCCGTGGGCAGAGCTCGACGGGCGCGACGCCCGGGTCTCCGACTTCGTGGTGCCCCGGCCCTAGGCCCGGGGCAGGAAGGCGAGGACCGCCTCGACGCATTCGTCGATCCCGCGCTCCGGGTGGAACGCGTGCCGGTCGCGGCCCAGGACGAGCGTCGCCCCGAACACCGCCGTCGCGACGACGTCCGCGCGCGCACCGGCGCTGGTGCCGGTACCGGCACTGTCACCCAGGTCGGCCGGCCCACCCGGCCGGGCCCCGGCGCCGTCCTGACCGGTGTGGGCGGCCCCCGGGGCACCCGGCTCCGGAGCGGGGAGCGCCCGCTCGACGGCGGCCCGCACGACGCCCAGGACGTCGGCGCGCAGGGCCTCGAGCGTCGTGCGCCACTCGCTCGGCGTCCTCCACATCTCGCTGACCCACAGCTGCGCGAAGGACGGGTATTCCTCCATGAACTCCAGCGCGGCCCGGGCCATGGCACCGAGCGCCTCGCGCGGCCCGGGCCGGTCCGCCCCGGCCCGCAGCCGCTCGATGAGCAGGTCCGCGCCGAAGCGCAGGAGCTGGCCGATCAGCTCCGACTTGGACCCGAAGTTGTAGTACACGGTGCCCTTGGAGACGCCCGCGGCCGCCGCGATCTCGTCGACCGTGACGCCGTGCGTTCCGCGTTCGCCGATGAGTTCCATGGAGGCCTGGAAGACCTTGTGGCGGGTCGCCTCGGTCCGCCCGGGGCGGCGCACGGGGTGGGCGGGGGGTGGTGCGGTCGTGCTCATTCGGCCATCTCCGGGTGCAGGGTGGTCAGGGTCCAGGTCTTGCGGCGGCGTACGGCGAGGATGCTGAGCACGACGCCGAGGACGGCGTACGCGGCGAGCGCCAGGACCACGGGGCCCATGACCGCCAGGTCCGCACCGTACATCAAGTGCCGCATGCCCGTCACGATGTAGCCCATGGGCAGGATCTGGTGCGCGGCGTGCAGCGGCTCCGGGGTCGTCTCCCAGGGGAACGTGCCGCCGGCGGAGACGAGCTGGAGGACCAGGAGGATCAGCACGACCATCTTCCCCGGCGTGCCGAGGAAGGCCACGATGCCCTGGATGAGCGCGCTGAAGGCGAGCGATGCGCCCAGCAGCAGGGCCCACGTCATCCACGGGTGCGCGGACTCGAGTCCGAGCCCGAACACCACGACGCCGTACAGCAGCGTGGACTGGACCAACGAGATGGCGAGGAACGGGAGCCACCCGCCGATCGCGATCTTCCAGTCCGCGGCGTTGGAGGCCAGGGCGCGGCGGGTGATGGGCCGCATGAGCTGGACCAGCATGAACGCCCCGATCCAGAGGGCCAGGGTCAGGAAGAACGGGGCCAGCTGCTGGCCGTAGCTGCCCGCCTCGGTCTGGGCCGTGGAGCTGATCGCGACCGGGTCCCCGATGACGTGGGAGACGCGCTGCTTCTGCGCATCGTCCGGATTCGGGACCTGGTCCGCGCCCTCACCGAGCTTGACGGCGAGCTCGCCCGCGCCGTCGTCGACCTGCCGGGCCCCGGAAGCGAGCCCACCGGCGCCGTCGCGCAGCCGTCCGGCGGCGTCGACGAGTTCGGCCGAGCCGTCCTCGAGCCGTGCCGCCCCGGAGTCGAGCGTCCGGGCCCCGCCGACGGCCTCCCGCTGCCCCGTGGCCAGCGTCGAGGCCCCCTGGGACAGTTCGGCGGCCCCGTCGCCGAGGCGGCCCGCGCCGTCCGCTGCGTCGGCGATGCCGCCCGCGAGCGCGGGGACGGCGTCCGCGAGGGTGTCGGTGCCCGCCGCGAGCCGATCGGTTCCCGCGGCGAGCTGCCGTGCGCCGTCGGCCACTTCGCGCGAGCCCGAGGCGAGCTGGGCGATCTGCGCTTCCGCGGTGGCCAGTTGTTGCCGGGACTCGCGGGCCTGATGCAGGACAGCGGAGTCGGCCGCGCGGGCGCGCAGGGCCTCCTCGAGTTCCGCCTGTTGCCCGGCCGTGAGGACGCCGTTGTCGACGAGGGCCTGCGAGGCGGCCTGAAGCCGGGCCTCGGCGTCGGATTCGAGGGCCTCGATGACCGCAGCGGCGTCCTGCACCTTGGCGTTGAGCGTCTCGTTGCCCTCGGCGACCTGCTCCGCTCCGTCGGCGAGCCGGTGCGCGGCGTCCGTGGCCGACGCGGCTCCGTCGGCGAGCTCGCGGGTCGACGCCGGCAGCCCGGCCGTGCGGGACTCGAGGGTGCCGAGCCCGTCGGCGAGGGTCCCCGCGCCGGTGGAGAGCTCCCCGGCGCCCGAGGACAGCCGGTCCGCGCCAGCGGCGAGCTTCTCCTGGCCGGCGAGCAGCTGCCCGGTGCCGGCGTGCAGCTCCCGGGCACCGGACGCGAGGGAGGCTCCGCCGTCGTACAGCTGCCCCGTTCCGTCGGCGAGGTCCTCCGCCCCGTCGGCGAGCCGCGAGGTGCCGTCGTGGAGCTCGCCGGCCCCGTCGGCGGCCTGCGAGAGCTGGCCGTGGATGCGCCCGAAGCCCGTCAGCAGGGCGTCGGCGGTCTGCTCGCCGACCTCGGCGGCGACGCTGTTGTGGACCTCTCCGGCGAGCTTGTCCGCGATGGTGCCGATCATGGCGTTGTTCGCGTCGTTGGTGGTCAGCTCGAGGACGGCCTGCCGTGCGGCGTCGAAATCCTCGGGGGAGGCGAGGTTCGCGGAGAAGTCCTCCGGAATGACCAGGGCGAACGCGTAGTCGCCGGAGGCCACGCCCGCGGCAGCGGCCTCTCGGGTGTCCACGGTCCGCCAGCCGAACGTCCCGTCCTCGAGGAGGGAGTCGACGACGTCGTCGCCGACTTCGAGGGGGCCGGAATCGGACGTGGCGCCGCGGTCCAGGTTCACGATCGCGGCGTCGACCTTGTCGAGGTGCCCGTACGGGTCCCAGTTGGCGTAGAGGTACAGCGCCCCGTACAGGAGCGGGACCAGGGTCAGGGCGACGACCGCGATCTTCGGCAGCCGGCCGTGGGTCATGCGCTTGAGCTCGGAGAGGGCCAGGCGGAGGGCGGTCATGCGTGGACCTCGCTCGTGGTGGGCAGCGGATCGGCTTCCCAGGGCGTCTCGCCGTCGGGGGAGGTCCCGCGGGGCAGGTGGTCGCCGCCGGCCGCGGCCGTGGCCCCGGTCCAGTCGGCGGGGATGCGGGAGGCGACGGCGACGACGGCGGGGTGCCGGCGCCCGCCCGCGATGTCCCGCAGCACGGTGGCCCACGCGTCGCCGGAGAGGCCATGGCGCTCGGGGGAGTCGAAGACGAGCAGGCGGGAGCGGGCGTCCTCGAGGCCGAGGGCGGCGAGCAGGCGCAGCCGCGTCACGGGTTCGACCGCGTCGACCCACTCGCGGGCCAGGTGCTCCAGCCCGTGCGCGTCGAGCCATGCGTCGGAGGAGCGGTGTCGCCAGAACGGGCCGGGCAGCAGGGCGAGGTCCTCGGCGACGAGATCGCGCACGCGCAGGTGCTGTTCCGGTTCGTTGATCGCCGGGGAGTCGACGAGCGTGCTCGCCCGGCGCAGGGTCCGCCTGTCCGGCGTTCCCTCCCACGCGACGGTGCCGGCATCCGGCTTCATCCTGCCGGTGAGGATGAGCGAGAGCGCGGTGCGGGTGTCCTGGGTCGGCGCGGCGACAATCAGCACGCTGCCCTGGGCGGCCTTGAGGGAGGTCGGTTCCAGAAGGGTGGCGTGGCGTCCCTCGAGGGCGACGGAATCGGCGATGAGCACGGTTCGATTCTATTTGAACTGACTGGTCAGTTCAAATAGCCGCATCAGGGGGTTGTGTGGCGGGGCCGAGGGTGGGGGCGTCGGGGCTGAGGTGTGCGGCAACGCAAAACACCCCCGGGAACCTTGCGGTTCCCGGGGGTGTCATTGGTGCGCCCAAAGGGATTCGAACCCCTGACCTTCTGTTCCGTAGACAGACGCTCTATCCAGCTGAGCTATGGGCGCTTGTTCGGCCCGTCTCGTCGGCGGCCTCGAACAACTATACAGACTCTCCGCGCGGGGTCAAAATCGAGGTGGGCGCCCTGGGTGGATCGGGGCCGGAGGGGTTCGGATGACGGGGGAGCAACTAGACCGGTCTATGTGACCTTAATCACACTAGGCCTGCCGAAAAGCCCGGGATTCCGCGGATCCCTACGACTGCCCCATGGTTACGTTCCGGTAGGGGCGAAGTGCATCACATCGGCGCCACGAGCGCCAGACCTAGCATCGAAGGCATCAAGTGTCAGCCCAATGGAGGGAATTGATATGAGCGAGAGCTCCGACCAGCAGGTCCTGGACAGCGTCCAGGAAACCGCGCCGACCACGCACGGAGGGCTCGCCGCCTGGGTTGCCGAGGTTGCCGAGATGACCCAGCCCGATGCCGTCTACTGGGTCAACGGCAGCCAGGAGGAGAACGAGCGCCTGACCGGAGAGCTGGTCGACGCCGGGACGCTCATCCGCCTCAACCAGGAGCTCTTCCCCAACAGCTTCGCGGCCTTCTCCGATCCCAAGGACGTGGCCCGCGTCGAGGAACAGACCTTCATCTGCTCCCAGGAGAGGCGCGACGCCGGCTTCACCAACAACTGGATGGACCCGGCCGAGATGAAGGCCAAGCTCAAGGGCCTCTTCACGGGCGCCATGCGGGGCCGCACCATGTACGTCATCCCCTTCGTCATGGGTCCGCTCGACGCGGAGCAGCCCCAGTACGGCGTGGAGATCACCGACTCCGCCTACGTCGTGGCCTCGATGCGGATCATGGCCCGCATCGGCAACGACGTCCTGCGCAAGATGGAGGCCGAGGACGCGTTCTTCGTCCCGGCCCTGCATTCCGTCGGCGCCCCGCTCGAGCCCGGCCAGGAGGACGTGGCGTGGCCGTGCAACGAGGAGAAGTGGATCGTGCACTTCCCCGAGGAGCGTTCCATCTGGTCCTACGGCTCCGGCTACGGCGGCAACGCCCTGCTGGGCAAGAAGTGCTACGCGCTGCGCATCGCCTCCGTGATCGCCCGCGACGAGGGCTGGCTCGCCGAGCACATGCTGATCCTCAAGCTCACGAGCCCCGAGGGCAAGGCGTACAACGTCGCCGCAGCCTTCCCGTCCGCCTGCGGCAAGACCAACCTGGCCCTGCTCGACCCCACGATCGACGGCTGGAAGGCCGAGACCCTGGGCGATGACATCAACTGGATGCGCATCGGCAAGGCCGGCGAGCTGCGCGGCGTGAACCCCGAGTACGGCCTCTTCGGGGTCGCGCCGGGCACCGGCTGGGGCACCAACCCCAACGCCATGCGCGCCATCACCAAGGGCAACTCCATCTTCACCAACGTCGCCCTCACGGACGACGGCGGCGTGTGGTGGGAAGGCATGACCGAGGAGGTCCCGGCCCACCTGACGGACTGGCAGGGCAACGAGTGGACCCCGGACGCCGACCGCCCGGCCGCGCATCCGAACTCCCGCTTCTGCACCCCGATCGACCAGATCGACATGCTGGCCCAGGAGTACTACAGCCCGGACGGCGTCGAGATCCACGCGATCCTCTTCGGCGGCCGCCGCAAGACCACCATCCCGCTCGTGACCGAGGCCCGTTCCTGGACGCACGGCATCTTCATGGGCTCGACGCTGTCCTCGGAGACCACGGCCGCCGCCGCGGGCGCCGTGGGCCGGGTCCGCCGCGATCCGATGGCGATGCTGCCGTTCATCGGCTACGACGCCGGCGACTACCTGAACCACTGGGACTCGATCGAGGCCAAGGCCAATCCGGAGCGCCTGCCGCGGATCTTCCTCGTCAACTGGTTCCGCCGCACGCCGGAGGGCGGCTTCGCGTGGCCCGGCTTCGGCGACAACTCGCGCGTCCTGAAGTGGGCGATCGAGCGCATCGAGGGCAAGGCCGACGCCCGCGAGACCGCGATCGGCTACGTGCCGACCGGCGAGTCCGTCGACCTGGCCGGTCTGGAGGGCTTCACGCCCGCGGACGTCGAGGTCGCCGTGGCCGTGGACGCGGAGGAGTGGAAGCAGGAGCTGGCCAGCATCGAGGAGTGGTACGCCAACTTCGGCGCCTCGCTTCCGCAGACCCTGCAGGACGAGCTCGCGGGCCTCAAGGAGCGCCTGGGCGCCGACTAGCGGGAACCAAAGCCGCCGCGACTGGGGGTGGCCGGGGAGGGGGTGTGCCGACGGGCGCGCCCCCTCCCTTCTGCGTGCGGAGCGGATTGCGGTTCGGCATCCAGTCTCGCCCGGACCGGGACACGGCGGCCCCGCGTGCCCTAGCGTCGGTACATGGACGCCGATACCTTGTTGAACCTGGCGCTGGTGCTGCTATTCGTCCTCATCGGCGGAGTGTTCGCCGGCACGGAGATGGCGATCGTGAACCTGCGGGAGGGCCAGATCCACCGCATCGAGTCGTCGGGGCCCCGCGGGCGCCGGACGGCCGAGCTCGTCCGCAATCCCAACCGCTTCCTGGCCGCCGTGCAGATCGGCGTGACGGTCGCCGGCTTCTTCTCCTCGGCCTACGGCGCCGCCACGATCGCCCCGGACCTGGTCCCGGTGCTCGAGGCGGCGGGTGTGCCGGGCGGCCTCGCCGACACGGCGGCCCTGGTGCTCCTGACGCTGCTGATCGCCTACCTCTCGCTGGTGTTCGGCGAGCTCGTGCCCAAGCGGATCGCGATGCAGCGCGCCGTGGGCTTCACCCGGATCGCCGCTCCGCCGCTGGGCGTCTTCGCGGCCGCGATGAAGCCGGCCATCTGGTTCCTCTCCGCCTCCACCAACGTCGTCGTCCGGCTCCTCGGCGGCGACCCCTCGGTGCGCACCTCGGCCGTGAGCGCGGAGGAGGTCAAGGCGCTCGTCGCGCAGAGCCGCGAGATCCCCGAGCAGCACCGGCGGATCCTCGAGGACGTCTTCGAGGCGGCCGAGCGCACGGTGCAGGAGGTCATGCGCCCGCGCCCGCAGGTCGACTTCCTCGCCGCCTCGCTGTCCATCGGGGACGCGCTCGCCGCCGCCGGCCGCTTCGGCCACAGCCGCTACCCGGTCTACGGCCGGGACCACGACGACCTCGTGGGGTTCGTGCACGTCCTCGACCTGGTGCGGGCCGCGGGGCGGAGGGAGGAGGGCGACGCCGGTGCGGGCACCGTGGGCTCGATCGCCCGCCCCGTGGCGGTGTTCCCGGGCAGCGTCAACGCCCTGGCCGCGCTGGCACGGCTGCGCGCGGAGGGGCAGCAGCTCGCGGTGGTCGTCGACGAGTACGGGGGAACCGACGGCATCGTGGCCCTGGAGGACCTGCTCGAGGAGATCGTGGGGGAGATCTACGACGAGTACGACGTGCGCGCCGAACTGTCCGGGGTGCCGGGGGCCGTCGGGGGCACGCTCGTCGTCGACGGCTCGCTGATCGTCCAGGAGCTGCCCGACGTGGCCGGGATCGCGGTCCCCGACAGTGGCGCCTACGAGACCCTGGGCGGCTACATCATGGACGTCCTGGGCCGGCTGGCCGTCGTGGGCGACGTCGTCGAGGGGCCGGGGTTCCGCCTCGAGGTCCAGTCCATGGACCGGCGGCGCATCGTGCGCGTGGGGGTCGAGCGGACGGCCGCGGCGGACGGAGGCGGAGCCGGGGACACGCCCGGCTCACCTAGGTGACATTTCACCTAGCTTGCTGGCAGAATGATCCCATGATCCTGGCACGGTTGATCCTGGGGCTCCTCAGCCTGGCGCCCATGACGGGCTACGACCTCAAGAAGCACTTCGACTCGAGCATCAACCACTTCTGGAACGCGGACAAGGCCCAGATCTACCGCACGCTGTCCCAACTGGTCGCCGACGGGCTCGCCACGGTACGCACCGTGCCGCAGGAGAACTACCCCTCGCGGCAGGAGCACCACATCACGGACGCCGGTCGCGAGGCGCTGCACGCGTGGCTGACGGGCCCGCTCGAACGCCAGCCGGAGCGGGAGCCGTTCCTGGGCAGGGTGTTCTTCGCCGGCTCGCTCGAGCGCGCCGACGTCGTGGAGCTGCTCCGGGCCCGCCGCCTCGAGGCCCAGGAGCTGCGCGACGCCTACCGCGTGCTGCGGGCGGAGCTCGAGCCCGCCGCGCTGGCCGACCGCCGCAGCTACCTCATGGCCGCGACGCTCGACAACGGCATCATCCACGTCGAGGCGGAGCTGGACTGGCTCGCCTCCGTCGAAGGGAACCTTCCATGAGCCCGTGGCGTCAGCGCGGAGCACCCGCCGAAACCCCCGCCGGGACGGACCCGGCCAGGCCCGATCCGGCGTCGTACCCCGAGATCCACCGCCCCCGGCGCCCGCGCGCCGACGGCCGCCCCGCCCGGACGCTCGTGTTCCTGCACGGCGGCAACGTCGCCAACTGGATGTGGGACCCGCAGGTCAAGGGCTTCGCCGACTACCGCGTGTTCACGCCGCACCTGCCCGGCTTCGGCGCCCGTGCGGCCGAGGACTGGGCCGGGCTGGAGAGCGCCGCGGACGACGTCGCCGCGTTCGTCGCCGACGAGATCGAGGACGGGCGCGTCCACCTCGTGGGGCTCTCGCTCGGGGCGGTCGTCGGCCTGCGCGTCCTGGCCCGCCACCCCGAGCTCGTCGAGAGCGCGGTCTTCAGCGGGGCGGCGGTCCGCCCCGTCGGTCCCGGTGTCCGGGTCGCCGCGGCGGCCCAGCTGCGCTTCTGGGACGCCGAATGGTTCTGGAAGATGCAGGCCGGCGCGTTCGGGATCCCGGCCGACTCGCGCCGCCTGTATTCGGACCACGGGCTAACGCTGCGCCCCGAGAACATGAAGGCCATGATGGAGGAGGTCTACGCCGGCGGCGTGCCCGGGGGGCTCGCGGACTTCGCGGGCCGGCTGCTCGTCGTCGCCGGCGCCAAGGAACCGTCGGTGGTGCGCAAGGGCTTCGCCGAGATCGCCCAGGCCAAGCCGGACGCCGTCTTCCGCCTCGCCCCCGGCATGCACCACCAGTGGAGCATCGAGGACCCGCTCTTCTTCAACGCCATGGTCCGCGCGTGGATCGAGCGCGGCGAGGCGCACCCCCGGCTGCGCGAACCGTAGCCCCCGGGGCCCCGGCGTCGTCCGGATTCAGGACGACGCCGGGGCCCGGCTTCACGGGGCCGGCCCGCCGGGTCAGCCGCGGCCGGCGGCTCCCGGGCCGACGGGGATCGTCGGCTGCAGGTACACGCTCGATCCCGACGCGGCGAACTCGCGGCTCTTGGCGTCCATGCCGGCCTGGATGGCCCCGGCGAGCTCCTCCTGCTCGGCAGCGCCGCCGAACTGCCGGCGGATGTCCTGGGAGATCCGCATCGAGCAGAACTTCGGCCCGCACATCGAGCAGAAATGCGCCGTCTTGGCCGGTTCGGCCGGCAGCGTCTCGTCGTGGAACGCCTCCGCCGTCGCCGGATCCAGTGACAAGGCGAACTGGTCCTTCCAACGGAACTCGAAGCGCGCCTTGGACAGGGCGTCGTCGCGCTCCCGGGCGCCCGGGTGGCCCTTGGCCAGGTCGGCAGCGTGCGCGGCGATCTTGTAGGTGATCACTCCCGTTTTGACGTCGTCCTTGTTGGGCAGGCCCAGATGCTCCTTCGGCGTGACGTAGCAGAGCATCGCCGTGCCGTAGCGGGCGATCTCCGTGGCCCCGATGGCGCTCGTGATGTGGTCGTAGCCCGGCGCGACATCCGTGACGAGCGGGCCGAGGGTGTAGAACGGGGCGCCGTCGCACAGCTCCTGCTGCCGCTCCACGTTCTCCCGCACGAGGTGCAGCGGCACGTGCCCGGGCCCCTCCACCATGACCTGGACGTCGAACTCCCACGCCCGCTTCGTCAGCTCGGCGAGGGTGTCCAGCTCGGCGAACTGGGCGGCGTCGTTCGCGTCCGCGATCGAGCCGGGCCGCAGGCCGTCGCCGAGCGAGAACGCGACGTCGTACCGGGCGAAGATCTCGCACAGCTCGTCGAAGCGCTCGTAGAGGAAGTTCTCGCGGTGGTGGGCCAGACACCAGCCGGCCATGATCGAGCCGCCGCGGGAGACGATCCCCGTGACCCGCTCGGCCGTCAACGGGACGTAGCGCAGCAGCACGCCGGCGTGGATGGTCATGTAGTCCACGCCCTGCTCGCACTGCTCGATCACGGTGTCCCGGAAGACGTCCCAGTCCAGCTTGGCCGCGTCTCCGCCGACCTTCTCGAGCGCCTGGTAGATGGGCACCGTGCCGATCGGGACCGGCGAATTGCGCAGGATCCACTCGCGCGTGGTGTGGATGTCGTCACCCGTGGAGAGGTCCATGACCGTGTCCGCGCCCCAGCGCGTGGCCCACTGCAGCTTGTCCACCTCCTCCGCGATCGAGCTCGTCACGGCAGAGTTGCCGATGTTCGCGTTGATCTTCACGAGGAACGCCTTGCCGATCACCATCGGCTCCGACTCCGGGTGGTTGACGTTCGCCGGCAGGATCGCCCGGCCCGCCGCGAGCTCGCTGCGCACGAGTTCCGGGTCGCAGCCCTCGCGCAGGGCCGCGTAGCGCATCTCCTCGGTGACGAGCCCGGCGCGGGCGTAGTGCATCTGCGTGACCCGCCGGCCCTCGATCGAGCGCCGCGGGACCGGGCGGACGCCCCTCCACTCGGCGGAGGCCGCGCCACGGCGCACGGCCGCCCGGCCGTCGTCGAGCAGCTCGCGGCCGCGCCCCGTGTACTCCTCTGTGTCGCCGCGGCCGGCGATCCACGCGGCGCGGAACGGGGGAAGCCCTTCGAGCGGGTCGCCGCCCGGGCCCGCGGTGCGGTAGACGTGAAGGGGCGGGTTCGGCGTCCCGTCGGGGGAGTCGTCGAGCTCGATCGCCGTGACCGGGACGCGCAGGCCCCGGCCGGGGTCCTCGAGGAACGCCGGGGAGTGCGCCGGATGCTGCTCGGAGGCACGGTGGATGGACGGGTTTTCTCTTGAATCGCTCACGGAGGAGCCCTCACTTCCTACGCCGGCATGACCCGGACAGGTTCGACGGTCGCAGGCGGCGTCAGCCCGATCTCAGCCCCTGCCGGGGCACCCGTGTGGACGGGCCCGAGCCTAGCGCGAAGTGGCCCCGGGCACCAAGTCGGTGCCGCCCCCAAGGCGGCACCGACATCGATTCCCGGCTCCGGCGTGCTCCGCGCCCGAGGGGGCATCGGCGTCGTGCCCCGGCTCCGGCGCGCCCCGTCGCCGCGCCGCCGTGGACGGAACGACGCCGGGGCCCGGCTCAGGCGGCGAGCCAGAGGTCGGGGCCGAAGACCTCGTAGTGGATGCTCGTGGCCGGGATGCCCGCGTCGATCGCCTGGGATCGGACGGCGCGCATAAACGGCAGCGGCCCGCACAGATACAGCGTCGCGTCCGCCGGAAGCTCGAGTCCGGAGAGGTCCATGAGGCCCTCCGCTGCCTCCCACTCGCCGGGGGCGCCCGTTGTGTCCTCGAGCCACAGCCTCAGCTCCGCGTTCGGCAGGGCCTCGACGGCGGAGCGCATCTGCGCCTGGAGCGACCAGCTGTCGGCGCGCTGTTCGGCGTGGAGGACCAGGACCCGGCGCTCGGAGGCCCCGGCCGCGAGGGCCTCGAGGGCGGAGGCGCTGGGTGTGCAGCCGATGCCTGCCGTGGCCAGGACGATCGGCGCGCCGCCGGCGTCGATCGTGAGGTCGCCGTAGGGATTCGAGAGCTCCACGACGTCGCCGATCCCCAGCCCGCGGTGCAGGAACGGGGAGACCTCGCCGCCCTCGTCGAGCTTGGCCGTGACGACGCGCTCGGTCCTCGAGGCGACGTTGCCGGAGAGCGTGTACTGGCGGCACTGCCGCACGCCGTCGGGCAGAGCCACGCGGATCGAGACGTACTGGCCCGGGAGGGCCTCCGTCACCGGGGTGTCGTCGGCCGGGGCGAAGCGGAACGTGGCCGATCCCCCGCCGGCGGCCTCCCGCGCCACGAGGCGCCACGGGGTCCACGCCTTGTCGTTCGCCTGCCGGGCGTAGAGGCCCTTCTCGAGCTTGATGAGCGCGTCGGCCATGAGCCAGTAGACCTCGGTCCAGGCTTCGGCGACCTCGGAGGTGACGGCATCCCCGAGGTCATCGGCGATCGCGGCGAAGAGGTGCTCGTAGACGATCGGGTACTGCTCCTCGACGATCCCGAGCGAGGCGTGCTTGTGGGCGATCCGCGACAGGACGGCCTCGGGCAGGGTGTCCGGGTGCTGCAGGAGATGCGTCGCGAAGGCCGCGATCGAGCCGGCGAGGGCCTTCTGCTGGGTCCCGTTCTTCTGGTTGGCGCGGCTGAAGAGCCCGTCGAGAAGTTCCGGGTGGGCGGCGAACAGGCCCGCGTAGAACTTCCGGGTGATCGCTCCGATGCGCTCGGCGATGACCGGCAGCGTGGCCTCGATGACGGGACGGGACTTCTCGGACAGCATGGCGTCTCCTCGCTGAAAGTGATTACTTGCATTGAGTATGCAAGTTTTATGATTCATTTCTACGCCTCGTAGAAGTTACTCGCAAGTCGGGCGGTCGCGTCAGGGGAAGGTGGGCAGCGGAAGCCGGACGAGGCGCGGATCCCGGGTGAGGTCCGCGATGGTGAGGGGATCGAGCTCCGCGTAGAAGGCCTCGCGCGCCCGGTTGAGCGCCCCGCGGAGGCGGCAGCCCGCGATCAGCGGGCACGCGTGGTCGCCGGAGGTGCAGTCCACGACGTCGGGCTGCTCGTCGAGGCTGCGCAGGAGGGAGCCGACGCTGAGCCCCAGGCCCGCCGGGGTGATCCGCGCCCCGCCCGTGCGCCCGCGCGCCACCTCGAGCGCGCCGCGCCGGCCGAGCTCGAGGACGGCCTTGCTGACGTGGTTGTAGGGGATGCCGATCGCCTCGGCGACGGCGCGGCTCGTGAGCTGCTCTCCCTCCCGGGAGCCGAGCAGCATCAGGATGCGCAGGCAGACGTCGCCGAAGGCGTTGAGCTTCACTCCCTCAGTGTCCCAGCCCGGGCGGGGTCAGCCCCAGATGAGCAGCTCGCCGGCTTCCGCCGCGGGCTCGGCAAAGGCCCACTCGCCACCCTCCGCGGCGGGCGGCGTGTAGGCCTGGACGACGGCGACCGCCCCGCCCTCGCTGTGCTCCGCGTTGGCGTGCACGGCGTCGCGGTCCTCCTCGAGCAGCGTGACGTCGGAGACGAGGGCGATCGCGGTGAAGCCCTCGCGCTGCTGCCCCAGGAGTTCGACGAGGTCGCCCATCATCGCCTCGGCGTCGATGTCCACTTCCGGATCGTCGTCGTCCGCCGGCGGCTGCACGGCGAGGAGGCGCAGCTCGCCCTCGGCTCCGTCCTGGGCCGCTTCCAGGGCGACCGCGAACGGCAGGAAGACCCCGTTGGCCTCGAGCTGCTCGCGGGCGACGCCGAGGGCCGTGCCCAGGACGCGGTTCAGCTGCAGGTGGGCCTCGGGGCCCAGCTCGGTGATGCGGTTCTCGCTCATGCGGTGCTCCTGACGATCTCGAGGACGGCGTCGCGGACGCGTTCCATGGTCTGGGGGTCCCTCGCCTCGCCGTTGTAGCGCAGGAAGGGCTCGGTGTTGGAGGGGCGGAGGTTGAACCAGAAGGAGCCGTCCGCCGCGGCGATCGTGGTTCCGTCGAGGCGTTCGACGACGGTGCCGGCGCCCTTGAGGCCCTCCGCGTCGAGGGCGATCGTTCCGCGGCCGCCGTTGCCGTCGTGGCCGGCGGCGAAGGCCCCGAGCACGCGGGCCACGGCCGCGTCCTTGTCTTCGATCCGCGAGTTCAGCTCGCCGGAGGCGAAGTAGGGCTCGTACTCCTCGGCCAGCGCCGAGAGCGGGCGCTCCTGCCCGCCCAGGGCCGCCAGGACGTGCATCGCCGCGAGCATGCCGGTGTCGGCATTGAAGAAGTCGCGGAAGTAGTAGTGGGCCGAGTGCTCGCCGCCGAACACGGCGCCCTCGGCCGCCATCACGGCCTTGATGAACGAGTGTCCCACCCGCGTGACCACGGGGCGTCCGCCGTCGTGCTCCACGAGCTCGGGCACCGCCCGGGAGGTGATCAGGTTGTGGATGACCACCGGGGCCTCCTCGCCCGCGGCCTTCGCGCGGGCGATTTCGCGGCGGGCCACGAGCGCGGTCACCGCCGAGGGCGAGACCGGGGCGCCGAGCTCGTCGATCACGAAGCAGCGGTCCGCGTCGCCGTCGAACGCCAGGCCGATGTCCGCCCCGTGCTCCACGACCGCGGCCTGCAGGTCCCGCAGGTTCTCCGGCTCCAGCGGGTTGGCCGGATGGTTCGGGAAGGTGCCGTCCAGCTCGAAGTACAGGGGCACGATCTCCAGCGGAAGACCCGGCAGCAGGGCGTCCCCGAGCACGGCCGGCGTCGTCATGCCCGCCATCCCGTTGCCGGCGTCGACGACGACCTTCAGCGGCCGGATGCCGGACAGGTCCACGAGCGAGCGCAGGTACGCGGCGTAGTCCGCGAGCACGTCGACGTCCCCGACCCGGCCCTGCGGGGCGTCCCCGGAGACCGGCAGGCCCTCGGCCAGGTAGGACTGGGCGACATCCCGGATCCGGTACAGGCCGGTATCGGAGGAGACCGGGACCGCGCCGGCCAGGGCCATCTTCATCCCGTTGTACTCGGCCGGGTTGTGGCTCGCGGTGAACACCACGCCCGCCGCGTCCAGGATCCCGCACGCGAAGTAGAGCTCGTCGGTGGAGATCAGCCCGAGCATCCGCACGTCGGCGCCCCGGTAGGCCGCCCCGCGCGCGAAGGCGCGGGAGAACGCCGGAGACGACGGACGCATGTCCCCGCCGACCAGCACCGTGGAACCGGCCAGGCCCAGGACGTCCACGAAGGCCGCGCCGACGGCCTCCACGCTCTCCTCGGTGATGGTCTCGCCCACGATCCCGCGCACGTCGTAGGCCTTGAAGGACTCGGAAAGATCAATCTCGCTCTGCACGGGTTCGAGCTTAGCCGCTGCCGGTGACGCTTCGGCCCCGCGGCCCGTGAGATGCCGGCTGAGTCCGACCGGCACCGCTCCTCCACAACGCCCCGGGACCCCGTCCCGCTCCACAGCCCCGGGCCGGCGGGCCGAAGCGTCGGCAGCGGCTGGAATACTGGGGCGCATGGTTGAGACGACGACGGGTACGGGACTTCGGGAGAGCGCGACGGCGGTGCTGCGCCGCCTCGTGGGGCGGGAGGACGCCGACTTCCACGACGGGCAGTTCGAGGCGATCGAGGCCCTCGTCGACGGGGGACGGCGGGCGCTCGTCGTGCAGCGCACCGGCTGGGGCAAGTCCGCCGTCTACTTCGTGGCGAGCCTGCTGCTGCGGGCCCGGGGGGCGGGGCCGACCCTCATCGTCAGCCCCCTGCTCGCGCTCATGCGGGACCAGGTGGCCGCCGCCGGGCGGGCGGGAGTCCGCGCCGAGGCCATCAACTCCGCCAACGCGCTCGAGTGGGGCGACGTCCTGGCCCGGCTCGACGCCGACGAGGTCGACGTCCTGCTCGTCTCGCCGGAACGCCTCAACAACCCGGCCTTCCGCGAGCGCCAGCTGCCGGAGCTGGTGCGCCGCATGGGCCTGCTGGTCATCGACGAGGCCCACTGCATCTCGGACTGGGGACACGACTTCCGGCCGGACTACCGGAGGATCAAGGACCTCATCGGCACCCTCGACGACGCCGTGCCGGTCCTCGCGACCACGGCCACGGCCAACGAGCGCGTCGTCCACGACATCGAGGAGCAGCTCGCCGTCGGCGGGGCCGACGTCTTCACCCTGCGCGGCCCGCTCGCGCGGCGCTCCCTGCGTCTGGGCGTGCTGCGGCTGCCGAGCCCGCGGGCACAGCTCGCCTGGCTCTTGAGCCACCTGTCCGAGCTGCCGGGCAGCGGCATCATCTACACGCTCACCGTGTCCGCGGCCGAGGACATCACGCGCCTGTTGCGCGAGGCCGGGCACGAGGTCCGCGCCTACACGGGCCGCTCCGACACCGAGGAGCGCGCGGCGTCCGAACAGGCGCTCAAGGACAACGAGGTCAAGGCGCTCGTGGCGACGAGCGCCCTGGGCATGGGCTTCGACAAGCCGGATCTCGGGTTCGTGGTCCACGTCGGCGCTCCGAGCTCGCCCGTGGCCTACTACCAGCAGGTCGGCCGTGCCGGCCGCGGGACGGACAACGCCGACGTCCTGCTCCTCCCGGGGCCGGAGGACCGCGAGATCTGGCGGTACTTCGCCACGTCGTCGATGCCGGACGAGCAGCGCGCGCACGCCGTGCTCGAGGAGCTCGGCTCGGCGCAGGGCGCGGTCTCCGTCCCCGCGCTCGAGGCCCGCGTGAACATCCGCCGCACGCCGCTCGAACTGCTTCTGAAGGTGCTCGCCGTCGACGGCGCCGTGGAACGGGTCCAAGGCGGCTGGATCCGGACGGGGGCCCCGTGGCACTACGACGCCGAGCGGTACGCCCGCGTCGCAGCGGCCCGCGTCGCGGAGCAGAACGCCATGCTCGACTACGAGAACACGACGTCCTGCCGCATGGAGTTCCTCGCCCGGGCCCTCGACGACCCGACGGCCGCCCCCTGCGGCCGGTGCGACAACTGCGCCGGCACCTGGTTCGGGGACTCCCTCGCGGAAGACGCCAAGGACAGCGCCCAGGCGGCCCTCGGCCGCGTCGGGACCGAGCTCGAGCCGCGGGCGATGTGGCCCGGGGGCATGGACCGCCTCGGCGTGCCGCTCAAGGGCAAGATCCCGGCCGGGGAGCAGATGGCGGCCGGCCGCGCGCTGGCCCGCCTCACCGACCTCGGATGGGGCGGCCGGCTGCGGACGCTGTTCGCGCCCGGGGCGGAGGACGCTCCCGCGGACGAGGCCCTCGTCCGGGCGTGCGTCGGCGTCCTGGCCGGGTGGGGATGGAGCGAGCGGCCCGTCGCCGTGGTCTCCATGCCGTCGAGGACGCGCCCGCTGCTCGTGCGGTCCGTGGCCGAGGGCCTGGCCGGGATCGGCCGGCTGCCCTACGCCGGGGAGCTGGCGTACGCCGACGAAGGACCGCGGGGCGAGGCGGGCGGCAACTCGGCCTTCCGGCTGGCCTCGGTCTGGGACCAGTTCGCCGTCCCGCCGGCGCTGGCGGAACGGCTCGCGGGGGCATCCGGCCCCGTGCTCCTCGTCGACGACCTCGCCGACAGCCGGTGGACGCTCACCGAGGCGGCCCGGACGCTGCGCCGGGCGGGCGCCCCGGGCGTCCTGCCGTTCGTCCTGGGCCTGGCCGGCTGAGCCCGCCCGGTTCGTCCGCGCGGCCTAGACTGGACGGCATGGAGACTACGCTGTGGGTTTTGGTGCCGCTGCTCCTCGTGGGTGGAGCCTGGTGGTGGATCAGCTCGCTGCGCAAGAAGAACTCCGCCGAGGTCGCCGGTTCCATCGGTCCGGACGCCGCGCGGGATGCGGCGTCCCGGCTGAACGCCGACCAGCACCGAGCCGTGTACCAGGCGATCGCCCGGGGGGACTTCATGGGGGCCGTCCGCGGCTACCGCGAGGCCACCGGCCAGGGCGTCAAGCAGTGCATCGTCGCCGTCCGCAGCCTTGAGGCGCACCCCCAGGTGCACGGTCAGGCGGGCGGCGGGGCCGGACCTCGCGGCGCCGACACCGCGGGCACGGCGGATCGGCTCGACCCCGCGTCCGACGCCGCCGGCTCCGGAGACGCCGCCCGGGCCGTCGAGCCTCCCGCCGACGGCCCGGGGACCAGCGGGGGAACCGAGGAGGATTCCGCCGAAAACAGGGAGGGCGGGACGTCCGGCGAGACGGGCGCACCCTCCGACGTCGACGAGACCGTACCCGCCCCGGCGCGCAACGTGCGGCGCAGCACGGGCGACTTCGACGGCGACTTCGTGGTCCCGGAGGAATGGTCGGAGAAGTTCGGCAGCGGCGCCGGCCGGACCACGTCGGTCTTCAAGATCACCGCCGAACGCAATGGTGAGTCCCACGAGTTCAGCTCCAACGAGCTGCCCCCGGCCGAGGGCGACCAGTTCCAGTCGCTGCTGCGCGACCACGACTTCGCCGGGGCCGCGGCGCTGTTCGCGGCGCACTCGGGCCTCGATGCCGCCGCGATCCAGAGGCTCCTCGAGTCGGCACCCGTCGACGGCCCGGCCTCCGCGGCCGGCCGCCACGTCTCGGACTTCAGCTTCGAGGGCGACGGCCCGTCCGGGCCGGTGCGCTTCAGCGCCGCCGACCTGCCGCCAGCCGACCGGGAGCTCTTCCTGGAGCACGTCAGCGCCGGACGGATGAATGACGCGGCCGAGATCGTCCACCGCAACACCGGCCTGCCGGTCGCGGTCGTCCTGCAGCTGCTCGACGCCTTCAACGGCTGACGCTCCACGGCGCTCGAGAAACGTGAAAACCCCCTCTGACGAGGGGGTTTTCAGCGGACACGGGGGGATTTGAACCCCCGGTCGAGTTTAACCCCGACCCTTCATTAGCAGTGAAGTCCATTCGGCCGCTCTGGCACGTGTCCAGCGCTGGTGAGAACCAGCCACTCAAGCCTACCGAAAGCGGGCGCGCCACACAAAAAGGCCGCCCCGGCGCTAGCGGTCGAGCATCCTCCAGAGGAATCCGTAGCTGAGTGCGAGCATCTCGGCCGTCTGGCGGTTGTCGCTCGCTCCGGCATGTCCGCCGTCGAGGGATTCGTGGTACCAGGCGTCATCCGCGCCGAGATCCTGCATCTTCGCGGCCATCTTCCGCGCCTGCACCGGCCCCACGCGGTCATCGCTCGTCGCGGTCCAGATCAGGGACGCCGGATACCGGGCGCCGTCCGGCAGTGGATCGTCCAGACGGTGTAGGGGCGAGAAGGTGCGCAGGAACTCCCAGTCACCGGGGACGTCGGGATCCCCGTATTCGGCGATCCAGGAATGCCCCGCCGACAGCCGCGTGTAGCGGCGCATGTCCAGGAGCGGAACCCCGCACGAGACCGCCCCGAAGAGCTCCGGGTAGCCCGTGATCATGTTGCCCATGAGCAGCCCGCCATTGCTCCGGCCCGTGGCCGCGAGGAGCCGCGGGCTCGTGACGCCGCGACGGACCAGGTCGCGGGCGATCGCCGCGAAGTCCTCGTAGGCGCGGTGGCGGTTCTCCCGCAGCGCCGCCCGGTGCCAGCCCGGGCCGTACTCGCCGCCGCCCCGGATGTTGGCCACGACGTAGACGCCTCCGCGCCCCGCGCTGTTGCGGCGCGCGAGCCAGGCCCGCCCCACGAGCGGTGCGTAGGCCGGCGCGAGCGAGGTCTGGAAGCCCCCGTAGCCGTTCATGAGCACGGGATTGGCGCCGTCCAGTTCCAGGTCCGCGGGGGCGACCTCGAAGTACGGCACCCGGGTTCCGTCGTCGCTCACCGCGAAGTGCTGGGCGACGCGCAGGTCACCGGCGTCGAAGTGGGCGGAGGCGCGCTTGACCACCTGCACGGCGCCGGGACCCGTGGCTCCGGGGCCCAGGGTCGCCCGGGACAGGGTGGAGGGCGTCAGGAAGCCGGTCGAGGTGATCCAGACGTCGTTCGCCGTCGCCGGGTCCTCGTCGTCGACCGCCGAGACGGATGTCGTGTGGAGGGCGGCGCCGAGTTCCACCTCCGCCGTGGCCCACCCGTCGGCCGGGTCGGCGACGAGGAGCCGCGAGCTGACGTCCCGCAGGACGTTGAGCAGCAGGTGGTCGCGCGTGAAGTCGAACGAGGCGAGCGTCGAGCGCCCGTCCGGGATGAAGACCTCCGCGACGCGGCGGTCGCCGGAGAGGAAGGCCTCGAGCTCGGCGACGGCGAGCGAACCGGCGGCGATCGTGCGCCCGTCGATCTCCCAGGGCGTCTGCGGGCTGAACAACACCCACTGGCGGTGCAGCGACACCGACACGTCGCTCGGGACGTCCACCGTGACCCACGCGCCGTCGCGCAGCACGGAGGTCCGGGTGTTGTAGAAGTCGACGACGTCCACGGCCACGGAGCGCTCGAATCCGGGCGTCGGGTCGTAGTGGACCTGGGCCAGGACGTGGTCCGGGTCGACGGCGAAGACTTCGGGCGCGTCGGCGGGGTCCTGGCCCCGTTCAAGCCGGCGGCAGGTGCGGGCGTACGAGGAGCGGGTGAGGGATCCTTCGCCGAAGTCCGTGCCGAGGTAGAGGGCGTCCGGCCCCGCCCAGGAGACCACGGTCTTCGCCGTCGGGATGTCGAAGCCGCCGTCGACGAAGTCCCGCGCCCCGAGGTCGAACTCGCGCACCCGCACGGCGTCACCGCCATCCGGGGACAGCCGGACGAGCGCGCGGCTGTACGGCTCGCCGTCGGCCGGACGCAGCAGGCGCGTCCCCGCGAAGACCCAGTCCGTGCCGTCCGCTGCTGCGAGGGCGTCGACGTCGAGCAGGACCTCCCAGTCCGGCGCGTCGGAGGCATACGAGTCCCAGCTCGTGCGCCGCCACAGACCCTTGGGATGGGACCGGTCCTGCCAGAAGTTGTAGTAGTGCCCACCGTGCTTGGCGACGCCCGGAATCCGGTCCTCCGCGTCGAGGACCTCCAGGAGCGATCGCTCGAGCTCGCGGTGGGCACCGTCGACGAGCATTCCCTCCGTGGCCTCGTTCTGCCTCCGGACCCAGTCCAGGGCATCGTCGCCGTGGATGTCCTCGAGCCACCCGTAGGCATCGTCGGCGTCGGTAGCGGGGTGCGGTTCCGTGCTGTGAAGGGGTTCGTTGCCGGTCATGCCGCCAGTCTGCCACGCCGCCGTGGGGTGCCCGCGATAGGCTGGGATCCCGTGCGTGCCCGGCACGGATCCACAGACATTGGAGGGAGTCGCCCCGTGCGCACCGAGCCGTTCCGCCTGGTCGTCGTAGGCGCAGGACCCCGCGGAACCTCCGTTCTGGAGCGTCTCCTGGAGCGGCTCGAGGACCCCCGGGAGATCGATGCCGCCCCCGGCCGGGAGATCCACGTGAGCGTCGTGGATCCGTGGGATCCGGGCTCGGGGCATGTCTGGGACCCGGGCCAGTCGCGGCTCTTCCTGATGAACACGCCCGCCCTCTACCCGACGGCCGCGCCGCCCCGGACCGGCGACGGGGCCGGCCTGAGCTTCGATCAATGGCGGCGGTCCGGCGGCGACGGCTGCGTCCTCGCCGCCGCCGAGGAGCGCGAGCTCGCCTCCCTGGGCCCGGGCGACTACCCGTGCCGCGCGCTCTACGGCCGCTACTTGCGCCACCTCTTCGACACCGTCGCCGCAAGGCTGCGCGCCCACCCCCTCGTGGCCGGCGTCGAACACGTCCGCGCCGAGGCCACGGCCCTGCGCCGGGGCGAGGCGTCGTACTCCCTCGAACTGCGCGACGCCGACGGAAGCGGCGCACGGTTGGAGGCCGACGCCGTCGTACTCGCCGTAGGGCACGTCCCCGCACGCCCCAACCAGAGGCAGGAGGCCGCCGGCCGGCGCGCCGACGCGGCGGGCCTGCACTACCAGCGGCCCAACGTCCCCTCCGACGTCGACTGGTCCGTCTACCCGCCCGGGCGTCCCGTCCTGGTCCGCGGCCTGGGATTGAACTTCTTCGACGCGATGGTGCAGCTGACCGTCGGCCGCGGGGGAGGGTTCGTCCAGTCGGGCGACGGTCCCGGGCGGCGGCTCGAGTACCTGGCGAGCGGGCGTGAACCCATACTCCACGCCGGCTCCCGGCGCGGCACGCCGTACCGGGCCAAGCCCTGCGTGGACGCGTTCATCCCGCCGTCGATCCAGCTGCGCCACCTCAGTTACGAGGCCGTCCACGCCCTGGCCGCCTCGGGCGCGCCGGGCGAACCCGAGGGAAAGGTCGCGTTCGGCGCGCACATCTGGCCCCTGCTGCACCGCGACGTCCTGCACACCTACTACTCCGTCGCCGCCCGGACGCGGCCCGAGCTCTTCCCCGGCGGGGCGTCCGAGTTCATGGAGGCGCTCGACGGCGTCCTGCGCGCCCCCTACCCGCACGGCCAGGAAGTCTGGCGCACGCTCGCCCGGGACCTCGTGGAGAACCTCGCCCCGGAGCTGGGCTGGTTCGACGTCGTCGCGCTCGGGCACCCGTTCGCCGAGCACGGCTTCGCCGACGACGCCGCCTACCAGAAGGCCGTTGTCGCCTACCTCGAGGCCGACGCGCGGGCCTCGGAGCGCGGCGAGGACGATCCGGAGAAGATGGCGATCGCCGCGCTGAACGCCGGGCGCGTGCAGATCAAGCGAATCGTGGCCGAGGGGCTGCTCGACGAGCCGTCGCGCATGGACGAGCTGCAGCGCTGGTTCGAGCCGCTCGTGGAGGGGCTGGCGAGCGGGCCACCCGTGCAGCGGATCGAGGAGCTGGCCGCGCTCGCGCGCGCGGGGATCGTGCGGTTCATCGGGCCCGATCCGGCGTACTCCCTCGACGACGAGGCGGTGCGCTTCACGGCCTCCTCGCCATGGGTCGCCGCCGAGCCCGTGGCCGCGCGCCACATGTTCGAGGCCATGATGCCGGCTAACCGCGTCGCGCAGACCGATTCGCCGCTTCTGCTGCAGCTGCAGCGCGACGGGCTGGCCCGCCCCAGGCCGGTGCAGACCGGGGAGGGCGAGACAGTGCCGGGCACCGGGTTCGACGTCCTCGGCGAGCCCTACCGCCTGGTCGATTCCGACGGCGTGGCCCACCGCGCGGTGTTCGTCCTGGGACTGCAGCTCTCCTCCGTGCAGTGGGGGACGGCCATCGCGGCCGAGGCCGGCGCCGACGCGCAGCACGGCGCCCGCACCCTCGCGGATGCGGACGCCGTGGCCGCGGAGATCGTGCGCCTCGCCCGGTAGTCCGGTTCAGGCGCCGTTTCCGCGCCGGGCCCGGGTGTCCAGGGGGACCTTGCGGGCGCTGTCGACGAGGTCCCACACCGTGATGACGACGACGGCGATCACCAAGATCACGGCGATGGACGCCGGGGCGTCCGGGGAGATGTCGAGCCGTTCGGCAAAGGCCGGGTTGATCAGCGCGTCCCGGAGCAGGAGCCACACGACCGGGCCCGCGAACGCCAGGCTCAGGACCGCGTGGGCCGCGAAGAAGCCGCAGCTCCAGCCGCGGGCCCGGTAGCGCAGGAACTCGAGCGCCGTGTTGGCCACGAGCACCGCGACGAGGAACGGCAGCCAGAACGACCACAGCGCGGGGTCAAGCGCCGGGATCGGCGCACCCTCGGCATCGCTGAACGGCGAGCGGAACTGCTGCCAGACCAGGTAGGCGGCGAGCCCCAGCGTCAGGACGGCGGCGACGATCGTGTCGCCGATCTTCACGACGCCGCCCGTCGCCACGTCGGGCAGGTCGTCCGGCGTCCAGTCCGTGGCGGGTTTCCGGGTGCCGCTGCGCTCGATCGCGGCGAAGACCACGGTGGTCCAGAGGCAGATGTGCGCGCCGACGGTGAGGAGCGTCAGGACGGTGTTCGACGCCGTCTCGCCGGGGTGGCCGTGCCCGATCAGCTGCCCGATCAGCACCACGCCGCCGAGGATCGGCAGCACGATGGCGAGCAGGAGCTTGAGCAGCCGGATGTAGTCCGGGTAGAGGGCCGGACCGATGAGGTACAGGGGACGGCCCGCGAAGTCGGCGGAGAGCCGCATCGGGTCGCCGAGCTCGAGCAGCGCGGCCCGTTCGGCCGCGTCGCCGGGCTCGCCCTGGGCGGTGCGGTCGGCGACCATGTCGGCGATGGAGGCGGCGAGTTCGCGTTCGACGTCGGTGCGCTGGCCCGGGGGCAGGCTGCGGGCCACTGCGGCGACGTAGCGTTCGGTCAGGGTTGCCATGGTCTTCCTAGCCTTCCGGGCTGGTGGTGGGTTCGCCGCCCGGGCCGGTGCCGGGGGACATGAGTCGGGTGGTGGCGTCGTGGAGGGCGTCCCATTCGCGCAGGAGCCCGTCGAGGACCCCGCGGCCGGCGGGGCTCGTGCGGTAGAACTTCCTCGGCCTGGCCTCGTCCGTGTTCCATTCGGAATCGAGCAGTCCCTGCTTCTCGAGCCGGCGCAGCAGCGGGTAGAGCGTATTCGCGTCGACGTCGAAGCCGGCCTCCCCGAGCGCGCCGAGGAGCGCGTAGCCGTAGCCGGGTCGGGACAGCGTGGCGAGGCAGGCCATGACGACCGTCCCGCGTCTGAGCTCCTGGAGGTGTCCGCCGAGGACCTCTGCATTGTTCATGACAGACACTATAGTGTGTGTTGCACAGTAAAGGAAGAGGCACTATAAGGTAACGCCCGTGCCACCCTCCACGCGCACGCTCCCGGGCCCCGCCGCGTCGGGGTAGATGTCGAATCGAGCCACGTATTCCCGCGCTTTCCCCGACACCGTGGGAGGGGTCGCGGGGTGTGGACACGCGAGTGCCCCGCACCGGATTCGATGCGGGGCACTCTGCTGGGTGGAGGAACGGACCTCCCCCTCGTCCCGTCGGGCTAGATGCCGCTTGGATCAACGCTTTCCGACATGTTCCCCGACACCGCGGGAGGGGGTGGCGCGCTATCGCATGGGAGGCGTGGAATCCGGGGCTTCGGCGTGCAGCGCGGCCTCGCGGCGGCGGGAGCGGAGCACGAAGGCCAGGCCGAGGCCGGCGAGCATCAGCGCCCCGATCCCGAGGGGCAGCAGGCCCTCGCTGCCCGTGGCGGCCAGTCCGCCCGTTCCGCCCTGGCCGAAGCCCGGGCCGAGCGCGGAGCCGCCGTCGCCGTCGTCGGAACCCGAACCCGGGCCGTTGCCGTTGCCGTTCCCCGTGCCGGATCCGTCGTCGGTGCCGCCGTCGCCGCCCGCACCGTCGTCGTCACCGTCGTCCGAGGGGACGTCGGAGGCCGTGGCGACCGCCGAGGGGAGCTGAACGGTGTCCCCGGCCGGGGTGTGCAGGACGAACGCCCCGCCGTCGAGCCCTGTCGGGGCCGTGAAGGAGACCACCGCGACGCCGTCGACCACCTCGAAGGTGCCGATCTCGCCGCCCGGGGGCGCGGCGACGGCGGCCCGCAGGCCCACCGAAGCGCCGATCCCGCCCCCGCCGAGGCCCACGCCCACGCCCGCCGCGGACGGCGTTTCCGCCGAGCCGCCCGGCACGTACTCCAGGACGAGCTCGTCGCTGACCGGGGCGCCGTCGGAACCCAGGTCGACGTCGCGGACCTCGAAGGAATACTCGCCACCCGGCTCGATGAGCCCGGGAGCGCCGGAGACCTCGACGCCGCGCTTGCTGAAGTCCGGGGACAGCGGCGACTCGCGCTCCACGAAGTCCACGAGGGCCTCCATGTCCGAGTAGCCCGTGTCGATCCGCTCCGTGCCGCCCGTCAGGGCCGTGAACGAGTCGCCGCCGCCCGCGAGGAAGTTGAGCGTGCCGATCGAGTACTCGGCCTCCAGGTCGAGCGGCTCGCCCTCGAACCACACGCCGGTCACGCGCTCGCCGACGGGCAGCTCCGTGTCGAAGGTGTAGTCCAGGTTGTCGGTGAGGCCCAGCGCCAGCCGGGACTCGGTGCCGTCGACGATCCGCCACTGCTGCTCGAGCAGCTCCCAGACCTCGGCGCCCGTGAGCTTGAGGCTGAAGAGCGTGTTGCCGAACGGGAAGACGTTGTTCAGCTCCTTGTAGGAGATGTCTCCCGGGACGTCCTTGGCGGGGGCGCCCGGTGCGCGGCCGGACTTGTCGAAGAACAGCTCGTCGCGGATGCCGCCGGCGTTCATCACGCCGATCTGCGCCTGCTGCGGGGTCAGGGTCGACACGGAGTCGCGCAGCACCGTGGCCAGCAGGTTGCCGAGCGAGGACTCCTTGGCCCGGTTGCCGCCCGCGTTGCCGGCGAAGTCCGGCGCGTAGTCCGTGGTGATGGACGCGGTGACCTCGCCGACCTTGGCGGCGCCGAGGACCTCGGCCTCGGCGTTGGCCCGGTCCTCGATCTCCTTGACCGCGGCGACCACGGGGTAGCGTCCGGCCAGCGCATCGACGTCGGCGTCCGCGTCGACGGGGAGGTTCTCCGCGCCGACGAACGTCACCTCGCGGGTCTCGGGGTCCACCGTGAAGTCGGCCACCGCGAGGTGCCCGCCCGCGGACGCGGCCTGCATCACGGGGCGCTCGGAGTCCCCGTTGGCGGCCGTGTAGTTGTAGAGCTGGTGGCTGTGGCCGTTGAAGATCGCGTCGGCCTCCGGGCTCGTCTCCTCGACGATGCGCTTGAAGATCCCGCTGCCCGCCTTGGCGGCCTCGAGCGAGTCCGCCGGCTGGGCGCCCTCGTGGTAGCTCGCGACGACCACGTCGACGTCCTGGGGCAGCCGCTCGATCTCGGCGTTGACCGCGGCCACGGGGTCCGTGACCGTGAGGCCCTCGAGCCCCGCGGGGGAGACGAGCGTCGGCAGGTCCGCGGTGACGGCGCCGACCACGGCGACCTTGACTCCGTTGACCTCGAAGACCTCCGAGGCGGGGAGCACGGGCTGGCCGTCGGGGCCGAGCACGTTGGCGGCGAGGTGGTTGAAGTCCGCGATCCCGGAGACCCGGTCCCGCAGGTCCGGCCAGCCCTTGTCGAACTCGTGGTTGCCGACGGTCGTGACGGCCACGCCAAGCGCGTTGAGGATCTCCAGGGCGGGCTCGTCCTGCTGCAGCAGGGAGGCGAACTGGCTCGCGCCGATGTTGTCACCGGCGCTCGTCAGCAGCGTGGAGTCCACGCCGCGGTCCTCGCGCCACTGCTCCACCGTCGCGGCGAGCTTCGTGGAGCCGTTGTCCGCGTCGACCTGCCCGTGGTAGTCGTTCAGGCTCGCGATCGAGACGGGGATGCCGGCAGCGGCGCCGCCCAGATCGAGGCCCACGACGAGCGGGTCGTGGTCCGAGGCCCGGTAGGCCGAGGCCTCGTGGAGGTTGGTGGCGTTGTAGTTGTAGCGGCTGTATTCGAGGGCGATGGGCTCGACCGCGTTGATGTTCCAGATGTCCGCGCCCGTCACCGCGGCATCGGCCGCGGGCGAGGCGAGGATGTGGTCCAGCGAGCCGACGCGCGCACCGAAGAGGTACGTCTGCTTGCCCGTCTTGGCGCCCTGGTCCACGTAGCCGGCCTCGTAGAAGACCTGCATCGGGTCCTCGTGGGTGTAGGCGTTGAAGTCGCCGGCGAGGAACACCTTGTCCGTTCCGGCCTCCTCCGCGACCTGCCCGGCGAAGTCCACGACGGCCTCGGCCTGCCGGACGCGGTCCGCGTTCCACGCGCCCTGCCCGTCGCCGGAGTCGTCGTTCGCGGAGCCGTCGCCCGGGGCGGAGCCCTTGGACTTGAAGTGGTTGACGACCGCCACGAACGTGCCCCCGGCGTCCCCGCCGGCCGGGCGGAACGCCTGGGCGAGCGGTTCGCGGGCGTTGGAGAACGCCGGATCGCCGTCGAGGATGGCCGATTCGCCCACGGGCTCGGCCGCGGCCGCCCGGTAGATGAACGCGGTGCGGATGACGTCCTCGTCGGTCGGCACGGCGGCCGGGCTGCGGACGTAGTCCCACGTGCCGGCGCCGGCGGCCGCGTTGAGCGCGGACGTCAGCGCGGCGAGGGCCGCGTCGCGGTCCTTGCCGAAGGCGGCGGAGTTCTCGATCTCCTGCAGGGCCACGACGTCGGCGCCGAGCCCGTTGAGCGCGGCGACGATCTTGGCCTGCTGGCGCTCGAGGTTGGCCGGATCGGCGGCGCCGCGGGCGTCGCAGCCGCCGCGGACCGTGACCGGGTTGCCGGCGCGGTCGTTGTAGTAGGTGCAGCCGGTCAGCTCGGAGCCGGTCGTCGTGAAGTAGTTCAGCACGTTGAACGCGGCGAGCTTCAGCGTGCCGCCGACGGCCGCGGGGGCGGCGGGGCGGTCGCCGGCGAAGGCGACGGGCTGGGCCGCGGCGTTGGCGCCCGTGATGCGGGTCTGCGGCTGGAACTTCCAGGCCTCGAAGCGGTAGTCGAGGACCACGGGGCCGCTGAAGGCCACCGCGGCGCCGACGCGCACCGGCGTGGAGGCAGTCAGGTACGGCAGCGGGACGGACTGGTTGGCGGTGCTGCCGAGGAAGTTCAGGGAAGAGCCGTCGTCGAGGACCACGGAGCGGGCCTTGTTCTCGGCCTCGACCTCGGCGGCGCGGGTGCTTCCGGGGCGTGCGACGTCGGTCGGCTGGGCGAGCGTGCGCAGGCCGGGGACCAGGGTGCTCTCGCCGTGGGCGAGGGTGATCTCCCCGTAGTTGTTCAGTGCGTAGTTGTCCGCGACGGTCCAGGAGCCCTGCGGGTCCCAGAGCATGCCCTCGTAGCGTTCGCGACCGGCGTCGTCCGCGGGCCAGGCGGCCGTGAGCGGCTTGACGGCCTCGGCGGGCTCGTCGAGGACGGTGGCCCCGCCCGCGGTGACGGAGAGCTGGGTCAGGCCGTAGTACTCGCCGGCCGTTCCGGTGACCTCGACGTGGTCCCCGACCTCGACGTCGCCGACGGTCTCGGGGGAGTGGACGAAGATGCCGTGGGAGGCCGCCTCCCCGCCCTCGCCGCCGGTGCCCGGGGTCTGCAGGTAGTAGCCGTCGAAGCCGCCGTCCGGGAAGGCGGCCGTGACGACGCCGCGGGTCGTGACGCGCTGGCCCGCGAGCGGCGTGGCGTCGCCCTCGCCCTGAATGGCGGCGATCTCGACGAGTTCGGGGTCGGGCCCCGGTTCGGGCTCGGGTTCCGGCTCGGGCTCGACGGGCGCCTCGCCGGCGCTGTTCGTCGGCGTGATCGCCTCGAGGACCGCGAAGTCGGCGGAGTTGTCGTCGGTGTCGACCCCGTCGGCGCGGTTGATGGACCGCGGGACGTTGTTGGCGGACGGGGCCGGGGCGACGGCCGTTTCGAAGGTGTTGGAGCCGCCGTAGCCGAGCAGGTCGACGACGGACTCGTGCCCCGTCGTGCTGCCGGCCGGGAGCGTGAGCCGCTCCGTGGTGTTCGCGAGGATGATCGTGCCGGTCGTGCCGCTCGGGTTCAGCCCCGTCGCCAGGTCCGCCGCGGGCAGCTCGCCGCCCGTGGCCCCGTTGGAGCCGCCGGAGACCAGGAAGTGGCCGCCGGCCGGGATCGAGCCGGAGAGCGGGTAGGCCGTCGCGGCCCCCGTGGACCCGGCCGCACGGTACTGGAGCGACCAGCCGTCGAGGTCGACGTCCGCCGCGGTGGGGTTGTAGAGCTCGACGAACTTGTCCTGGAACGGCGCGTTGGCGCTGCCGCCGCTGAGGTAGGCCTCGTTGATCACGATCCCGGTGCCGTCGACGGCCGCCACCGCGGGGGCCGCGCAGCTTCCGGCGATGAGGGCGGTCGCGGCGAGGGCCGCCAGCCCTTGTCTGAGTGGTGGTGTTCGCACGGTCATCCTTCGCTTCGAAGTGGGTGGCTGGCTGCCCGCGGGCGGGGCCCCGACGAGCCAAACAGCCGCAAGTGAACGGTTCGTGGACGGCCGGTGGAATCGGATTGACCGGGCCGTGCGCCATCGTGACGCAGGCATCCCCAAGGTTCACAGCTGGTGTTATCGAGTATTCCGGATCCTACACAAGGCCCCGCGCGGCCGAAACCCCGGCTTCGCTAGGATCGCGGCATGAGCGAAGCGGATCCCGAGCAGCTGGCACCCCTCGACCCCCGGGACTGGACCATCAGGCCCCCGCTCCCCGGAGGAGCCGAGCGCGAGGCGGTGTCCGGCGTCGTCCGCTCCGCCTTCGGTGCCGCCGATCCGGAGGAGGGCAGGACCGTCGCCGCGCTCGTGGAGCGGCTGCGGGGGCTCTGGGACGAGGGACGCGGCTTCGAGCTCGTCGCCGTGGCGCCGGACGGGCCCGTGGGCCACGTCGGCCTGACGCGCGCCTACGTCGACGCGGTCGAGGAGCTTCACCACGTGCTCGTGCTCAGCCCGCTCGCCGTCGACCCGGCGTGGCAGGGACGGGGGATCGGGCAGGCGCTCGTCCGGGGGGCGCTCGAGGCGTCCGGCGCGGCGGGCTACCGGCTCGTGTTCCTGGAGGGGGCGCCCTCGTTCTACCCGAAGCTGGGCTTCCGCCCCGGCGTCGGGGAGGGCTTTGCGAAGCCCTCGGCGAGGATCCCCGACGCGGCGTTCATGGTGGCCAGGACGGGCGCCGAGGACGACGCCGGGGCGCCGCCGGTCGCGGGCGCGCTCGTCTACCCGGAGGTGTTCTGGGAGACGGATACGGTGGGGCTGCGCGGGGAGCTGCTGCGCGCCTTGGTGCCGGAGCTCTTCGGCGGTCCGGCGGCGGGCGACTGAGCCGGGCTCGTGAACCAGCGGCCACACTGTGGCCACACTTCGGCCGGAATCGGGCGACCCATGACAAAGGGAAGCAGCCGCCGAAGCCGCTACTTCCCTTTGATGACGCGGAAGGTAAGGGATTTGAACCCTTGGTGCGGGGTTGCCGCACACTGGTTTTCAAGACCAGCTCCTTAGGCCGCTCGGACAACCTTCCAACGGCCCTACTATACCGATCACCCGTGCGGCCCCTGTGCGGGCCGGGCGGGTCCATGACCCAGCAGGAGGCAGTAGTGGCCACGATGAACGCCATCGAATACACCAGCAGCGGCGGCCCCGAGGTGATCCGCGTCGTCGAGCGCCCCCGGCCCGAGGCGGACCCGGGGCACGTGCTGATCAAGGTCGCCGCCGCCGGCCTGAACCGCGCCGACGTGCAGCAGCGCCGCGGCGTCTACCCGCCGCCACCGGGGGAGTCGGACATCCCGGGGCTCGAGGTCTCGGGGACGGTCGCGGCCGTCGGCGACGGCGTCGAGGCATACGACGCCGGTGCCCCCGTCTGCGCGCTGCTCGCCTCGGGTGGCTATGCGGAGTACGCCGCGGTGCCGGTCGGCCAGGTCCTGCCCGTGCCGGACGGGGTGGGCCTGACGGAGGCCGCCGGGCTGCCCGAGGTCGCGGCGACCGTGTGGTCCAACCTGGTCATGGAGGCCGGGGCGGCCCGCGGCGACACCGTCCTGGTCCACGGCGCCTCGGGCGGGATCGGCGCCGCCGCTATCCAGATCCTCAAGGCGCTCGGCTGCACGGTGGCCGTGACGGGCAGCTCGCCCGAGAAGCTCGAGTTCGCCCGATCCCTCGGCGCCGACCACCTGATCGACTACACGCGCGAGGACTTCCCCGCGGCGCTGCGGGAGCGCACGGGCGGCCACGGCGCGGACGTGGTCCTCGACGTCGTCGGGGCCAAGTACCTCGCCAGGAACCTCGACTCCCTCGCCACGGGCGGCCGGCTCGTGGTCATCGGGCTGCTCGGCGGTGCGCGCGCCGAGCTGGACCTGGGGCTGCTCATGCGCCGCCGCGCCCGCGTCATCGGCACGACCCTGCGCGCCCGCCCCGCCGCCGAGAAGGCGGAGATCATGCGGCAGGTCCACTTACACGTCTGGCCCCTGCTCGCCTCCGGGGCGCTGCGCGCCACGACGGACCGCACCTACCCCCTGGCACAGGTCCGCGACGCCCACGAGTACTTCGACTCCGGCAGCCACCGCGGCAAGGTGCTGCTCACGATGTGAGTGTGGCCACGCACCGCGGTGACCGGCATCGCGCCACCATGTGACCGAATCCGTTGTCGGGGGTAACGTAGCTGGCGGACCGCGGCTGAGGCGCCGCACACCGGTCCTCGATCCTTGAGACGCAGAGGTTTCAACCATGAGTTCACAGAACAAACCGGCGCAGGAGCTGCCTCCCGCCGCCGTCGATCCCGCCATCGCGGAGGCGGAGGAACGGCGCTGGACGCCGGCCAAGATCGCCCTCTGGGTGGCCATCGCGCTCCTGGGCGGCGTCGCCTGGGGCGTGCTGGCCATCAGCCGCGGCGAGACCATCAACGCCATCTGGTTCGTCTTCGCGGCAGTCTGCACCTACCTGGTCGCCTACCGCTTCTACTCGAAGTTCATCGAGCGCAAGATCGCCCGCCCGGACGACACGCGCGCGACGCCGGCGGAGTACAACTCCAACGGCAAGGACTTCATGCCCACCGACCGGCGTGTGCTGTTCGGCCACCACTTCGCCGCGATCGCCGGCGCCGGACCGCTCGTCGGCCCCGTGCTGGCCGCCCAGATGGGCTACCTCCCCGGCACCATCTGGATCATCGTCGGCGTCGTGCTCGCCGGCGCGGTGCAGGACTACCTGGTCATGCACTTCTCCATGCGCCGCGGCGGCCGCTCGCTGGGCCAGATGGCCCGCGAGGAGCTCGGCCTCATCGGCGGCACCGCCGCCCTCATCGCCACCCTGGCGATCATGATCATCATCGTCGCCATCCTGGCCCTCGTCGTGGTCAACGCCCTCGGCGAGTCCGCATGGGGCGTCTACTCCGTGGCGCTGACCATCCCGATCGCGCTCTTCATGGGCGTCTACCTGCGCTTCATCCGCCCGGGCAAGGTCATGGAGGTCTCCATCATCGGCTTCGTGCTGCTGATGTTCGCGATCATCTCCGGGCGCTGGGTCGCCGAGTCCGCGTGGGGTTCCGAGCTGTTCCACCTGGACCGCACCGTGATCGCCTGGGGCATCATCGTCTACGGCTTCGTCGCCGCCGTCCTGCCGGTCTGGCTCCTGCTGGCCCCGCGTGACTACCTCTCGACGTTCATGAAGATCGGCGTGATCGCGCTGCTCGCGGTGGCGATCGTCGTGATCCGCCCTGACATCTCCGTCCCGGCGATCTCCGAGTTCGCCTCCCGCGACGACGGCCCGGTGGTGTCGGGATCCCTCTTCCCGTTCCTCTTCGTGACGATCGCGTGCGGCGCCTTGTCCGGCTTCCACGCGCTCATCTCCTCCGGCACCACCCCGAAGATGGTCGAGAAGGAGCGGCAGACCCGCTTCCTCGGCTACGGCGGCATGCTCATGGAGTCCTTCGTGGCCATCATGGCGCTCGTCGCGGCGATCTCGATCGACCGCGGCATCTACTTCGCGATGAACTCCTCGGCGGCCGCGACGGGCGGCACCGTGGAGGGCGCGGTGGCGTTCGTGAACTCGCTGGGCCTGGCCGGGGTGAACCTGACCCCCGAGATGCTCACGGGGCTCGCCTCCGACGTCGGCGAGGAATCGGTGGTCTCCCGCACGGGCGGCGCCCCGACCCTCGCGGTCGGCATCGCCGTCATCATGGGCCAGTGGTTCGGCGGCCCGGGCATGATGGCCTTCTGGTACCACTTCGCCATCATGTTCGAGGCGCTCTTCATCCTCACGGCCGTCGACGCGGGCACCCGCGTGGCGCGCTTTATGCTGCAGGACACCATCGGCAACTTCATCCCGAAGTTCAAGGACACCTCGTGGAGACCAGGGGCGTGGTTGTGTACCGCGGTCATGGTCGCCGGCTGGGGGTACATCCTGATCCTCGGGGTGACGGACCCCTTGGGCGGCATCAACACGTTCTTCCCGCTCTTCGGCATCGCCAACCAGTTGCTCGCGGCGATCGCGCTCGCGGTGGTCATGGCGATCGTCGCGAAGAAGGGCAACTTCAAGTACCTGTGGATCGTGGTCCTGCCGCTGGCGTTCGCGACCGTCGTGACCGTCACGGCGTCGCTGTACAAGATCTTCTCCCCGGTCCCGGCCGTCGGCTACTGGGCGCAGAACGCCGCGTTCCGCGAGGCGCTCGCCAACGGGGAGACGAGCTTCGGCACGGCGCGCAGCGTCGAGGCCATGGAGGCCGTGGTCCGCAACACCACGGTCCAGGGCACGCTCTCGATCGTCTTCGTGACCCTGGCCCTGATCGTGATCGTCACGGCCGTGCTGGCCACGATCCGCTCGTGGCGCGGCAAGGGCGGCAGCGACAACGAGGACCCGCGCGTCGAGTCCAAGTTCTACGCCCCGTCCGGCCTCATCTCCAGCCCGGCGGAGAAGGAGCTCGACGCCCAGTGGCGCGCCCTTCCGGCCGAGCTGCAGCCGCAGCGGGGCGGGCACTAGCCGTGGCCGCCGGCACCCCGGGCGTCGCGTCGGGCGCGGCGGACGGGACCGGGCGGACGACGCCGGGGCCCGGCTCCGTCGTCGTCCGCGCCGTCGTGGGCGGTTGGCGGGGCCTCGTCTGGTACCTCGAGGGCATGATGGGCGCGGACGCGTACAAGAAGTACGTCGCGCACCACCGGGCCGTCCATCCCGGGGTCGAGCCCCTGGGCGAGCGGCAGTTCTGGCGCGAGAAGATGGACGCCGAGGACGCCAACCCGCAAGGGCGCTGCTGCTGAGCGCACCGCATGGGCAGGGCCCCGGGGGTGGAGGGAACTCCGCATCCCGGGGCCCTGCCGCGTCCGGCCGCCCTCCCGGCGCCGCGCGCCGTGGCAAGATGGACGCATGAGTGAAACCCAGGCGGCAGCGGAGGTCCGGAGCGGGCCCCGCCGCGCCGTCGGGCCGGGTCGGCACGCCTGACCGTGGGCTTGTTCGGCATCACGGGCGGCGCCCGCCGTGAAGACAAACTGCTGGGGACCGGGGTGTGGCGGCGCGCCCACGACCGCTTCGGCCGCGGCCTGGACCGCTTCCACCAGGTCCTGGAGGGCATCGAGTCCGACGAGCTCTACAACGCCCTCGTCGTGGTGGCCAACGAGCTCGCGGAGCTGCAGCCGCGCTTGCGCGCCGTGTGCCAGGAGGCCCAGCGGGTACGGCCGAGCTCCGACTTCAACATCCCCGGTGGCCCGTTCTCACCCGTGCACCGCGCCCTGTCCCGCGCCGCGAACGACCTCGCCACGGCCGCGCAGGCCGCCGCCATGGCCCGGCTCGACGCCGAACGCCTGGGGCTGGAACGCGGCGGGCTGGAGAACGTCGGCCGCCGTGCCGAGGCCGTCGCCGAGGGAGTCCACGAGGCCGAGGCCGCCCTCGCCGAGGCCCTCTCCGCCGGCAGCCGCGGCTAGCCGGGGCCGGCATATTGGTTGCCCGGGGCATCTTTTCGCCCTGCGCGTAACGGGGGCCGAAGCCCGCAGCCCGCGTGGTCCCGGATGGCAGGATGGACGCATGACTTCTTACGCATCCCCCGTGTTGACCTTCAACGACGGCAACACCATCCCGCAGCTCGGATACGGCGTGTGGAAGGTGCAGGACGACGTCGCCGAGAAGGTCGTCGGCCTGGCCTTCGAGGCCGGCTACCGCCACATCGACACCGCCCGGATCTACGGCAACGAGGCCGGCGTCGGCCGCGCGATTGCCGCGTCCGGGATCGACCCGTCCGAGCTCTTCATCACCACCAAGGTCTGGAACTCCGACCAGGGCTACGAGGAGACCCTGGCGGCGTTCGACGCCTCCATGGAGCGCCTCGGCCTGCAGACGCTGGACCTGTACCTGATCCACTGGCTGCAGCCGCAGCGCGGCAAGCACGTCGAGACGTGGAAGGCCCTCGTCGAGCTGCAGAAGTCCGGCCGCGTGAAGTCCATCGGCGTCTGCAACTTCACGGTCGAGGCGCTGCGCGAGATCGAGGAGGCCACGGGCGTGGCGCCGGCGATCCACCAGGTGGAGACCCACCCGTACTTCCCCCAGACCGAGCTGCGCGAGTACGCCGCCTCCCGCGGCATCCTCCACCAGTCGTGGTCCCCGCTCGGCCAGGGCTCCGACCTCCTGGCCAACCCGGTCCTCGGGGAGATCGCCGCGAAGCACGGCGCCACCCCGGCCCAGGTCGTCATCGCCTGGCACCTGGCCCACGGCCTCGTCGTCATCCCGAAGTCGGAGACGCCCTCGCGCATCGTCGAGAACTGGCAGGCGAGCGCCGTCGTCCTCGAGGCCGCCGACGTCGCCGCGATCGACGCCCTGGACCGCGGCGCGGACGGCCGCATCGGTGCCGACCCGGCCGTGAGCGACTTCGAGTAGGACCCGCAGAACCGGCCCGGCGGCCGGGATCCCGCACCGCGGGGTCCCGCCGCCGCCGTGTCCGGGCGGTGTCCGGGCCACGGACGTCAGCCGCCCGGCGTGCGGACGCCAGCCGTCGCCCGGCGTCCGGTGCCGGTCCCGCGCGGGTCCGCGTCCGGCGTCGTCCTCCGCCCTCGGTGATGCTGCGGTGACGCTCCCCGCAGACACTGACCCCAAGCACCCACGTGGGGAGGACGCCATGGCCATCTTGTCCCTGCCGGCACCGTTGCCGGACCGCGGCTTCGGAGATCCGGGATGGGCGGACCGCACGCTCACCCCGGCGCTCGCCGCGCGGCTCGCACCGCACGTCGTCAACCTCGCCGACGGGCGCTTCTCGAGCGGCGGCGCCGCGAAGACGACGCCGGCCGACGTCGAGCGGATCTTCGACGCCTACCTCCCCGCCTACATCGCCTCCCGCGGCGGGGGAACCGTGCCCCTCGTGATCTGGGCGCACGGGGGCCTCGTCGACGAGGCCGCCGGGCTCAAGGGGGCGTACTCCCAGTACCAGTGGTGGCTCGAGAACGGCGTCTACCCCCTCTTCTTCGTCTGGGAGACGGGCTTCTGGGACGCCCTGCGGCCCCTCCTGGGGCTCGGCAACCGGGACCCGATCCCGGAGGTCGTGGATCGGGGCTGGTTCGAGGACGCCAAGAACCGCATCATCGAGGGCGCCACGCGGGGACTGGGCAGCAAGGTCTGGGGACAGATGAAGACCTCGGCCCGCCTGGCCAGCGCGGACGACGGCGGGGCGCGCTACGTCGCGCGCCGGCTCGCCCGCTTCCTCGCCGAGAACCCCGGCGCGGTCACGGTGCACCCCGTGGGGCACTCGGCGGGCTCGATCTTCCACTCCTGGTTCCTGCCCGCGTTCCTCGAATCCGGAGGCCCGGGCATCGACTCCCTGGACCTGCTGGCGCCCGCCGTGACGGTGGAGGACTTCGCCGGGCGGCTCCTGCCGCTCGTCGGGGCCGACGGCGGGATCGCCCGGCTCGGCGTCGCGAACCTCGACCGGAAGACCGAGGAGGACGACGCCGTCCTCGGCGTCTACACGCGCTCGCTCCTGTGCCTGGTCCGGGCGGCGTTCGAGGAGGAGATCGGAACGCCGCTGCTCGGCCTGCAGGAGTCCGTCGAGGCCGACGCCCGGCTCACCGGGCTCTTCGCCGGCCCCCACGCGGACGTCATCTTCGCGCCGACCCCGCCCGGAACGCCGGCCGACCGCGCCTCCGAGGCCACGTCCCACGGGGACTTCGACGACGACCCGGCGACCCTGGGCACGGTGGCCCGCGCCGTCACGGGGCGCGGGGACATCACCCCCTTCAAGCCGCCCGCCCCGCCGCGCCTCGCCGACCCCGACGAGCCCGGGGCGGGGCGCCCGCCGGCGCCCGGTGGACCCGGCGATCCCGGTGACCCCGGCCGCACCGGCGAGCCGGGGGAGCCCGCGCGCCCCGGACGGCCCGCACGCCCCGGACGGCCCGCACGGCCGGCCCGCCCCGCCGCGGCGGCCAACGGAGCGCGCAGCTACGCCCTGTGTGTGGGGATCAACGAGTTCGAGCACCTGCCGCATTCAGCCTGGCTGCGCGGCTGCGTGCAGGACGCCCATGACTACGTCGAGCTGCTCACGCGCGACTACGGCTTCCCGGACGGGGCGATCGACGTGCTGCTGGACGCCCAGGCCACCAAGGAGGAGGTCATGGGGCGCTTCGGCGAGGCCCTCGAGAAGGCGCGGGCCGGGGAGCTGGAGCAAGTCATCCTGACGTTCTCGAGCCACGGGACCCAGGTCCCGGACGAGGACGGCGACGAGGACGACCTCGCCGACGAGGCCTTCGTGACGTACGACATGCGCCAGAAGGGCGACCAGTGGGACACGGGAAGCCTCATCATCGACGACGAATTCCACGCCGTCCTCAAGGACCTGCCCCGCAGCGTCCACGTCGACGTCGTGCTGGACACGTGCCACTCGGGCGACGGTCTCAGGGTCCTCGACTTCCTGAACCACTCGGTGCCGCGCTACGTCGCCCCGCCGACGCGGGCCGGGCTCGACATCGTCGCGGGGGCCACGCAGCGGACCCTGGGCGGGCTCGTGGGACGCGCGGGCGGCCGGAAGCCCGTCCTCTTCTCCGCCTGCGATCCGCGCCAGACCGCGGCCGACGCCTACCTCGACGGGAAGTACAACGGCGCCTTCACGCGGGCCTTCATCGATGCGCTGCGGGCCGAGCCGGCCGCGAGCCGCAGCCGCGTGCTGCGCTCCGTCCGCTCGACCCTCAAGGCGCGGAACTTCACGCAGGTCGCGCAGCTGGAGGGATCCAGCGGGGCGCGGTCCGGGGCGTGGGGCCGGCTCCCGGGGTGACGCGGTGGCGGCGACGGCGGGCGCGCGGCCGCTCCACGGACCGGGGGACGTCACCGAGGCCGTGGTCCTGGCCGACGGCCCGTTCAGCCTGGGGCGCGACGGCCGGCCGCTCTACACGAGGGTGCGGATCCCGGACGAGCGGCTGGACCCGGGGCCGCGTGGCCCGCGCTTCGAGGTCGAGCTCCTCGACGCTACCGGCACCCCCGTGCCCGTGCAGCTGGCCGGCCGCGGCGGCTGGGGGCTGAAGCGGGCCGCCCCGCCGCGGACTGCCGCGCGGCTCCTGCACGACACGCGCTTCCTCGCCCAGCACGCCTACGCCGTCGCGGCCGAGACGCTGGCGGTGTTCGAGCGCAGCCTGGGCCGCCGGGTCCCGTTCGCCCTGGACAGCCGGCTCGTGCTGCGCGTGCACCTCGACCCGGCCGTCCACCACGAGACGCGCTACGACCCCGTGCAGCAGATCGTCGAGTTCGGGGAGGAGCCGGACGGGATCTGGTCGATGGCCTGCCACCGGGACGTCGTCACGCACGAGGTCGTCCACGCGATCCTGCACGGGCTCCGGCCGCGGTGGACGGACCGCCACGCGACCCTGGACCAGTACGCCGTCCACGAGGCCGTCGCGGACCTCGTCGCCCTGCTGTCCGTGATGTCCTCGCGCGAAGTCGTGGAGAAGCTCATCGGGGAGAAGCTCGCCGCGCTCGTGCCGGGCTCGGACCCCCTGCACCCCACACCGCGCATGCTCGCCCGGCTCGAGGAGGCCATCCACGGCTCCGGGCTGCTCTCCTTCGCCGGGAACTTCAAGGCCCGCGGCGGGTCGATCCGGGACGCGGGCGCTCCGCCGGCAGCGGGCTGGAGGTCCGATCCGTCGCCCTACGCGCGGGCGAGCGGGTTCGTCTACGCCATGATGCGGGCGGCGCTCGTGTTGTGGGGACGCCGGCTGGATGTCCCCGGCGGGCGGGCGAGCGTCTACGTCGCCGCCGAGGCCGGCGCGGAGATCGGCGCCCACCTGCGGCGCATGCTGATCCGCGGCCTGTCCTACATGCCGCCCGTCGATGTCGACATCGAGGACCTGGTCCGGGGGCTCCTCGCGGCCGACCTCGTCGTGGTCCCCAGCGACGACCGCGCCTACCGGGCCGTGTTGCGGCAGGCGTTCGCGGAGGTCGGGCTCGTGGTGGAGGCGGACGCCGTGCTCCGGTCGGGCGCACGGATGGGGCGGCTCGAGTACGGTCTGAGGCCGGGCACGCTCGATGCGGGCGGGGAGGAGATCGTCAAGTTCTGCTGGAACAACCGGGCCCTCCTCGAGCACCTGCAGCTCAACGCGGGCCAGCGGATCATGGTGGACCGCGTGCGGTTCTCCACCCGCGTGAGCCCGGACGGGTTCGTCGTCCAGGAACTCGGCGCCTCCGTGGTCCAGGAATACGTCCTCCCCGCCGCCGAGGCGAGGAAGCTGGGGCTGCGTACCGCCGGAAGCGTCGTGATGCGCGGCGGGGCGTTGCTGCGCTTCGACGCCGGCGGCCGCTTGTGCTTCATCGCGGTCAAGAAGGTCATGGACCTCGAGCGGCGGCAGCGGCTGCTGGACGAGGCCGAGCAGCTGCGCCACGGTCCCGAGCCTCCGCCGGGCGGGGCGTCGCTGCGGGAGGCGGCCGCCGACTCCGGCTCGAAGCGCTTCTTTTCCCGGCACGCCGTCCGCTGGGAACGTCCGGACCCGGACAACGCGTGAGGGGCCCGCCGTCCGGCGGGCCCCTCACGGATCCGAGCCCCCTACCAGAATCGAACTGGTGACCTTTTCATTACGAGTGAAACGCTCTACCGACTGAGCTAAGGAGGCCTCACGGCCTGACGGCCGCAAGCACCTACTTTAGAGGATCCGCTCGCGGCAGGTCAAAACGGCGGACGGGCCGCGTCGCTGGCTGGCCGTGGCCGGCTCCGGTTCAGCAAGCGAGCCCGTCTTCCGGCACCGTTCCGTCGAGGAAGTAGCGGTCCACGGCGCGCTCGATGCACTGGTTGCTGCGCCCGTAGGCGGTGTGGCCGTGGCCCTCGTAGGAGACCAGGACGCCGGAGGCGAGCTGGCCGCTCAGCGCGACCGCCCAGTCATAGGGCGTCGCCGGGTCGCCCGTGGTGCCGATGACCACGATCGGCGCCGCTCCCGGCGCCTCCACGGGTGCCGGTTGGCCGGTGCTCGGGAAGGGCCAGTGCGCGCAGACCGCGCCGCCGTAGGCGAGGAACTCCCCGAACGTCGGAGAGGCCTCCATGAGCTCCTCGGCGTCGGCGTCCATGCCCTCCTCGTCGGTGGTCATCGGGTAGTCGAGGCAGTTCACGCCGTAGAACGCGGCCGCCGCGTTGCCCGTGTACGAGCCGTCCTCGTTGCGGCCCGCGCTCGTATCGGCCAGCGCCATGAGGGGATCGGGATCGCCGCCGAACAGGCCCGCCAGGGCGCTCGTGAGCGTGGGCCACCAGCCCTCGTCGTAGAACGCCATCAGGACCCCGCTGACGAGCTCGCCGACGTTGAACACGCGTCCGTCGCCCGTGGTGAGGGGCCGGGAGTCCACGTCCCGCATCAGCTCGTGCAGCTGTTCGACGGCGTCGTCGACGTCACCGGAGAAGGGGCACTCGGCGCTCCGCAGGCATTCGGCAAGGTAGGCGCGCAGCGAGGACTCCATGGCCTCCGCCTGGCCGAGCGTGGTCTCCTCCATGGTGAGGGAGGGGTCCATGGCGCCGTCGAGGACCATGCGCCCCACGTTCTCCGGGAACAGCCCGGCATACGCCGCCCCCAGCCGCGTGCCGTAGGAATAGCCGAGGTAGTTCAGCTTCGCGTCGCCGTTGACGGCCCGCAGGATGTCCAGGTCGCGGGCGGCGCTCACGGTGTCGACGAAGGCGAGCGGCAGCCCCGTGCGCTCCTCGCACTGGGCCGCGAACTCGGCGAGGTACTCTTCGACCCGGCGTTGGTCCTCCTCGGAGTCGCTGAAGAGCGTCGCCCGGTCGGCGTCCCGTTCCGCGTCCGTCCGGCAGGTCACCGGTGCGGAGCGGGACACGCCCCGCGGGTCGAAGCCGACCAGGTGGAAGCCCTCGCGCAGGGCGCTCGAGAACATCAGGGTCCCCGCATCGCGGACCGTGTCCACGCCGGAGGCGCCCGGCCCGCCGGGGTTCACGAGGAGGCTGCCTTGCGGCTTCGCGGCCCGCTTGCGGATCACGGCCAGCTCGATCGTCTCCGCCTCGGGCCGGGAATAGTCCAGGGGCACTTCGACGCTCGCGCAGTCGAACGAGCCCTCGCAACTGCTCCACTCGAGCTCCTGCGTGTAGAAGCGTTCGAGGTCCGCGGGCGCAGAGGGCATCACGGCGCCGGGCTGCGAGGCCTGTCCGCCGCCCTGGCCCGTCCCGGGATCCAGCGGCACGCAGCCGGTCAGCACCAGGGCGACGACGGCGGCCGCAGCGACGGTCGTCCGCCGGGGCGTCCGGAATCGGGAGGGGATCTTCACGCGTGGCTCCTGGGGGGTCGTGGCGGCGCGGCGGCCGTCTCGGCTTCCGGTCATGGTCGGCTCACCGGTGCGCCAGGAGTCCGGCCATCATGGCCTCCATGGCCAGCAGCGGCTGCACGTTGGCGCCGATCCGCTTCCGGGCCTCGCCGATCATGTCGATCTTGGCGAGCGTCTGCTCCGGCGTGGAGCGCTCGGCGTAGGAGGCCAGCTCGGACGCGAGGTAGTCGTTGACGAGCTCCGTGCCCGTGGCCAGCTGGAGGGTCAGGACGTCGCGGAAGAACGTGGACAGGTCGATGAGCGAGCGGTCGAGCGAGTCGTTGACCCCGCGCCGCGCGCGCCGCTTGGCGGACTCCTCGAGCTGCTTGAACTGGCTGCGCAGCTGCGGCGGGACGGCGGTGCCCTCCTCGAGCCCGAGCGCCTCGCGCAGGGCCGCGGCGTCGGCCGTGGCGCGTTCCTCGGCGGACGCCGTCGCCTCCGCCGTGGACAGCTCCACGAGCGCCGCGGCGGCGAGCACGGCGTCGGCGACCGAGCGCAGGGCGAGCGGCATACGCACCGTCCTGTCGCGGCGCTGGCGGGCGCCCTCGTCGCGCGCGAGCCGTCGCGCGATCCCGATGTGGCTCTGCGAGACCCGCGAGGCGAACTCCGCCTGCTCCGGGGTCAGCCCGTCGCGCCGCACGAGCAGTTCGGCGACGGCCTCGCGGGCGGGGACGCGCAGCCCCACGGGGCGGCAACGCGAGCGGATCGTCACGAGGACGTCGGCGGGGCTTGGTGCGCAGAGGATCCAGACGGTGTGCGGGGGCGGTTCCTCGATGGCCTTGAGCAGCACGTTGGTGGTGCGTTCGGCCATGCGGTCGGCGTCCTCCATGACCACGACGCGCCACTTGCCGCCGGAGGGCCGGTCCTGGGCCTTGCCGATCAGCTCGCGCACGTCGGCGATCGCGTAGCTGACGTTCTCCGTGGTCACCATCGACACGTCCGGGTGGGTGCCGGCCAGGACGGTGCGGCACGCCGGGCACTCGCCGCAGCCGCGCGCGGCCGGATCCGGCGCCTGGCACTGCAGGGCCGCGGCGAAGGCCCGCGCGGCGTTGGAGCGCCCGGAGCCGGGCGGGCCGGTGAAGAGCCAGGCGTGCGTGGGGTTGCCCTCCGCGACGGCGCGGCGCAGCTGGGAGACCGCGGCCTCCTGCCCCGGCAGCTCGTCCCAGACGCTCACGGCGCCACCCGGCTCCGGTCGGCGAGCCCCGCGATCCGCTCCCGCACGAGCGCGCCCAGCTCGTCGACCGGCAGGGCGGCGTCGAGGACCAGGTAGCGCCCCGGGTCGGCATCGGCGAGGGCCAGGAAGGCCGCGCGGTTGCGCGCATGGAAGTCGTCGGGCTCGGACTCGAGCCGGTCCTCGGCGGCCGTGCCCGCGGTACGACGCCGGCGCCCGGCTTCCGGGGCGACGTCCAGGAGCACGGTGAGGTCGGGGAGGAGCCCGTCGGTGGCCCAGCGGTTGACGGCGAGCACCTCGTCGGTGCCGAGGCCGCGGCCCACGCCCTGGTAGGCGACGGAGGAGTCGACGTAGCGGTCGCAGACCACCACGGTCCCGGCCGCCAGGGCCGGGCGGATGACCTGCTCCACGTGCGCCGCGCGCGAGGCCGCGAACATGAGCGCCTCGGTGCGCGCGTCGACCGTGCCGTGGCCGTGGTCCAGGATGAGGGAGCGGAGCTTCTCGCCGATCGGTGTCCCGCCCGGTTCACGCGTGCGCAGCACGGTCCGGCCGGCGGACTCCAGGGACGCGGCCAGGAGCGCGGCCTGCGTGGACTTGCCGGCGCCGTCGCCGCCCTCGAAGACGATGAACAGTCCGCCGGCCGGCGTCGGTGGGGGCTTGGAAGTCACCCGCCCAGCCTAGCCGTTCGTCCCGCCGTCACAGTCGGCCACGGCGTCGGCTGGGGATATCGCGCGGCGCTACTGTGGCTTCCATGCAGCTCAACGCCTCCCCGGCCCCGCACGCGGCCGGGCTCTCTCCCGAGACCGTCGCCGTCGCCGCCGGGCGCCCGCCCCGCGTGGCGGACGCCCCCGTGAACCCGCCGATCGTGCTCTCGTCGACCTTCGTCGGCACGGGCACCCCGGGCGCGGGGGAGCGCGTCTACGGCCGCTTCTCCAACCCCACGTGGGACCCGCTCGAGGAGGCCGTCGCGGCCCTCGAGGAGTCCACGCTGCCGGGCCTCGCCTTCGCCTCCGGCATGGCCGCCGTGGCCGCCGCCCTGGCCCTCGTCCCCGCTGGCGGCACCGTCGTCGTGCCCCGCCACTCCTACAACGGCACGCTCGCCCTGCTGCAGGAGCTCGAGGAGCGCGGCGCGCTGACGGTGCGCACGGCCGACGTCGAGGACACGGAGGCGACCGCCGCGCTGATCCAGGGCGCTGACGCCGTCTGGCTCGAGAGCCCCACCAACCCCATGCTGGAGGTCGCCGACCTCCGCGCGCTGGCCGCCGCGGCCCGCGCCGCCGGTGCCGTGAGCATCGTGGACAACACGTTCGCCACGCCACTGCTGCAGCGCCCTCTGGGGCTCGGCGCCGACGTCGTCCTGCACTCGGCGACCAAGTACCTGGGCGGGCATTCCGACGTCGTCCTCGGCATGGTCCTGACCAACGACGAGGCCCTGCGCGCCCGCCTCCACGCCCACCGCAGCCTGCACGGGGCCATCCCGGGCCCGTTCGAGGCCTGGCTCGCGCTGCGCGGGCTGCGCACCCTGGCCCTGCGTGTGCGCCGTGCGGAACAGAGCGCGGGCGAGCTGGCAGCCCGGCTCGCGGAGCACCCCGCGGTCGAGTCCGTCCGCTACCCGGGGCTCGCCGGCGACCCGGGACACGCGCGCGCGGCGGAGCAGATGGACGGCTTCGGCTCGATCCTGGCCTTCACCGTTCCGGGCGGCTCCGAGGCCGCCGAACGGGTGCTCGCCGCGTTCCGGCTCTGGACGCCCGCGACGAGCCTCGGCGGCGTCGAATCGCTCGCCGAACGCCGCCGCCGCCACCCCTCGGAGCCCGCGTCCGTCCCCGACGCCCTCATCCGGCTCAGCGTCGGCATCGAGGACGCCGGGGACCTGTGGAGGGACCTCGAGCAGGCGCTGACGGCACTCTGATCCGGGCCGCCAGGCCGGTGGCGGGGACGACGCCGGACGGCCGCAGTGCGCGTAAGCCGCCCTCCGGCCGGGCCCGGGTCCGTCCTGCCGGGCCGCCACGCGGTGCGGGCCGCTAGCGGCCCGGCGGCGGGGGCGCCGTCTAGACTGGGACCGTGGTCATGGCATACACCTTCGAGATGTACCTCTTCCAGGCGCTGAGCTTGGTGGTCCTGGGCCTTGCCCTCTGGGCGTTCCTGGACAACCTGCGCCATCCGGCCGCGAACTTCCAGCGCGAGGACAAGCGCACCAAGGGATTCTGGATGGCGCTCAACGGCGTCTCCACGGGCGTGGCCCTCCTGAGCGTCGCCGGCGGCGGGGGCGGCGGGATCCTGATGCTCGTGGCGGCCTGCATCGTGTGCGTCTACCTCGCCGACGTCCGCCCCGCCGTCTCCGGCAAGGGCACGGGCTACTACAACTACTAGGCCGCGGCCGCGAGGTCGGCGGCTACGCCGGGGCCACGCACGCCCAGTCGACGGTCAGCTCGCCGAGCCGCCACCGCGCCGGTCCATGGAGCACGGGCCACCCCGTGCCGCGCAGCGACTCGCACATCCGGATCCACCGCTGCCGGTTCCCGAACGACGCGAGCGGCGCGGCCGCGAGCCACGCGGCATCGGCCGCCCGCAGGAACGAGTGCACCGGCTCGCCGGGGACGTTGCGGTGGATGAGCGCCTTGGGCAGGCGCTCCGCGACGTCGGACGGCAGCCCGAAGGCCCCGAAGCGCAGCGCGAGGCTGAACGTCTCCGGCCCCTCGGCGCCGATCCCGACCCAGGCCGCGCGGCGCCCGATCTCGTCGCAGGTTCCCTCGACGATCAGCCCGCCCGGGGCCAGCCGGGCCCGGAGGGTGGACCAGATCGCGTCGACGTCCGATTCCTCGTACTGGCGCAGGACGTTGAACGCCCGCACGAGCACGGGGTGCCCGTCCACGGGCAGTTCGAAGCCGCCGAGCCGGAAGTCCAGGCCCTCCTCGGCGGCGGCGCGGGCGCGCTCGACCCGGCCGGGCTCGATCTCGAGTCCCGTGAGGCGTGCGTCGGGGCGGACCGTGCGGAGCCGGCGGAAGAGCTCGACGGCCGTCGCGGGGGAGGCCCCGTAGCCCAGGTCGACGGCGAGCGGGGCCGGACCCGCCGCGCGCAGCCGGCCGGCCTGGGTGCCCGCGATCCAGCGGTCGACGCGGCGCATCCTGTTGGCCGCCGTCGTGCCGCGCGTCACATTGCCAAGCGGGCGTCCGGTGCCCGTGCGCCCGCCGAGCCGTTCCGCCTTCTGCACCACGAGACCATCGTAGGCCGCCGGTGGCGCAGGACCCCGGCGAGCCCGAGGCGGCCGGTTCCCCGGTGCGCCGCGACGGCCCCGTGGCGTTGCCCGCGTTCCGCCGACGGGGCCGCCGTCATGTGCGGCGGGCGCGGCCCCGCCGTCGTTAGGATGGGGGCATGACCTACACCCTGATCCTGCTCCGCCACGGGCAGAGCGATTGGAACGAGAAGAACCTGTTCACCGGCTGGTACGACGTGACGCTCACCGAGCAGGGCCGGTCCGAGGCCGTCCGCGGCGGCGAGCTGCTGGTCGAGGCCGGGCTGCTGCCGGACGTCCTGCACACCTCCGTGCTGCAGCGCGCGATCACCACGGCCAACCTCGCGCTCGAGGCGGCGGACCGCAGCTGGATCCCGGTCCGCCGCGATTGGCGCCTCAACGAGCGCCACTACGGCGCCCTGCAGGGCAAGGACAAGGCGCAGACCCTCGCCGAGTACGGCGAGGAGCAGTTCATGGAGTGGCGCCGCTCCTACGACACCCCGCCGCCGCCCCTCGACGACTCCTCCGAGTTCTCCCAGGCGGACGATCCGCGCTACGCCGGACTCGGCGCCGACGCCCCCCGCACCGAGTGCCTCAAGGACGTCCTCGAGCGCATGCTGCCGTACTGGGAATCGGCGATCGTCCCCGATCTGAGGGCCGGCAAGACCGTGCTCGTCGCGGCCCACGGCAACTCGCTGCGGGCCCTCGTCAAGCACCTCGACGGCATCAGCGACGAGGACATCGCGGCACTGAACATCCCCACGGGCATCCCGCTCGTCTACGAGCTGGACGAGGACCTGGCCCCCGTCGAGCGCGGCGGCCGCTACCTGGACCCCGAGGCCGCCGCGGCCAATATCCACGCGGTCGCGAACCAGGGCCGCAAGTAGCCCCAAGCCGGACGACGACGGCGCCCGCCCCCCGTGGGGGACGGGCGCCGTTCGCGTTGGTGCGGCGGATGCCGGCGGCCCCGGGGGGGCCGCCGGGAACGGCCTAGTACTCGGTGACCTCGGGGTCCCACTCGCCGGTGACGAGGTAGTTGACCTTGCGGGCCACGGAGACGCCGTGGTCGCCGAAGCGCTCGAGGTAGCGGCTCGTCAGGGTGACGTCGGCCGTCGTCGGGGCGGACTCGGTCCAGGAGTCCTCGGCGACGGTGCGGAACACGCTCAGGTGCAGCTCGTCGATGCGCGCGTTGAGGGCGGCGATGTCCTTGGAGATCGTGAGGTCGCGGGTCTCCAGGAGCTCGCCGATCTTCGTGGCGATCTGGATGTCCAGCTGCGCCATCTCCTTGAACGTGCCGGCCAGGGAGGCGGGTACCACCTGGTTCGGGTAGCGCAGGCGGGCCAGCTGGGCGATGTGGCGGGCGAGGTCGCCCATGCGCTCGAGCGAGGCGCTCATGCGCAGCGAGCCGACGATCATGCGCAGGTCGGAGGCGACGGGGCCCTGGAGGGCGAGGACGTCGATGGCCCGCTCGTCGAGCTGGTTCTGCAGGAAGTCGATCTTGGCGTCCGCCGCGATGACCTCCTGGGCCACCTCGGTATCCGCCGACTCGAAGGACTCGTAGGCGCGCTCCATGGCCTGGACCACGAGCTGGGACATCTGGATGAGTTCCTCGCCGATCGACTGGAGCTCAGCCTGGAAAACCTTACGCACGGATGCGTCCTTTCATAGCCTGCGGCCCGCGCGCCTGGACGGCCGCGGGTCTGGATCACCGCCTACTGTGACAGTACTAGATGAAGCCGCGTCGGTGCGGAAGTGAACGTTGGGTGAACCGGGCCTCCGGGCACGTCAAACGGCGTCGGGCGGGTTTCGGCGGGGCCTAAGCTGGAGGCGTGGATGATGCGTTGATCGTGGTGGTGTCCGGCCTGGCCGGGCTGCTGCTGGGCATCGGTGGCCTGCTGGCCTACCGGGCCAGCCAGCGGCGCCGCGTCGTGCTGCCCGATGTCGGTGAGCCGACGCTTCCCGAGGGCACCGCCGAGATCCTGTCCGTGATCGGCCGGGCGTTCGTCGTGGCCGACGAGGTCGACGGCGTGGTCCGCGCCAACCCGGCCGCCTACGCCTACGGGCTGGTCCGCGGCCACACGATCGTCCACGGAGAGCTGCTGGAGCTGGCCCGCAAGGTGCGCGTGGACGGGGTCATCAAGGAGCGCCAGTTCGAGCTGCCCCGGGGGCCGCTGGGTCAGGGGACCATCGTCGTGCACGTCCGGGCCGCGCCGCTCGGAGAGGAATACATCCTCCTGCTGGCCGACGACCGCACCGAGATCACCCGCACCGAGGCCATCCGCAACGACTTCGTCGCCAACGTCTCCCACGAGCTCAAGACGCCCGTCGGCGCGATCTCGCTCCTCGCCGAGGCCCTCGAGGACGCGGCCGACGACGAGGTGGCGGTCAAGCGCTTCGCCTCGCGCCTGCACAAGGAATCCGGGCGGCTCTCGGCCCTCGTCCAGGACATCATCGAGCTGTCCCGGCTGCAGGGAGCCGACGTCGTGCTCAAGGGCCGGCCGGTCGACGTCAACCAGATCATCGCCGAGGCCGTGGACCGCAACAAGCTCCCCGCCGAGGGCAAGAACATCCGGATCAACGTGGGCGGCCGGTCCGAGGACCAGGTCTTCGGCGACGCCGACCTGCTCATGACGGCGTTCCGGAACCTCATCGACAACGCCATCCGCTACTCGCCCGAGGGCACGAGCGTCGGCGTCGGCATCAAGTCCCGCGACGGACTCGTCCAGGTCTCCGTCACCGACCAGGGACCGGGCATCCCGCCCGAGGAGCAGGACCGGATCTTCGAGCGCTTCTACCGCGTCGACGAGGCCCGCTCGCGCCAGACCGGCGGTACCGGGCTGGGACTCAGCATCGTCAAGCACGTCATGTCCAACCACGGCGGAGAGGTGACGGTCTGGTCGCAGCCCGGACAGGGCTCGACCTTCACCGTCCGGCTCCCCGGGTACGAGGAGGGGGCGGACGAGGCCGGGGCACCGGCGTCGTCCTCCGCCAGGGAACCAGGCACCGCAGGTGCCGTTCAACAAGGAGGCAGGATTTGACCCGCATTCTGGTGGTGGAGGACGAGGAGTCGCTGAGCGACCCGCTCGCCTACCTCCTGGAGAAGGAGGGCTTCGAGGTCCAGGTCGTGGACAACGGGCTCGACGCGATCACCGAGTTCGACCGCGCCGGGGCCGACCTGGTGCTGCTTGACCTCATGCTCCCCGGCCAGCCGGGCACCGAGGTCTGCCGCCAGCTGCGCCAGCGCTCCAGCGTCCCGGTCATCATGCTGACCGCGAAGGACTCGGAGATCGACAAGGTCGTGGGCCTCGAGCTCGGCGCCGACGACTACGTCACGAAGCCGTACTCCTCGCGGGAGCTCGTCGCGCGCGTCCGCGCGGTGCTGCGCCGCCAGGGCGAGCCGGACGAGCTCGTCACCGCGACCGTCCAGGCCGGCCCCGTCCGCATGGACGTCGAGCGGCACGTGGTCAGCGTCAACGGCGAGCAGACGGCGTTCCCGCTCAAGGAGTTCGAGCTCCTGGAGATGCTCCTGCGCAACGCCGGACGGGTGCTGACGCGCGGGCAGCTGATCGACCGCGTCTGGGGCTCCGACTACGTCGGCGACACCAAGACGCTCGACGTGCACGTCAAGCGGCTGCGCTCCAAGATCGAGCCCGATCCGTCCAACCCCGCCCACCTCGTCACGGTGCGCGGACTCGGCTACAAGTTCGAGGCCTGAGCCGGCCCGAGCCCGGCGCAACGCACAAGGCCCCGGACCCCCTCGCGGGGTCCGGGGCCTTCGGTCGCCGGCGCGGTGCCGGCTCAGTGGCCGGAGCCGTGCTCTTCCTCGGCGGGGGCCAGGTGCTCGACCGTCGACTCGTCGTAGCCGCCGGGCAGGTACGGGCGGTACTCGGCCAGCGCGCCGTTGACGACGGGCACGGACTTGGACTCGCTCGCACCGCCGACGTTGACGGAGGCGTCGACATGGGCGCCCGGCTCGGCGCCGGCGCTCGGGAGGATGGTCTTGTTGACGTCGTCCTCGAGCTTCTTGGTGGACTGCGCGGGGATGTCGATCGTGACGCTGCTGCCGGCCACCTCGAGCACCAGGGTCTGGTCCTGGTCCGTGGTGTTGACGAGGCTGCCGAGCACGCGGGCTTCTTCGTCCGCGGTGTTGGTCACCAGCATGAGGTTGCGGATCTTCAGGTCGCCTGCGTTGAACACGATGCCGTCCGACGGCGCGTAGCTCTCGGCGGTCGCCTGGGCGTTGATCGCGCCGCAGCCGGTCACGCCCACGGCCATCAGGCCCAGGGCGAGGGCGGCCGCGGTGCGGCGTCCACGGAACTTCTGTGCGGTGATCACGGCACAAACTCCTCATCGGGGTCGTCTCGGGTGGTGCGGCGCGACGGATCGGGTCCGGCGCGGCGGCATTCTCCTCCAAGCCTACTGGGTGAGTCCCCGTTTTGATGATTCCGGAGCGGCCCGTGACCGGCGCGGCACCGCGTCCCTGCGCGCGGCGGTGTCCTGCATCACCGCACGCGATACCACCGAAGCCCGCCAAATGAAAGGGGGAATTATGCTCCCCGAGGCCCGCTCAGGCCCGGCAACTCGCCGGATGTTGCACCAGTTTCGTGATAAACTTGTCTGCGGGAAAGGGGATTATCCACATGGTTTTTGAGGTTGGCGAAACGGTTGTTTACCCTCACCACGGTGCGGCGATGATCGAAGAGATCAAGATGCGCACCATCCGGGGCGAAGAGAAGATGTATCTCAAGCTCAAGGTGGCCCAGGGCGACCTGACCATCGAGGTGCCGGCGGAGAACGTCGACCTCGTCGGCGTCCGGGACGTCGTGGGTCAGGAAGGCCTCGAGCACGTCTTCGATGTCCTGCGGGCCGAGTTCACGGAGGAGCCGACCAACTGGTCCCGCCGTTACAAGGCCAATCTGGAGAAGCTCGCCTCGGGCGATGTGATCAAGGTGGCCGAGGTCGTCCGTGACCTGTGGCGCCGCGACCACGACCGAGGGCTCTCCGCCGGCGAGAAGCGGATGCTGTCCAAGGCCCGCCAGATCCTCATCAGCGAGCTGGCCCTGGCCAAGAAGCTCGACGAGGAGAAGGCGGAAAGCGTCCTCGACGAGGTGCTCGCCTCCTAGGCGGCCGCACCTGAAGGCACCAGGCCCGTCCACCCACGGTGGACGGGCTTTTTGCTGCGCTGGCCGGTCCCCTGGGCAGGACCATCCCGGCCGATCCCGTAGCCCACCGCCTGGGCCCGCCGGCACCGGACGAGCAGGGGGCCGAACGGCTAGGGTAGAGGCGTGCCGACCCCCGCCCCCACCGTCCAGGACGCCGCCACCGCCGGCGGCACCGCCGTCGTCCTCGTCGCCGCGGGGTCCGGCACCCGGCTCGGCGCGGGCGTGCCCAAGGCCCTCGCCCCCGTCGCGGGCCGCCCCATGCTCGCCCACGCGCTCGACGGCGTCCTCGCCGCCCTGCCCGGCGTGCCCGTCGTCGTGGTGATTCCGCCCGACGACGCCCGGCTCGCCGAGGTCTGCGCCCCCTATGCCCGTGACGGCGTCGTGTGTCTCCCGGGCGGCTCCACGCGCCACGCGTCCGTGCGGGCCGGGCTCGAGGCCGTCCCCGCCGGGACCCGGCACGTCCTGGTCCACGACGCCGCCCGCTGCTTCGCCCCCGCCGGCGTGCACCATGCGGTCCTGGCCGCGCTCCGCGACGGGGCCGAGGCCGTCGTGCCGGCGCTGCCCGTCGTCGACACCATCAAGGAAGCCGCGCCCGGGCCGGACGGAGCCGAGTACGCGGCCTCCACGCCCGACCGCTCGGTGCTGCGCGCCGTCCAGACGCCGCAGGGCTTCGCGCTCGCACCGCTCTTGGCCGCCCACGCCACGGCGGCCGGGTGGGACGAGGCCGCCTCGGCCGCCGTGACCGACGACGCCCTGCTCATGGAGCGCCTGGGGCACCGCGTGCGGATCGTGCCCGGCGCGCCCGAGGCCCTGAAGATCACGACGCCGCTGGACCTCGCCGCCGCCGAGGCCCTCGCCGCCCGCCCCGACCCGAGGAGGCCCCCCTTGACCTATATGACGCCGTCCGGCCCCGTCCTGCCGCGCACGGGACTGGGCGTGGACGTGCACGCCTTCGCCCCGGACGGGGAGGAGCGGCCCTTGTGGCTCGCAGGCCTGAACTGGCCGGGCGAGCGGGGGCTGTCCGGGCATTCCGACGGCGATGCCGTCGCCCACGCGGCCTGCGACGCCCTCTTCTCCGCCGCGGGGATCGGCGACCTCGGCACCCACTTCGGCACGGACCGGCCCGAGTTCGCCGGGGCCTCCGGGGCAACGCTGCTCGCCGAGGCCGCCCGGCTGGTGCGCGCCGCGGGCTACGGAATCGGCAACGTCGCCGTCCAGTTCGTCGGCAACCGGCCGAAGTTCGGGCCGCGGCGGCAGGAGGCGGACGCGGCCCTGACGGCGGCCGCCGGGGCCCCCGTGACGGTGACCGCGACGACGTCGGACCGCCTCGGCTACGAGGGCGAGGGGCAGGGGATCACGGCCTACGCGACGGCCCTCGTCTACCCCGCGGCGGGCGGGCCCAGGGCGTAGGCGTTCGGCTACCCTAGAGCGGTGAGCATCCGTTTCTACGACACCCAGGCCGCCGCCGTCCGCGACTTCGTCCCCCTTCAGGAGGGGCGCGTGGGTCTGTACTACTGCGGGGCCACGGTGCAGGGCATGCCGCATGTGGGGCACGTCCGGTCGGCGATCGCGTTCGATGTCCTGGTCCGCTGGCTGCGGTACCGCGGCCTCGAGGTCACCGTGGTGCGCAACGTGACGGACATCGACGACAAGATCCTCGAGAAGTCGGCCGCGTCCTTCGCCGGCCCCGTCGAGGAGCCCTACCGCGCCCGCGAGGAGTGGTTCGCCCTGGCCTACCGCTTCGAGCAGGAGTTCCAGAAGGCCTACGACGTCCTCGGGGTGCTCCGGCCCAGCTACGAGCCGCGGGCCACGGGCCACGTCACGGAGATGCATGAGCTCATCCACGAGCTCATCGACCGGGGGCACGCCTACCCGGCCCTCGACGATTCCGGCGACGTCTACTTCGACGTCCGCTCCTGGGAGCGCTACGGCTCCTTGACCCGGCAGAAGGTCGAGGACCTGCAGGACGCGCCCGACGCCGACCCGCGCGGCAAGCGCGACCCCCGCGACTTCGCGTTGTGGAAGGGGCACAAGGCCGCGGACCCCCAGACGGCGTCGTGGCCGAGCCCGTGGGGGCGGGGGCGGCCGGGGTGGCACCTGGAGTGCTCCGCGATGGCGGGGAAGTACCTCGGCGCCTCGTTCGACATCCACGGCGGGGGCCTGGACCTGCGCTTCCCGCACCACGAGAACGAGCTCGCCCAGTCCACCGCCGCCGGGCACGGCTTCGCGAACTTCTGGATGCACAACGGCATGGTGACGTTCGAGGGCGAGAAGATGTCCAAGTCCGTCGGCAACACGATCTCGCCCGAGGAGATGCTCGCCGCCGCCGGCCCGCGCACGGTGCGTTACTTCCTGGGGCAGGCGCACTACCGCTCCCAGCTCGACTACAAGCCGACGTCCCTGCAGGAGGCCGGCGCCGCCGTCGAACGCATCGACACGTTCGCCCGCAACGCCTCCGGGCGCGTGACCGCGCCCGCGGAGCAGGAGGTCCCGGAGGCGTTCGGCGCGGCCATGGACGACGACCTCAACGTCCCGCAGGCCCTCGCGGTGCTGCACGAGACCGTGCGCGCGGGCAACACGGCCCTCGCCGCGGGCGATCTCGAGGCGGCCGCGACGGCGCTGGGCCGCGTCCGCGCGATGACGGCGGTGCTGGGGCTGGACGACGCCGGTGCCGCCGCGGGCGCGCAGGCCGGCGGATCCGATGCCGCCCTCGGCCGGCTCGTCGACGCGCAGCTGCGGGAGCGGGCCGAGGCCCGGGCCGCCCGGGACTGGGCCCGGGCCGACGCGATCCGCGACCGCCTGCTCGAGGCGGGGATCGCCGTCGAGGACTCCTCCGACGGGGCTCGCTGGCAGCTGGCCTGAGCCCGCGGGGGAGGCCGCCACCACCGGGCGGGCCCCGGAGCCTGTAAAATGGCTCTTCGGTAGGCATCGTGGCCACCGCGATCCACCGAACCCCACTCCAAGGAACCACTACCATGGCAACTCCCAAGCGTCCCGGCACCGTCCGCAAGGCCAAGAAGGGACCCACCGTCGGCACGGGCGGCCACGGCCGCAAGTCGCTCGAGGGCAAGGGCCCCACGCCCAAGGCGGAGGACCGCGTCTACCACAAGGCCTACCGGACCAAGCAGCTCAGCGAGCGATCCGCGGCCAAGGCCGCCGGCCGCGGCGGCCGCCCCGCCGGGCGGTCGAAGAACGCGGAGGAGCTCGTCACGGGCCGCAACTCGGTCGTCGAGGCGCTGCGCGCCGGCATTCCGGCGAAGGCCCTCTACATGGCCACCCGGATCGACGTGGACGACCGCGTCCGCGAATCGCTCAAGATCGCCGCCGAGCGCGGCATCGGCGTGCTCGAGGCCAGCAAGGCCGAGCTCGACCGGATGACCGACGACGCCGTGCACCAGGGCCTGGCCCTGCAGGTGCCGCCGTACCAGTACGCCGACGCCCTGGACTTCGTCGAGGAGACCGTCGAGCGGTCGGCCAAGGGGCACATCGCCAACGCGCCGCTCTTCGTGGCCCTCGACGGGATCACGGACCCGCGGAACCTCGGCGCGATCGTGCGTTCGGTCTCCGCGTTCAGCGGCCATGCCGTGATCGTGCCGGAGCGCCGCTCCGTGGGCATGACGGCCTCCGCCTGGAAGACGAGCGCCGGCGCGGCCGCGCGCGTGCCCGTGGCCCGTGCGGGCAACCTGACCAACGCGCTCAAGGCCATGAAGGAGCTCGGCGTGTACGTGATCGGGCTCGACGGCGGCGGCGACGTCCAGCTGCCGGGCCTCGAGCTCGCGACCGAGCCGCTCTGCATCGTCGTCGGATCCGAGGGCAAGGGCCTGTCCCGCCTGGTCCGCGAGACGTGCGACCAGATCGTCTCGATCCCGATCGACTCCGCGATGGAGTCGCTCAACGCGTCGATGGCCGTCGGGATCACCCTCTACGAAGTCTCCCGGCGCCGGAGCGCCTAGGACCCGCCGTGGCACAACCCACCGACGAGGTTCCCGCGCGCCTTCACGGCGTCCACGGGCACTTCTCCCGCCCCTTCCCCCTCGGCGTCGCCGAGGCCGCTCCCGGCGTCCCGGACCTTCCGGACGCCGTGAACATCGCCGTGTTCGCGCCCGCGCTCGAATCCGTCGACGTCTGGTACACCGATCCCGTCGGCGAGCTGGCCTGCGCCCGGCTCTTCGACCAGACCGACGGCGTCCACCACGGGACCGTCGAGGGCCTGCGTCCCGGCGCCCGCTACGCGTTCTGGGCGCACGGCGCCGAACTGCCCGGGGACGGGCAGCTCCTCGTGGACCCGTACGCGCGGGCCATCGAGGAGGACGACGCCGGGGCGTACTGGGGCACGCACGTCGAGACCGGATTCGACTGGGGCCAGGACCGGCGCCCCCACGTCCCCTGGCGGGACACCGTCGTCTACGAGGCCCATGTCAAGGGCCAGACGATGCTGCACCCGGACGTCCCCGAGGAGCTGCGCGGCACGTACGCCGGGTTCGCCCACCCGGCGATGATCGAGTACCTGACGGACCTCGGCGTCACCACGGTGGAGCTGCTGCCCATCCACTTCCACGTCGACGAACCGCACCTGCAGGAGCTCGGGCTGCCCAACTACTGGGGCTACAACACGCTGGGCTTCTTCGCGCCGCACACCGAGTACGCGACGGCGGCGGCGCGGGCCGCCGGGCCGAAGGCCGTCCAGGACGAGCTCAAGGGCATGATCAAGCTGCTCCACGCAGCGGGGATCGAAGTGGTCCTCGACGTCGTGTTCAACCACACCGCCGAGGGCGGCAAGGAGCAGAAGACGCTGTCCTGGCGCGGCCTCGCGGACGGCCACTACTACCGGCACACGGCGGACGGACACTACTTCGACACGACCGGATGCGGGAACACGCTGGACTTCAACGAGCCGGCCGTGGTGCGCATGGCCATGGACTCGCTGCGGATGTGGGTCGAGGAGTACCACGTCGACGGCTTCCGCTTCGACCTCGCCGTGTCCCTCGGGCGCGCCGTGAACAACCACTTCACGCCCCAGCACCCGTTCCTCGTGGCCCTCGGTGCGAGCAAGTCCCTCACCGGGACCAAGCTCATCGCCGAACCGTGGGACGTGGCGATGGGCGGCTGGCAGACCGGGCGCTTCCCGCGCGGCTTCGCCGACTGGAACGACAAGTACCGCGACACCGTGAGGGAGTTCTGGGTCGCCGACCGCGGGCGCCTGCTCGCGGGAGAGCCGGGCCAGTCCGTGGCCAAGCTCGCCGGCGTCCTCGCCGGCTCCCGCGAGGTCTTCGCCCCGTCCGGCCGCGGCGCGCTCGCGTCCATCAACTTCGTCACGGCCCACGACGGCTTCACGTTGCGCGACCTGGTCAGTTACGACCGCAAGCACAACGAGGACAACGGCGAGGAGAACCGGGACGGCCACAACCACAACAACAGCTTCAACCACGGTGTCGAGGGCCAGACGGGCGACGAGCGGGTCCAGTCGCAGCGCCGGCAAACGGCGTCCAACGTCATGGCCACGCTCCTGCTCTCCCTCGGCGTCCCGATGATCACGGCCGGCGACGAGTTCGGCAAGACGCAGGAGGGCAACAACAACGCCTACTGCCAGGACAACGAGACGACGTGGCTGCACTGGAACCTCGCGGGCCAGCAGCAGGCGATGCTGAAGACCACCCGCGCGCTCTTGAAGATCCGCCGCGAGTTCCTGGCCGGGCAGCCCTACACGTACCCGTCGCGCGAGGACAGCTCCTACCTGTTGTGGTTCAACGCGCAGGGGCAGCCGATGCCGCAGGAGGAGTGGAACAACCCGGACACCCGGGTCGTCCAGCTGCTGCTCGGCTCCCTGTCGGGGAAGATCGACGGGCTCGTGGTGTTCAACGGCGGCGTCGAGGACGTCTCCGTGACCATGCCGACGCGGCTCTCGCTGCGGGACTTCCGCGGCAACGACCGCCCGTTGTCCGGCTTCGAGCTGCGCTTCAGCACGGCCCCGGCGGCCGAGCGGCGCCGCGGCGCGGTGCTGCACCCCGGGGAGTCCGACCTCATCGAGGCGAACTCGGTCGCGGTCTTCCGCGCCTGACGCGGCCGGGCCAGCACTTCCCGGCCCCTCCGGGGATCAGCGGGGCTGGGCGATGAGCCCGAGCTCCGCGATCGAGGCGAGCGCCGGGTGCCTCGGCACCACGCGGACCCCGTAGCCGAAGGCGCCCGAGCGCTCCAGATGCAGGGTGCCGGAGAACAGGTAGCGCCCGTCCCCGAGGTCCTCGGCCAGCTCGAGCGTCGTGACCGCGGTGTCCGTGAGGTCGTCCCCGTCCCCGACGGCGCCGTGCACGCTCTGCACCAGGACCTCGTCCGGCGAGAGCCCGCCGAGACGCACGTAGGTGTTCACGCCGAAGGCGTCGCCGATGCGCGGCTCCTCGCCGATGCCCACCGAGTCCACGTGCTCCACGACGACGCCGGGCCAGGCCTGCTTGACGCGCGCGCCGAAGGCGGCGAGCTCGCGCGCGGCGGCGTGGCGGTCGGCGGACGCGGCGCGCCCCGAGCCGGCGGCCGGGACGTAGAGGCCGTTGACGTAGTCCTGCACCATGCGCGTGGCGGAGACCTTCGGCCCCAGGTCCGCGAGCGTGTGCTTGATCATCCGCACCCACTGGTGCGGCACGCCGTCGTACTCCGTCTCCGAGGGGCCGGCCGCGCCGGCCGAGACGGCCGGCTCCCGGCCGTAGAAGCGCGGGGCGACCTCGCGTTCGAGGAGCGAGTAGAGGGCGGAGGCCTCGATGTCGTCGCGCTCCTCGGGCGAGGCCCCGGCGGGTGCCGTCGGGATGGCCCAGCCGTTCTCGCCGTCGTACATCTCGTCCCACCAGCCGTCCAGGACCGAGAGGTTCAGGGCGCCGTTGATGGCGGCCTTCATGCCGGAGGTGCCGCAGGCCTCGAGCGGGCGCAGCGGGTTGTTGAGCCAGACGTCGCAGCCGGGGAACAGGGTCCGCGCCATGCGCATGTCGTAGTTGGGCAGGAAGACGATCCGGTGGCGGACCTCGGGATCGTCCGTGAAGCGGACCAGGTCCTGGATCATCTTCTTCCCGGCCTCGTCGGCAGGGTGGGACTTGCCGGCGACGACGAGCTGGATCGGGTGCTCGGGGTGCAGCAGCAGGGCCTTGAGCCGGTCCGGGTCGCGGAGCATGAGCGTGAGCCGCTTGTAGGTGGGCACGCGCCGTGCGAACCCGATCGTGAGGACGTCGGGGTCCAGGACCGAGCCGGTCCACGCGAGTTCGGCCTCCGAGGCGCCGCGCTTGCGCCACGAGGAGCGCAGGCGCCGCCGCACGTCCTCGATGAGCTGGATGCGCAGCTCGCGCCGCAGGCCCCACAGCTCGGCGTCGTCCACGTCCGCGGCCCGCGCCCACTCGCGCCCGGTCACGGCGTCCGCGCCGAAGCGCTCCCGCGCGAACTCGGTGATCTTCGGGTCGACCCACGTCGGCACGTGCACGCCATTGGTCACCGAGCCGATGGGGACGTCGTCGGCGTCGAAGCCGGACCACAGCCCGGAGAACATCCCGCGCGAGACGCGGCCGTGCAGCTTCGCCACGCCGTTGGCCCGCTGGGCCAGCCGGAGCCCCATGACGGCCATGTTGAACGTGGCGGGGTCCCCGCCGGCGTAGTTCTCGGCGCCGAGGCCGAGGATGTCCTCGAGCGGCACGCCCGGGGCCAGCCCGGCGCGCAGGAAGTGCGCCACCTGGAGGGCCTCGAAGCGGTCGATCCCGGCCGGGACCGGCGTGTGGGTCGTGAAGACGGTCGCGGAGCGGACGGAGGACAGGGCCTCGGGGAACGTCAGCCCCGTGTCCATGAGCTCCCGGATCCGCTCGACGCCCAGGAAGCCGGCGTGGCCCTCGTTGGTGTGGAAGACCTCGGGCGCGGGGGCGCCGGTGATCCGGGAGAAGGCGCGCAGGGCCTTGACGCCGCCCATGCCCAGCAGGAGCTCCTGCATGAGCCGGTGGTCGCCGCCGCCGCCGTACAGCCGGTCCGTGATGCCGCGGGCCGCGTCGTCGTTCCGCGCCGTGTTGGAGTCCAGGAGGAGCAGGGGGACGCGTCCGACGTCGGCGCGCCAGACCTGCGCGTGCAGCTGGCGTCCGTCGGGCAGGGGCAGGGTGACGATCGCGGGCGATCCGTCCTCTTCCCGCAGGAGCGTCAGGGGCAGGCCGTGCGGATCCAGGACGGGGTAGGTCTCCTGCTGCCACGCGTCGCGGGCCAGGGACTGCTTGAAGTAGCCGGCCTGGTAGAGCAGTCCGACGCCGACGATGGGCACGCCGAGGTCGCTCGCCGCCTTGAGGTGGTCGCCGGCGAGGATGCCGAGGCCACCGGAGTACTGGGGCAGCGCGGCGGTGATCCCGAACTCGGGGGAGAAGTAGGCGATGGCGGCCGGGGCGTCGTCGAGCCCCTGGTACCAGCGCGGCTCGGTGAGGTACTCCTGCAGTCCGGCGGCGAGCCCGGCCACCTCGGCCACGACGCGCTCGTCGGCGGCGAGGGCGTCGAGCCGCTGCCGGTCGAACGTCCCGAGCAGGGCGCCGGGATCCTCGTGGACGCGTTCCCACGCGTCGGGGTCCAGGCTCCGGAAGAGCCTGGCCGTGGGTTCGTGCCAGGACCAGCGGAGGTTGGCCGCGAGTGCGGCCAACCCGGCAATGGGCTCCGGCAGGACGGTGCGTACGGTAAAACGTCGAATCGCCTTCACACCCTGAACCGTAGCGCACGGGCATGCCCCGTGTATTTCATTCCCGTAAAACCGTGGAAAATGACCGGGGTCCTTGGCCAAGGCGGCGATAAGTCGCTAGCGTCTACCTCGTGAGCAAAGGACAGCAGGCCCTCTACGGCCGCATCCCCGTGACCCAGGTCCAGCCGGTCGTGGAAGGGGGACGCGTCCCTGCCAAGGCGATTCCCGGCGAGGACGTCCGCGTCACCGCCACGGCCTTCCGCGAGGGACACGACAGGCTCGGCGCGACGGCGGTGCTCTACGGTGCCGACGGCGGCGAGCTCCAACGCGTCCGGATGGCTCCGGGGGCTCCCGGCACTGACTCGTGGACGGCCTGGCTGCGCCCGCCGGCCGAGGGACTGTTCACCTTCGAGGTCGAGGCGTGGGACGACCCCTACGGCACGTGGCACCACGCGGCCACCGTGAAGATCGCGGCCGGCGTGGACACGGAGCTCATGCTCGCCGAGGGGGCCCGCTTGTTCAGCGGGGCCGCGGAGGACCCGGACCCGGCGTGGACGGCGGCCGACGTCGCCATCGTGCAGCGCGCGGCCGCGGCGCTTGCCGACGCGTCGGCGTCCGTCGAGGCGCGCCTGGCCGCGGGCGCTTCGGAGGAGCTCCTCGAGGTCCTGCGCCGGGCGCCGATCCGGCGTTTCGTGAGCTCGAGCGGCCGCTTCCCGATCGAGGCCGAGCGCGAGCGCGCCGGCCGCGGGGCCTGGTACGAGTTCTTCCCGCGCTCTGAAGGCGCGGTCTACGATCCGGTGACGGGCCGCTACGTCTCGGGAACGTTCCGCACGGCCGCCGACCGCCTGGACGCCGTCGCGGCGATGGGCTTCGACGTCGTCTACCTCCCCCCGATCCATCCGATCGGCCGCACGCACCGCAAGGGCCGCAACAACACGCTCACCGCGGGTCCGGAGGATCCGGGCTCGCCATGGGCGATCGGCGCCCCCGAGGGCGGGCACGACGCGATCCACCCGGACCTCGGCACCGCGGAGGACTTCGCGGCGTTCGTCGACAAGGCGACGTCGCTGGGGCTCGAGGTGGCCCTGGACCTGGCCCTGCAGGCCTCCCCCGACCACCCGTGGGTCGCGAAGCATCCCGAGTGGTTCACGACGCAGGCCGACGGGAGCATCGCGTACGCCGAGAACCCTCCGAAGAAGTACCAGGACATCTACCCGCTGAACTTCGACAACGATCCGCGCGGGCTCAGCCGCGAGGTCCTGCGCGTCGTGAAGCTGTGGATCAAGCGCGGCGTGCGGATCTTCCGCGTCGACAACCCGCACACCAAGCCGCTGTGGTTCTGGGAATGGCTCATCGCGAAAGTCAACAAGGCGCACCCGGGCACGGTGTTCCTCGCGGAGGCGTTCACGCGCCCGGCGATGATGCACGCCCTGGGCCGCGTCGGCTTCCAGCAGTCCTACTCCTACTTCACGTGGCGCAACACGAAGCCCGAGCTCGAGGAGTACTTCGGCGAGGTCTCGGCGGAGAGCCCGGCCTACTTCCGGCCCAACTTCTTCGTCAACACGCCGGACATCCTCACGGAGTACCTGCAGTTCGGCGGGCCGGCGGCGTTCAAGATCCGCGCGGTCCTCGCGGCCACGGCGAGCCCCCTCTGGGGCGTGTACGCGGGGTACGAGCTGTACGAGCACGTCGCCCGCCCGGGCGCGGAGGAGTACATCGACAACGAGAAGTTCGAGTACAAGCCCCGCGACTTCGCGGCCGCGGAGGCCCAGGGCCGCTCGCTCGCCCCGTACCTGCGCCGGCTCAACGAGATCCGGCGATCGCATCCGGCGCTCGGCGCCCTCGAGAACCTCGTGCTGCACTCGAGCACGGACGACGCGACGGTCGTCTATTCAAAGTCCCGTCCGCGCACGCCCGCCGGGGTGCTGTCCGCGGAGTACGACGCCGGGGCCGCGCCCCGGGGGACGGGCGGCGGCGAGGCGGTGGACACCGTGATCGTCGTGGTCAACACCGATCCGCACGGTGCCCGGGAGTCGACCGTGACGCTGGACCTGGAGGCGCTCGGCCTGCGTCCGGAGGACCTCGACGCGGAGGGCCGCTTCACGGTCGACGACCTGCTCACCGGCGAGAGTTGGCAGTGGGGCGCGCACAACTACGTCCGCCTCGACCCCCACCACGAACCCGCCCACGTGCTGCACCTCAGGAGGAACGCCTAGTGGTCAATCCGTACCAGCTCAGCGCCCCCGGCCTCTCCCACGACCCCCAATGGCACCGCAAGGCGGTGTTCTACGAGGTCCTGGTCCGGGCCTTCTCCGACGGCAACGGGGACGGCAGTGGCGACCTGGACGGGCTGATCGACAAGCTCGACTACCTGCAGTGGCTCGGTGTGGACTGCCTGTGGCTCCCGCCGTTCTTCAAGTCCCCGCTGCGGGACGGAGGATACGACATCTCCGACTACTACGACGTCCTGGACGAGTTCGGCACGATCGCGGACTTCCGCCGCCTGGTTTCCGAGGCGCACGCCCGCGGGCTGCGGATCATCATCGACCTGCCGATGAACCACACCTCGGACGAGCACCCGTGGTTCCAGGCCTCGCGCAGCGATCCGGACGGCGAGTACGGGGACTTCTACGTCTGGTCGGACACGGACGAGAAGTACCAGGACGCACGGATCATCTTCGTGGACACGGAGGAGTCCAACTGGACGTTCGATCCGGTGCGCCGGCAGTTCTTCTGGCACCGTTTCTTCCACCACCAGCCGGACCTGAACTTCGAGAACCCGAAGGTCCACCAGGCGATGTTCGACGTGGTCCGCTACTGGCTGGACCTCGGCGTCGACGGCTTCCGCGCGGACGCGATCCCGTACCTCTTCGAGGAGGAGGGGACCAATTGCGAGAACCTCCCGCCGACGCATGCGTTCCTGCGCGAGCTGCGCCGCCTCGTGGACGAGGAGTACCCGGGGCGCGTCATCATCGCCGAGGCAAACCAGCCCCCGCACGAGGTCGTGGAGTACTTCGGCTCGGCCGAGGAGCCGGAATGCCACATGTGCTTCCACTTCCCGATCATGCCCAAGCTCTTCTACGCGCTGCGCGACCAGCTCGCGGCGCCCATCATCGAGACCATGGAGGAGACCCCGGCGATCCCCGAGGGGACCCAGTGGGGCACGTTCCTGCGCAACCACGACGAGCTCACGCTCGAGATGGTGACGTCGGCGGAACGGGAGGCGATGCTCGGTTGGTACGCGCCCGACTCCCGCATGCGCGCGAACGTGGGCATCCGGCGTCGCCTGGCCCCCCTGCTGGACAACTCCCGGGCCGAACTGGAGCTGATCCACGCCCTCCTGCTGGCCCTGCCGGGCTCGCCGTTCCTCTACTACGGCGACGAGATCGGCATGGGCGACAACATCTGGCTCGAGGACCGCGACGCCTCCCGCACGCCGATGCAGTGGAATCCCGACCGCAATGCCGGATTCTCCACGGCGGACCCGGGCAAGCTGTACCTGCCCGTGGTCCAGTCGCTCGTCTTCAACTTCGCCAACGTCAACGTCGAGCAGCAGCTCGCCCACTCCGGCTCGATGCTGCATTGGCTGCGGCAGGTCCTCGGCGTGCGCCGCGGCCACCAGGTCTTCGGGCTCGGCGGCTACCGCAACGTGCCCGCGAGCGCGGAGAGCGTCCTGGCGTTCCTGCGCGAGCTGCCGCCCGAGCAGGCCGATCACGGCGAGGGCGAATCGGTCTTGTGCGTCTACAACCTCTCCCAGCATCCGGTGGCGACCACGTTGGACCTGCCGGACTACGCCGGACGCGGCCTGCGCGACGTCTTCGGCGGCACGGTGTTCCCGGCCATCGGGGCTGACGGTAGGCTCGTGATGACCCTGGGTTCGCAGGGCTTCTTCTGGCTCCGGCTGCGCTCCCCGCGCTCCGACGCCCAGTCGCCGGCGACCCAGTCGATGCCGTTGATCCGCCGGGAGGAGCCCGCACCATGACCGACGAGGACGCGCCGCTGCTGGACCTGCTTTCCGCGTGGCTGCGCGGCCAGCGCTGGTTCCCCGAGCGCGGCACGGGCTTCGCGCTCCGGCGCGTCGGAACGGTGCCGCTGCCCTCGCCGGCCGACGGGGTCGAGCTCGAATCCGTCCTCCTCGGCGTGTTTCCCTCCCCGGTGGCGTCTCCCGCCCCGGAGCGGGACGCTGCCGTCCCGGTCCCCGCGCCCGACGCGCCGGCGCCGCGGGCCAGCGCCGTCCCGTCCGCCGTCGTGCACGTCCCCCTGTCCTACCGCCGCGTGCCGCTCGGGGCCGCCGAGACGACGGCGGACGACGCCGGCGCCCCGCAGGCGCTGATCGGTGTCCTGCCCGCGCCCGGCCGCCGGGCCGCCGCGGCGTGGCACGTCTACGACGGCACGCACGACCCCGCGTTCGTCGCCGCCTGGCTCGAGCTCGTCCGCACCGGCGGGGCGGGCCCCGGATTCGCCGGTCACGCGGCCGCCGGCTTCGACGAGCGGGCGCCGTTCGATGGCGGGATCTCGGCGGGCGTGCTGCACGGCGAGCAGTCCAACACCTCCGTGGTCGTCGAATCCGTCGAGGGCGACGTCATCGCCAAGTTCTTCCGCCTGCCCGCCACCGGCACCAATCCCGACGTCGAACTCGGCTCGCTGCTCACCGACGGCGGGTCCTTCGACGTGCCCCTGACCTACGGCTCGCTGACCGCCGACTGGACGGGACCCGACGGCCCGGCCTCGGGCGCGCTCGGCGTCCTGCGGGAGTTCATCGGCGGCAGCCAGGACGCGTGGCGCACCGCGAGCGCGGCGGCGCTGGACGGGCTGGACTTCACGCCGCAGGCCGAGGAGATCGGCCGCACGACCGCCCGCCTGCACCGCGACCTGGCCCGTGTGGCCGGATCGGCGCCGGCCCCGGGGGCCGAAGGGGACGGCTTCGTGGACTCCCTGCGCCACCGCCTCCAGTGGGGCTGGCAGAAGGCAGGCGCCGCCGTCGGGCCCTTCGAGGGCGCGTTCAGGGCGGTCCTGGACGGGCTCGACGGCGCGGCCGCAATGCTCCCGCCGCTGCAGCGCATCCACGGCGACTACCACCTGGGCCAGGTCCTGCACGCCGAGGGGCGCGGCTGGGTGGTCCTCGACTTCGAGGGGGAGCCGCTGCGCACGGCCGGGGAGCGCACGGGCACCGACGTCCCGCTACGCGACGTCGTGGGCATGCTGCGCTCCTTCGACTACGCCGGCGCGATCGCGGCGCGGGCGCCCGGCGCCGCCGAGGACGCCGAGCGCGCCGCCCGGGAGTGGTCGGCGCGCGCCCGCAAGGCCTTCCTGACCGGCTACGAGGCCGAGTCGGGGACCGCGGTGGACACCGGATCGCCCCTGTTCCTAGGGCTCTGGCTGGACAAGGCCTTGTACGAAGTCGTTTACGAGCTGCAAAACCGGCCGTCGTGGGTATCCGTCCCGGCGTCCGCCGTCCAGGAGGTACTGTCCGTCATGAGCACACCCAACGAACCGTCCACACCCGCGGTCGCGCCGGCCTCCACGCCGGCCTCCGCGCCGGCGCAGCCGCTGCCGGTGGCCGGCGACGTGCTGGAGGCCGTGGCGCACGGCGCCTACCACGCGCCGCACGCCGTGCTCGGTGCGCACCTGGACGCCACCGGGCACCTCACGGTGAGGTCCCTGCGGCGCCTCGCGGAATCGGTCGCCGTCGTCACGGCCGACGGCGCGTTCCCCATGCGGCACGAGCACGGCGGGATCTGGGTGGCCGTTCTGCCGCCGAGCGGGCGCGAGGGGCACGTCCCGGACTACCGGATCGAGGTCGCCTACGCGGGCGGCGAACCGCAGACCGTCGACGATCCCTACCGCTACCTGCCGACCCTCGGCGAGGTGGACCTGCACCTGATCGGCGAGGGGCGCCACGAGAAGCTGTGGACCGCGCTCGGCGCCCACGTGCGCCGCTACCACTCCTCGCTCGGCGACAGCACCGGCACGAGCTTCGCCGTCTGGGCACCGAACGCCCGGGCCGCCCGCGTCAAGGGCGACTTCAACGCGTGGGACGGCTCCGTGCACGCCATGCGCTCGCTCGGCCACTCGGGTGTCTGGGAGCTGTTCATCCCCGGAGTCGCCGCGGGCGCGGTCTACAAGTTCGAGTTCCTCGGCCGCGACGGGCACTGGCGGGAGAAGGCCGACCCGCTGGCACGCCAGACGGAGGTCCCGCCGCTGACGGGTTCCGTCGTGACCGAGTCAAACTACGGATTCCAGGACGCGGACTGGATGGCGGCGCGGGCGGCGAAGGACCCGCACCAGGCGGCGATGAGCGTCTACGAGGTCCACTTGGGCTCGTGGCGTCCGGGGCTCGGGTACCGCGAGCTCGCGGAACAGCTCGTCGAGTACGTGTCCTGGCAGGGCTTCACGCACGTGGAGTTCATGCCCGTCGCCGAGCACCCGTTCGGCGGGTCCTGGGGCTACCAGGTCACGGGCTACTACGCGCCGACCTCCCGCTTCGGCTCCCCGGACGACTTCCGGTACCTCGTGGACAAACTGCATCAGGCGGGCATCGGCGTCATCCTGGACTGGGTGCCGGCGCACTTCCCGAAAGACGAGTGGGCGCTGGCGCGCTTCGACGGCGAGCCGCTCTACGAGCACGCCGATCCGCGCCGGGGCGAGCACCCCGACTGGGGGACGCTGATCTTCGACTTCGGCCGCAACGAGGTGCGCAACTTCCTGGTGGCCAACGCCCTGTACTGGCTCACGGAGTTCCACATCGACGGGCTGCGCGTCGATGCCGTCGCCTCGATGCTCTACCTCGATTATTCGCGCGAAGACGGCCAGTGGTACCCCAACGTCCACGGCGGGCGGGAGAACCTCGAGGCCATCGGCTTCCTGCAGGAGGCCACGGCGACCGCTTACCGGGTCTGTCCGGGGATCGTGATGGTCGCCGAGGAGTCCACGGCGTTCGACGGCGTGACCCGGCCGACGTCCTCCGGAGGGCTCGGCTTCGGCATCAAGTGGAACATGGGCTGGATGCACGATTCGCTCGAGTACATGGGCGAGGACCCGATCAACCGGGTGCACCACCACAACAAGCTCACCTTCTCGCTCGTGTACGCGTGGACCGAGAACTTCATGCTGCCGATCAGCCACGACGAGGTCGTCCACGGCAAGGGCTCGCTGCTGCGCCGTATGCCGGGGGACCGCTGGCGCCAGCTCGCCCAGGTCCGCGCCTACCTCGCGTTTCAGTGGGCCCACCCGGGCAAGCAGCTGATCTTCATGGGCACCGAGTTCGCCCAGGAGGCCGAGTGGAGCGAGCAGCACGGGCTCGACTGGTGGCTCGCCGACACCCACCAGCACCGGGGAGTCCAACTGCTCGTGCGCGGGCTCAACGCCGTCTATGCGGAGCGCCCGGCACTGTGGGAGAAGGACAACGATCCGTCGGGCTTTACGTGGATCGACTCCCACGACGGCGCCGGCAACACGGTGGCCTTCATCCGCTGGTCCGCCTCCGGCGAGCCGCTCGTGGCGGTCGCCAACTTCTCCGGCGAGCCCCGGCACGGTTACCGGCTGGGCCTGCCGTCCGCCGGTGAATGGGGCGAGGTGCTGAACACCGATGCCGAGGAGTACGGCGGCTCGGGCGTCGGCAATGCCGGCGCCGTCGTGGCGGTGCCGGAGCAGGAGAAGGGCCAACCCGCGCACGCGGTCGTCAGCCTGCCTCCGCTCGGTGTGGTCTACTTCACCAGGAACGCCGAGGCCGCCCAGGCCTAGCCGGGACGCCCACGTGGTGCCCGTGGCCCCGGAATCCCGCGGATTCCGGGGCCTTCTTGTGCGGCGGAAGCCCCGATTTGTCTTCCCGCCCGAAGTGCGCGTATAGTTTTATCTCGCGCCGGACGCCGGAGAGCAGCCCGAAAGGGCAGCGAGAACGGCCCGCGCACCACCTACCCGGACAGCAGCAGTGAGAGTCGATTTGACTCCCGGAAGCTGGAAGGGTAAGTTAGAAAAGTTGCTCCAGAGCGCAGCAGCCGGCCGGTTGGGTTGGTTGTGGAGGCTGGATGTGTCTGTTGTTTGAGAACTCAATAGTGTGCCATGTTTGTTGACACCGATTTTTGTATTGGTGAATGGCTTTTCTGGTGCCACCCCCGTGGTGCTGGGAGGGTTTTTTGCCGGGATTTTTTGACTTGGTGCAGCTGGGTCCGCATTTTCCTGTGGGTTTGGTTGTGTCTGTATTTTTTTACGGAGAGTTTGATCCTGGCTCAGGATGAACGCTGGCGGCGTGCTTAACACATGCAAGTCGAACGATGATGCCCAGCTTGCTGGGTGGATTAGTGGCGAACGGGTGAGTAACACGTGAGCAACCTGCCCCCGACTCTGGGATAAGCCTGGGAAACTGGGTCTAATACCGGATATGACCGGCCACCGCATGGTGTGTTGGTGGAAAGATTCATTGGTTGGGGATGGGCTCGCGGCCTATCAGCTTGTTGGTGGGGTAATGGCCTACCAAGGCGACGACGGGTAGCCGGCCTGAGAGGGTGACCGGCCACACTGGGACTGAGACACGGCCCAGACTCCTACGGGAGGCAGCAGTGGGGAATATTGCACAATGGGCGCAAGCCTGATGCAGCGACGCCGCGTGAGGGATGACGGCCTTCGGGTTGTAAACCTCTTTCAGTAGGGAAGAAGCGCAAGTGACGGTACCTGCAGAAGAAGCGCCGGCTAACTACGTGCCAGCAGCCGCGGTAATACGTAGGGCGCGAGCGTTATCCGGAATTATTGGGCGTAAAGAGCTCGTAGGCGGTTTGTCGCGTCTGCCGTGAAAGTCCGGGGCTCAACCCCGGATCTGCGGTGGGTACGGGCAGGCTAGAGTGCTGTAGGGGAGACTGGAATTCCTGGTGTAGCGGTGAAATGCGCAGATATCAGGAGGAACACCGATGGCGAAGGCAGGTCTCTGGGCAGTAACTGACGCTGAGGAGCGAAAGCATGGGGAGCGAACAGGATTAGATACCCTGGTAGTCCATGCCGTAAACGTTGGGCACTAGATGTGGGGGACATTCCACGTTTTCCGCGTCGTAGCTAACGCATTAAGTGCCCCGCCTGGGGAGTACGGCCGCAAGGCTAAAACTCAAAGGAATTGACGGGGGCCCGCACAAGCGGCGGAGCATGCGGATTAATTCGATGCAACGCGAAGAACCTTACCAAGGCTTGACATGGGCCGGACCGGGCTGGAAACAGTCCTTCCCCTTTGGGGCCGGTTCACAGGTGGTGCATGGTTGTCGTCAGCTCGTGTCGTGAGATGTTGGGTTAAGTCCCGCAACGAGCGCAACCCTCGTTCCATGTTGCCAGCGGGTTATGCCGGGGACTCATGGGAGACTGCCGGGGTCAACTCGGAGGAAGGTGGGGACGACGTCAAATCATCATGCCCCTTATGTCTTGGGCTTCACGCATGCTACAATGGCCGGTACAAAGGGTTGCGATACTGTGAGGTGGAGCTAATCCCAAAAAGCCGGTCTCAGTTCGGATTGGGGTCTGCAACTCGACCCCATGAAGTCGGAGTCGCTAGTAATCGCAGATCAGCAACGCTGCGGTGAATACGTTCCCGGGCCTTGTACACACCGCCCGTCAAGTCACGAAAGTTGGTAACACCCGAAGCCGGTGGCCCAACCCCTTGTGGGAGGGAGCCGTCGAAGGTGGGACCGGCGATTGGGACTAAGTCGTAACAAGGTAGCCGTACCGGAAGGTGCGGCTGGATCACCTCCTTTCTAAGGAGCAGCTAGCACTTATCCGCCGGGGATGCATGTCCTTTGGTGGTGGTGTTCAGTGTTTGCCCGTTGCCGCCACGGATGTTGGCGGGCGGGCGCTCATGGGTGGAATGTCGATGAATCGTGGCCTGGGATCTTGCTGGTCCCCTGTTCGTGAGTACGCCTGGTCCGTGCGCCCCCTTTTTGTGGGGTGTGTGGGTGGGGTGGGAAAGCGGTGGGGGGTTGGTGGTCCCGGGTCCATGGCACACTGTTGGGCCCTGAAGCAACAGGCGCCCTGCCTGAGCCGGTGTTCGTGCCGGGGGG
>NZ_JBNWUK010000013.1:0-81133 GCF_050563205.1 Zafaria sp. Z1313
GCACCAAGTCAAAAAATCCCGGCAAAAAACCCTCCCAGCACCACGGGGGTGGCACCAGAAAAGCCATTCACCAATACAAAAATCGGTGTCAACAAACATGGCACACTATTGAGTTCTCAAACAACAGGCTGCTTACGGTTCCGAGCGATTGAATCCTGAAAGAATTCGTATTCTTTCACTTTTCTTCCGTAGCGATATTCCTAATTTATTCTCCCTTTTCCTCGGTGTCAAATCGGTGTTTACTCGATCTGGCCCGGGAACCGGGATCCTCCCGCTCGTCGTCGCCGGGCGCTTCAAAGCGTCCGGATTCTGTCCGAGTGGAAGGGGTTTGGCCGCCTCGCGATCTTCAGCGTTTCCGCTGTCCTCGTCCCGGCGACTCAGAAAACAATACACGGGACGGAGCGGCCCCACAAATCGACGATGACGCCCGGGCGTGTCGCGCCCGCGATCCCCACCACGACGCTGATCCAGGGGTAACGGCCGGCGCCATAGGGCCGCATCCGGCGCTGCTCCAACGGTCCACGTGAGGCCCCCACGAAGAAGGGCCCGGTCCAGGTGGCTCACACCTGGACCGGGCCCTTGGCCTCGGATCGCGTCCCGACTCAGCCGGCGACCTCGACCATGGCCAGGTTCTTCTTGCCACGACGCAGCAGAAGGTAGCGGCCATGGAGCAGCTCGTCCGCAGTGATCACGGCCTCGGTGTCGTCGATCTTGCGGTTGTTGACGTACGCCCCGCCCTCGCCGACGGTGCGGCGGGCAGCGGACTTGGACTCGGAGAGCCCCGACGCCAAGAGCAGGTCGACGATGCCGAGCCCGCCGGCAGCGACCTCGGCGCTCGGGAGTTCGGACGTGGCAGCCCGCAGGGTCGCCTCGTCGAGTTCGGAGAGCACGCCCTGGCCGAACAGGGCAGCGGATGCGGCGATGACCTTCTCCGTCGCCTCGACACCGTGGACGAGGGAGGTGACGTTGTAGGCCAGCTCCTTCTGGGCCTTGCGGGCGGACGGCCGCTCGGCGACCTCGGCGGCGAGCGCCTCGATCTCCGCCCGGTCCAGGAAGGTGAAGACCTTCAAGCGGTCGACCACGTCGGCGTCGGCCGTGTTGAGCCAGAACTGGTAGAACGCGTAGGGACTGCACATCTCCGGGTCGAGCCAGATGGCGTTGCCCTCGCTCTTGCCGAACTTCGAGCCGTCGGAGTTGGTGATCAGCGGAGTGCCGTAGGCGTGCACCGACGTGGCCTCGACCTTCCGGATCAGGTCCGTGCCGCTGGTCAGGTTTCCCCACTGGTCCGAGCCGCCGGTCTGCAAGACGCAGCCGTAGTCGCGGTGCAGCTGCAGGTAGTCGTAGCCCTGCAGGACCTGGTAGCTGAACTCGGTGTAGCTGATGCCCTCGTCCGAGTTCAGGCGGGCGGCGACCGTCTCCTTCTTGATCATCGTGCCGACGCGGAAGAACTTCCCGATGTCGCGCAGGAAGTCGATGGCGGACAGCCGCGCGGTCCAGTCGAGGTTGTTGACCATCCGCGCCGCGTTGTCCCCCTCGAAGGAGAGGAAGGCCGAGACCTGGTCCTGGAGCTTGGCGACCCACTCGGCGACCGTCTCCTTGGTGTTCAGGACGCGCTCGGCGGTCTGCCGGGGGTCACCGATCAGTCCGGTCGATCCGCCGACCAGCCCGAGCGGCCGGTGCCCGGCCAGCTGCAGCCGGCGCATGTTCAGCAACTGGACCAGGTTCCCGAGGTGCAGCGACGGCGCCGTCGGGTCGAAGCCGCAGTAATAGGTGATGGGATCCCCCGCGAGCAGTTCCTCCAGCGCGGCCTCGTCAGTGGACACGTGGACCAGGCCACGCCACTTCAGCTCCTGCCAGATGTTGGGGAAGGTGGGATCGTTCTTCTGCCCCGCGAGGGCGGGGTTCTGCTCGCTCAATGACACGCCCTTAAACCTAGCAGCAGGGAGGGCCCGGCCGTCAGTCCGCGACGATGCCGTCGGGGACGCGCCCCTCGGCGAGGATCCGCAGCCGCTGCGTGGCGCGGGTCATCGCGACGTAGAGGTCGCCGAACCCTCCGTCGGCCTCGGCGATCAGCTCGTCCGGTTCCAGCAGCAGGACGACGTCGAACTCGAGCCCCTTCGCCTCCTGCGCCGTCGTGACGACGATGTCCTGTTCGAGCCCCCCGGAGCCCGTGCCCACGCGGCGGCCGTAGAGTTCGACGGCGGTCGCACGGGCCCCGCGCAAGCGGGACGCCGGCGCGATGACGGCCGTGAGCCCGCCCTCGGCGAAGCCGACCTCCTCGGGCAGCGCCGCCGCGAGCGCGGCGCGCAGGCCGTCTGCGGGGACCCGGTCGACGACCGGCGCCCAGCGCCCTTCGCGCACCGCCTTGGGCGTCGAGACGACGAGGCCGGCCGCCTGGGCCATCCGTGCCGCGGCCTCGGCGATCTGCGTGGGCGTCCGGTAGTTCACGGTCAGCTCCTCGAGCGTGAACCGCTCCCCCACGAACGGCGCCATGGCCTGCGCCCAGCTCGTGGCGCTCGCGGCGGAGGACGCCTGGGCGATGTCGCCCACGACGGTGAACGACTTGAGCGGGCAACGGCGCATCAGCAGGCGCCACTGCATCGGCGAGAGCTCCTGCGCCTCGTCGACCACGACGTGTCCGTAGGCCCAGTTGCGGTCCTGGGAGGCGCGCTCCGCCGCGGTCAGCACGGTCTCGCCCTCCTGGTTCATCGCGGCGAGGTCCTCGGCGTCGAGGATGCCGTCCACGCCGATCTCGCGCAGGGCTGAGTCGACGTTCTCGAGGGCCTGGGTCGCGTTCGCCACGTCGCGCTGGTGCTCGGCCTCGCGCTGGGCGGCGTCGCGCCCGGCCGAGGCGTCCAGCTCACCGAGCAGCTCGGCGGCCTCGTCGAGCAGGGGCACGTCGGCCTCGGTCCACGGCGCGCCGGGGTCCCGGCGCAGCGCGGCGCGCTCGGTCGCCGAGAGCTCCGGTGCGACGGCGGCGAGCAGCTCCGGCTTGGCGTACAGCTCGGCGATGAGCTTCTCGGGCGTCATGGGGAGCCAGCACAGGTTCAGGGCGATGCGCACGTCGCGGGAGGAGCGGACGTCCTCGGTCAGGTACGCGCGGTCGACGGAGTTGCCCGTCCCCGAGGACTCCTCGAGCTTGTCCCTCAGCTGCTCGGCGAGCTCTCGGACCAGGATCTTCACGAACGTCGTGCGAGCCTCGTTGTGGGGCTTGTGCGTGGCCCGCGCCTTGTCCCGGGCCCGCCGGACCTGCCGCGGCGTGAGGACGAGCGGCGTCCCTTCGACGACGACCCGGCGGTCGCCGTCGGGCAGCCGCTGCCGGTTGGCCACGGCGCGCGCGACGACGTCGGCCATCCCGATCCGCCCCTTGATCCGCGCGGCCTCGCGGCCCGGCTCGGGCACGGCCCGGATGCCGGGCATGAGCCGCCCCAGGCTCGCCATGACGACGCCGGTCTCGCCCAGGGAGGGCAGCACGCGCTCGATGTAGCGCATGAAGGACGACGACGGACCCACGAGGAGCACGCCCGCGGACTTGAGCCGCTCCCGGTGCTGGTACAGCAGGAACGCGGCGCGGTGCAGCGCGACGGCGGTCTTGCCCGTTCCCGGCCCGCCCTGGACCACGAGGACCCCGGCCAGCTCCGAGCGGATGATGCGGTCCTGTTCCGCCTGGATGGTGGAGACGATGTCGGCCATCCGGCCCGTGCGCTTGGAGCGCAGGGCGGCCAGCAGGGCCCCCTCCCCCTGGTGCTCGGCGTGCTCGCTCAGCAGTTCCGGGTCGAGGACGTCGTCCTCGAGGGCGACGACGTTGCGTCCCTTGAGGATCAGGTGGCGCCGGCGGCGCACTCCATGGCGCTCGAACGCCGTCGCCTGGTAGAAGGCGCCGGCCTCGGGCGCGCGCCAGTCGATCATGAGCCGTGACTGCTCGCGGTCGGTCAGGCCGATCCTGCCGATATAGCGCGTCGTGGCCGAGGCGCCGGCGTCGTCGCCGTTGCCATGGCCGGAGGCCCCGTTGGCGCCCTCGAGGTCGAGCCGGCCGAAGACCAGCCGGTCCTCGACGGCGTTGAGCTGGGCGAGGCGGTCCTCGTACATCGTCGCGAAGGCGTCCCGTTCGGACACGTTCTGCAGTGATCCGACCGCCCCGCCGCGGCGGACGCGGGCCAGTTGGCGCGTCTTCTCCTCGCGCAGCTCGTCGAGGCGCTCGTAGAGCCCGGCGACATAGCTGCGCTCGAGTTCCAGCTCCGTCACGGGGGACGGTGACTCTGGCATGGATGCTCCTCCAGCGGTTCGGCGGACAGACAAGTCTACTCCGTGTTCTCAGGCCTGCTGCAGCGCGTGGATGCGGCGGCCGGCCAGGGCCCGCCGCCCGCCGAGCGCGGGCAGCTCGAGGACGACCCCGACGCCCGCGACGGTTCCCCCGGCGCGTTCGACGAGCCGGCAGGCGGAGCCGACGGTTCCGCCCGTGGCCAGGACGTCGTCGAGGACCAGGACGCGGCTGCCGGGGGCCAGGTCGCCGCGGTGGATCTCGAGCGTCGCGCTGCCGTACTCGAGCGTGTAGTCGTCGGAGTAGACGGCCCGCGGGAGCCTGCCCTTCTTGCGGATGGTGATCATGCCGGTCCCCTGCGCATAGGCGGCCGCGGCGGCCAGGATGAAGCCGCGGGCCTCGAGCCCAGCCACGACGTCGTACGAGCCGGCGAAGGGGGCGACGACCTCGTCGACGACCCGGCGCAGGCCGTGGGGGTCTGCGAACACGGGGGTCAGGTCCTTGAAGGAGACCCCGGGAACGGGGTGGTCCGGGACGACGGCGCTCAGGCGGTCCAGGAGCGATTCGATGGGCTCTGGGCTCGGATTCACCCCACTACTCTATCGGCCCCGTGGCCCGTCCCCCGACCGTCCCGGCGGCGCCCCGGGAGGCCTTCGCCGCCCGGTAGCGGGAGACCGTGGGCTCGCCGTCGAGCCAGAAGCGCCACGGGTACGCGTCGGTGCCCCCGGCGCCGGAGACCCCGACCCTCGGTCCCGTGCGCAAACGGTCCGGAGGGGCGTCGGCGACGCCGGAGAGGAGTAACCGGCGTCCGGACTCGGCAGGACCGGGCCGCAGGCTCCGCCGCCCTGCTTCCCGCCCCGGGTCGGCTGCGGGTTCGGGCCGCGCGAGGTCCACGGGCGCGCCGTCCCAGGCCAGGTCGAGCCCCAGGGCCTGCGCGAGCTTCGCGGGCCCGTTCGCGAGTCCCGGGCCCTCCGCAACACCGCCACGGCGCCGTCGGGCGGCTCGGATCCCGTCCAGCACCTCGCCGCCGCGCAGGAGCACGGCCGAGGCGGCGCCGTCGTCCCCGCAGACCAGGTTCGCGCAGAAGTGCATCCCGTAGCTGAGGTAGACGTACAGCGTGCCCGGCGGGCCGAAGAGGGACCGGTTCCGCTCCGTGCGCCCGCGGTAGCCGTGGGATCCGGGATCAGCGGCGCCCTCCTAGGCCTCCACTTCCGTGATCCGCAGGCGCACGGCCCGGGCGCCCCGGCCCGTCTGGAGCTCCGCCCCGAGCAGGAGCGGAGCCAGGACGACGGCGGGGCGCGCCAGCAGTTGCGCGGCGGTTCCGGGAAGCGTGGCTCAGCCCGCGTAGTCCCGGGCGGCCGCCAGCTGGACGCGCAGGGCCCCGAGCTGGCGGGCCACCGCTTCCGGCGCCGTGCCGCCCTGGGCGTTGCGCGAGGCGAGGGAACCGGCCGTGCTCAGGACGCTGCGGACCTCGGGGGTCAGCGCGGGCGAGATGCCAGCGAAGTCCTCGTCGCCCAGGTCCCACAGCTCGACGCCGCGGGACTCCGCGAGCTTCACGGCCGCCCCCGAGAGCTCGTGCGCGTCGCGGAACGGCACGCCCTGGCGGACGAGCCACTCGGCGATGTCCGTGGCCAGGGCGAAGCCGAGCGGTGCGAGCTCCGCCATCCGATCCGTGTTGAACTTCAGCGTCGCGACCATCCCCGCGACCGCGGGCAGCAGCAGCTCGAGGGTGTCGACGGCGTCGAACACCGGTTCCTTGTCCTCCTGCAGGTCGCGGTTGTAGGCGAGCGGGAGCCCCTTGAGCGTGGCCAGGAGCCCGGTCAGGTCGCCGATGAGGCGCCCCGCCTTGCCGCGGGCGAGCTCGGCGACATCGGGGTTCTTCTTCTGCGGCATGATCGAGGAGCCCGTCGAATAGGCGTCATCGAGGGTGACGAAGGAGAACTCCTTCGTGGCCCAGAGGATGACCTCCTCGGAGATCCGGGAGAGGTCGACGCCGATCATCGCCGCGACCCATGCGAACTCGGCGAACACGTCCCGGCTCGCGGTGCCGTCGATCGAGTTCCAGACGGCCGAGTCGAATCCGAGCTCGGCGGCGACGGCCTCCGGATCCAGCCCGAGCGACGAGCCGGCGAGGGCGCCGGACCCGTAGGGGGAGACGGCGGCGCGCCGGTCCCAGTCGGCGAGCCGCTGCACGTCGCGCAGCAGCGCCCAGGCGTGGGCCAGCAGGTGGTGGGAGAGGAGCACGGGCTGGGCGTGCTGCAGGTGCGTGCGGCCCGGCATCGCGGCCTCCGGGTGGGCCTGGGCCTGGGCGACGAGCGCGTCGACGACGGACAGCACGCCGCGGGCGATGAGCCGGGCGTTCTCGCGCAGGAACATCCGGCCCAGGGTCGCGATCTGGTCGTTGCGGGAGCGCCCCGCGCGCAACTTGCCTCCCAGCTCCGGTCCGGCGCGTTCGATCAACCCGCGCTCGAGGGATCCGTGCACGTCCTCATCCGAGGGCGCGGCCGTGTAGGCGCCGGAGACGACGTCCTCCTCGAGCCGCCCGAGCGCCGCGAGCATGTCCCGCAGCTCCGCCTCGTCGAGGAGGCCCGCCGTGTGCAGGACGCGGGCGTGGGCCCTGGAGCCGGCGATGTCGTAGCGGGCCAGCCGCCAGTCGAAGTGCGTCGACTTGCTCAGGGCCGCGAGCGCGTCGGCGGGACCGCCTGCGAAGCGGCCGCCCCAGAGCGAGCCCTCGTTGGTTGCGGAGTCCTTGGCGCTCATCGGGCGACCTCCAGGTTCAGGCGCTCGTCGCGCTCGGTGGCGACCTTGGACGTCAGGCCGAAGATGTCGATGAAGCCGCGGGCGCTCGACTGGTCGAACGCGTCCCCCGTGTCATAGGTGGCCAGGTCGAAGCGGTAGAGCCCCGCGTCGCCGCGGCGCCCCGTGACCGTGGCGCGCCCGGCGTGCAGCTCCATGCGGATGTCGCCGGAGACGTGGCGCTGGGTGTCGTCGATGAAGGCGTCGAGCGAGCGCTTCAGCGGGGAGAACCACTGGCCGTCGTAGACCAGCTCGCTCCAGCGCTGCGAGACCGTGGCCTTGAACCGGGCCTGCTCCCGCTCCACCGTGACGTTCTCGAGGTGCTTGTGCGCCTCCATGAGCGCCATGGCCCCGGGCGCCTCGTAGATCTCGCGGGACTTGATGCCGACGAGCCGGTCCTCGACGACGTCGATGCGGCCGACGCCCTGCGCGCCGGCGCGGCGGTTGAGCTGCTCGATGGCCTGGAGCGGGGTGACGGGGACGCCGTCGAGGGAGACGGGGATGCCCTCCCGGAAGCTGATCAGCACCTCGTCGGGGGCGGGCGGGAACTCCGGGGAGTCGGTGTAGGCGTAGATGTCCTTGGTGGGCGCGTTCCAGAGGTCCTCGAGGTATCCGGTCTCGATGGCCCGGCCCCAGACGTTCTGGTCGATCGAGTACGGGTTCTTCTTGGTGGTCTCGATCGGCAGGCCCTTGGCCTCCGCGTAGGCGATGGCCTTGTCGCGCGTCAGGGCCAGGTCCCGCACGGGCGCGATGCACTTCAGCTCCGGGCCCAGGGTCTGGATGCCGACCTCGAAGCGGACCTGGTCGTTGCCCTTGCCCGTGCAGCCGTGGGCGACGGTGCCCGCGCCGAAGCGCCGTGCCGCCGCCACGAGGTGCCTGGCGATGACGGGGCGGGAGATCGCCGAGATCAGCGGGTAGTGGTTCTGGTACAGCGCCCCGGCCTTGAGCGTGGGCATGCAGTACTCGTCCGCGAACTCGTCGCGCGCGTCCACGACGTGGGCCTCGACGGCGCCGCAGCCGAGCGCCCGCTCGCGGATCGTCTCGAGCGATTCCCCGCCCTGGCCCACGTCGACGGCGACGGCGACGACCTCTGCGCCGGTGGCGTCGGCGATCCAGCCGATCGCGACGGAGGTGTCCAGGCCGCCCGAGTAGGCGAGGACGATGCGTTCGGTCACGGTGTGCTCCTTGGGTGCCGGATACGCCGGCGCGGCGGAATCGGGGAGTGAATGTTATTCACAAGTCTACATACTTATGCATGACGTGCAAGGCGGCCGCCCTACTGCGGGTCCGCGAGCTCCAGGAAGCGCGCGGCGACCTCCTCGCCTCCGGCGGGGTCCCGGGTCACGAGCACGACGGTGTCGTCGCCGGCGATCGTCCCGAGCACGTCGGGCAGGACGGAATGGTCGATCGCCAGGGCCAGGAAGTTCGCCGCTCCGGGCGGCGTGCGCAGGACGACGAGGTTGCCCGAGGCCTCCGCGGTGACGAGCAGCTCGGCGCAGAGCTTGGCCAGCCGCGCATCCAGCACCTCCTGGCTCAGCCCGGTCCTCGGCGTCGGGTCCCCTCCCTCCGCCCGCACGGCGTAGACGAGCCCCCCGTCGACGCCGCGGACCCGGATGGCCCCCAGCTCGACGAGGTCCCGGGACAGCGTCGCCTGGGTCACCTGGACGCCCTCGCCGGCCAGCAGCACGGCGAGCTCCGCCTGCGAGCGCACGGACTCCGTGCCCAGGATCGCCTTGATCCGGGCCTGGCGCGCCGTCTTCGTCGAGGGCTGCGACGCCTGGGTGCTCATCGGACCCGGCCCGCGCCGTCGGCCAGCCCGGAGCGTTCCATGAGCCAGGCCATGAGGGCCTTCTGGGCGTGGAGCCGGTTCTCCGCCTCGTCGAAGACGACGGACTGCGGCCCGTCGATGACCTCGGCGGAGACCTCGTAGCCCCGGTAGGCCGGCAGGCAGTGCAGGAACACGGCGTCGGGCGCCGCCAGGGCCATGGCCGCCGCGTCGACCGCGTAGTCGCGGAACAGGAGCTGGCGCTGCGCCTTCTCCTCTTCCTGCCCCATGGACACCCAGGTGTCGGTGACCACGACGTCCGCGCCGGCGAGCGCGGCCCCGGCGTCGGCCGTGACGAGGACCGAGCCGCCCGTGGCGGCGGCGCGCTCCTCGGCGGCGGCCACCACGGCCGGATCCGGCTGGTAGCCCTCGGGCCCGGCAACGCGCACGTGCATGCCGGCGGTCGCACAGGCGAGCAGGTAGGAGTTCGCCATGTTGTTCGCCGCGTCGCCGAGGTACGCCAGGACGAGCCCCTCGGTGCGCCCCTTGTGCTCGCGGATCGTCAGCAGGTCGGCCAGCAGCTGGCAGGGGTGGTAGTCGTCGGAGAGCGCGTTGACCACGGGAACGCGGGAGTTCGCGGCCATCTCCTCCAGCCCGGACTGCGCGTAGGTCCGCCAGACGATCGTGGAGACCATGCGCTCGAGGACCCGCGCGGAGTCGGCGACCGATTCCTTGTGGCCCAGCTGGGACTCCCCCGGGTTGACGATGAGCGCCGTGCCGCCCAGCTCGGCGATGCCCGCGGCGAAGGAGACGCGCGTGCGGGTCGAGGTCTTGTCGAAGAAGACCGCGACGGTCTGCGGGCCCGCGTAGGGGCGCCAGCCGTAGCGGTCGGCCTTCATCGCGGCGGCCAGGTCGAGGACCTCGGCCTGCTCGGCCGGGCTCAGGTCGGTGTCGGCGAGGAAGTGGCGGACGGTCGGGGTGCTCATGCGTTCTCCTCCTGGAGTGCGGCGGCGTGGATGGCGGGGAGCGCGTCGGCGAAGCGGCCGAGCTGCTCCTCGGTCACGACAAGGGGCGGGGCCAGGCGCAGGGTCCGCTCGCCGGGCGCGTTGACGATGAATCCGGCCTCGAGGGCGTGGCGGACGACGGCGGGAGCGGAGCCCGAGGCCAGGTCGAAGCCGATCAGCAGGCCGTGGGCTCGCACGGACTCGACGCAGTCGAGCGCGCCGAGCATCCGGGCCGTGGCCCGTCCCGTCCGCTCCACGTGCTCGAGGATCCCCTGCGACTCGATGACGTGCAGGGTCGCGAGGGCGGCGGCGGTGGCGGCGGGGTTCCCGCCGAACGTCGTCCCGTGCTGGCCCGGCCCGAGCAGCGAGGAGGCGTGCTCGCCGAAGGTGATCAGGGCGCCGATCGGGAACCCGCCGCCGAGGCCCTTGGCCAGGCTCATCGCGTCCGGGAGCACGCCCTCGGAGGCGAACCAGCGTCCCGTGCGGCCGATCCCCGTCTGGACCTCGTCGAAGACCAGGAGCGCGCCGGCCTCGCGCGTGATGGCGCGCGCCTGCTCAAGGTAACCGGGCGGGAAGCCGTGGACGCCGGCCTCGCCCTGCACGGGCTCGATGAACACGGCGGCCACCGTCTCGTCGACGGCGGCGCGCAGCGCCTCGACGTCGCCGGCCGGAACCCATTCCACGCCGCCGGGCAACGGCTCGAAGGGCTCGCGGTAGGCCTTTTTCCAAGTCAGGGCGAGGGCACCGAGGCTGCGCCCGTGGAAGGCGTTCTCGAGCGCGATGATCCGGGTCCGGCTCCCTCCCGCTCCCCCGCCGTTGCGCCGGGCCAGCTTGAAGGCGGCCTCGTTGGCCTCGGTCCCGGAGTTCGCGAAGAACACGCGCGAGCCCGCCGGCGCCTGGGCGAGTTCGAGGAGCTTCTCGGCGAGCGCGATCTGGGGCGGGCTCGTGAAGAAGTTGGAGACGTGGCCGAGCGTGGCGAGCTGGCTCGAGACGACGCTCGTCAGCAACGGGTGCGCGTGCCCGAGCGCGTTGACGGCGATGCCCCCGAGCAGGTCGAGGTACTCCTTGCCGTCGGCGTCCCAGACGGTACAGCCCGAGCCGCGGACGAGCACGCGCTGCGGCGTGCCGAAGACCCCCAGCAGCGAGCCCTCGTAGCGCCCCAGGAGCTCCGCGTTGCGCAGCCCCTCGAGGGTGCCCGCCAGCCCGTCGGCCGCACCCGCGGTCCCTGCCCGGGCCGGTCCCCCGGCCTCCCCCGGGGCACCCACGGCGCCCTGCGCGCCGGCGTCCCGCCCCGGCGTCGTTCCCTCCGTGCCCGCGCTCATGCCGCGCCTCCCGGAACCACCTGGGTGCCGACGCCGGCGGAGGTGAAGACCTCCAGGAGCATCGAGTGCGGCTGGCGCCCGTCGACGATGTGGGCGCGCTCGACACCCGCGTCGACCGCGGCGAGGCACGCCGCCATCTTGGGGATCATCCCGGACTCGAGGGAGCCGAGCATGGCGCGCAGCTCGTCGGCCGTGAGCGAGGAGATGAGCGAGGACTTGTCCGGCCAGTCGGCGTAGAGCCCCTCGACGTCGGTGAGGATGACGAGCTTGGAGGCGCCCAGCGCGGCCGCGAGGGCGGCGGCCGCGGTGTCGGCGTTGACGTTCAGGACGACGCCGGTCGGCTCGCCTCCGGGGCCGACCTCCGGGGCGACCGTGGAGATCACGGGGATCCGCCCGGCGCCGATGAGGTCCAGGATGGCCCGCGGCTCGACGCCGGTGACCTCGCCGACGAGCCCGAGGTCGACTTCCTCGCCGTCGACCACGGTCCCGGTGCGCTCGGCGCGCAGCAGCCCCGCGTCCTCGCCGGAGAGGCCGACGGCGTAGGGGCCGTGCGAGTTCACGAGGCCGACGAGCTCGCGCCCCACCTGGCCCGTGAGCACCATGCGGACGATGTCCATGGCCTCGGGGGTCGTCACGCGCAGCCCGCCCCGGAACTCCGACTCGATCCCCAGCCGGGCGAGCATCCCGTTGATCTGCGGCCCGCCGCCGTGCACGACGACGGGGTGGATCCCGGCGTGGTGGAGGAAGACGATGTCCTCGGCGAACGCGCGGCGCAGCTCCTCGTTCACCATGGCGTTGCCGCCGTACTTGACCACCATCGTGGTGCCGGCGAAGCGCTGGATCCAGGGCAGGGCCTCGATGAGGGCCTCCGCCTTGCGTTGGGCGTCGGCCCGGGTCGTTTCCGCAGTGTCCATCAGGGCGTCCTAGCTGCTGTAGGCGGAGTTCTCGTGCACGTAGTCGTGCGTGAGGTCGTTGGTCCAGAGGCTCGCCTCGGCGTCCCCGGCGGCGAGGTCGATCTCGACCAGGACCGCGCGGTCCTCGAGGGAGACGAGCGAGCGGTCCTCGCCGATCCCGCCGTTCCGGCAGATCTGCACGCCGTTGATGGCGACGTTGAGCCGGTCCGCCTCGAAGGCCGCCTGAGTGGTGCCGACCGCGGAGAGGACGCGGCCCCAATTGGGGTCCCTGCCGAAGATGGCGGCCTTGAAGAGGTTCGAGCGGGCCACTGCCCGGCCGACCTCCTCGGCGTCCTCCTCGCTCGCGGCGTTGAACGTGCGGATCGTGATGGTGTGCTCGGCCCCCTCGGCGTCGTGGATGAGCTGGAGCGCCAGATCGGTGCACACGGCCGTGAGCCCGGCCGTGAACTCCTCCGGATCCGGCGCCGTCCCGGAGGCCCCGGAGGCCAGGAGGACGACCGTGTCGTTGGTGGACATGCAGCCGTCCGAGTCGGCGCGGTCGAAGCTGACGCGCGTCGCGGCGCGCAGGGCGGCATCGAGCATGGCGGGCTCCATCACGGCGTCGGTCGTGACGACGACGAGCATCGTCGCGAGGCCGGGCGCGAGCATTCCCGCCCCCTTGGCCATCCCGCCGATGACGTAGCCCGATCCGGCGAACCCGGACTCCTTCGGGACCGAGTCGGTCGTCATGATGGCCTCGGCGGCGCCGGCCCCGGCCCCGCGCCCGTCGCCGAGCGCGGCCACGGCCGCGTCGACGCCCGGCAGGAGGCGGTCCATGGGCAGCTGCACCCCGATCAGTCCCGTGGAGCAGACGACGACGTCGCCCGCGGAGACGCCGAGAAGGCCGGCCGTGTGCTCCGCGCTCGCGTGCGTGTTCTGGAAGCCCTCCGGCCCGGTGCAGGCGTTGGCCCCTCCCGAGTTGAGCAGGACGGCGTCGGCCCGGCCGTCGGAGACGATCTGGCGGGACCAGTGCACGGGGGCGGCGGCCACGCGGTTGGACGTGAAGACCGCGGCGGCGTCGTGCCGCGGGCCGTCGTTGACGACGAGCGCGACGTCGGGACGGCCCGTGGACTTCAGGCCGGCGGCGACGCCGGAGGCCCGGAATCCACGGGCGGCGGTGACTCCCGCGGGGCTGGTGCCGGGGCTCCCGGCCGCGGGGTCGTTCTCGTGGGTGCTCATGGTGCCATCCCTTCGATCCGCAGGCCCGTGTGCTCGGGCAGGCCCAGGGCGATGTTCATGGACTGGACGGCACCCCCGGCGGTGCCCTTGGCGAGGTTGTCGATGGCGCAGACCACGATGACGCGTCCGGCGTGCCGGTCGTAGGCCAGCTGGAGGTGGACGTGGTTGGAACCGAGGACGTGCTTGGTGTGCGGCCACTGGCCCTCGGGCAGGAGGTGGACGAACTCCTCGCCCGCGTAGGCCTCCTCCCACGCGCGGCGCAATGCCGCCGGTTCCGTCCCGGGGACGACGCGCGCCGTCGCCGTGGTGAGGATGCCGCGGGCCATGGGGGCCAGCGTGGGCGTGAAGGAGACCGTGACGGGGCGGCCGGCGGCGCGGGAGAAGCCCTGCTCCATCTCCGGGGTGTGGCGGTGTCCGCCGCCGACGCCGTAGGGGCTCATGCCGCCCATGACCTCGGAGCCGATGAGGTGGGTCTTGGCGGACTTGCCCGCGCCGGAGGTCCCCGAGGCGGCGACGATCACGACGTCGTCCGGCTCGAGCAGGCCGGCGGAGAACCCCGGGACCAGGGCGAGCTGCGCGCTCGTCGGGTAGCAACCGGGCACGGCGATGCGGCGGGCTCCGGCGAGCGCCGCGCGGGCTCCGGGCAGCTCCGGCAGGCCGTACGGCCAGGTTCCCGCGTGCGGGGAACCGTAGAAGCGCTCCCATTCCGCGGCCGATTCGAGGCGGTGGTCGGCGCCGGCGTCGATCACGAGCGTCTCCTCGGGCAGGCGCGCGGCGATCGCCGCGCTGGCTCCGTGCGGGAGGGCGAGGAAGACGACGTCGTGCCCGGCCAGGTTCTCGACGCTCGTCTCGACGAGGACCCGGTCCGCGAGGGACCTCAAGTGGGGCTGCAGGGCGCCGAGCGCCTGTCCCGCGTTGCTGTGCGCCGTGATGGCGCCGATCTCCACGCCGGGGTGGTGGGCCAGGAGGCGCAGGACCTCGCCGCCCGCGTAGCCGCTGGCCCCGGATACCGCTACCGAAACTGTCATGGGACCAGCCTAGTCTCCTTTATGCACAATGGCTAATAATTATTCATGGCGCGATGCGTCTCCGCCCAGGACGGCCGACCCCTTCCGTTTACCAGCACGCACTAGGCTGGCATGCGAGCATTTCCGCACCGAAGGAGCACGCCATGCCGATCGCCGTCCACACCACCCGGGCCGGGGGCCCGGAGGTCCTCACTGCCGTCGACGTCCCCCGCCCCGCGCCGGGTCCAGGGGAGCTCCTCGTGGAGGTCGCCGCCGTCGGGGTCAACTTCATCGAGACGTACCAGCGATCCGGCGTCTACCCCGTCGAGCACCCGTTCGTCCCGGGGTCCGAGGCCTCCGGGACGGTCGTCGAGCTCGGTCCCGGCGTCGAGGACTTCGCCGTCGGCGACCGCGTCGCCACGACGGAGGGCACGGGCACCTACGCCGAGTACACGGTGTTGTCCGCGGAGAAGGCCCTCCGGGTCCCCGACGGCGTGCCCCTCGACGTGGCCGGAGCCCTGCCGCTCCAGGGGATGACCGCGCACTACCTGGTCAATTCCAGCTATGCCGTCCAGGCCGGCGACACGGCCCTCTGCTACGCCGGCGCCGGCGGAGTCGGACTGCTGCTCATCCAGCTCCTCAAGCTCAAGGGAGCCACCGTCATCACGACGACGTCGACGCCCGGGAAGGCCGCGCTCGCCCGCGCGGCCGGCGCCGACCACGTGCTGGACTACGACGACGTCCCGCACCGCGTGCGCGAACTCACCGGGGGCCGCGGCGTCGACGTCGTCTACGACGGGATCGGCAAGGACACGTTCGAGCACTCCCTCGACGCGCTGCGGATCCGCGGCACGCTCGTGCTCTTCGGCGGCGCCTCGGGCCAGGTGCCGCCGTTCGACCTGCAGCAGCTCAACGCCCACGGCTCGCTCACGGTCACCCGACCCAAGCTGAACGACTTCCTGCTCGACGCCGAGGAGCGGGCATGGCGCTCCGGCGAGCTGTTCTCACTCGTCGCCGAGGGCCGGCTCGACGTGCGCATCGGCGGGCGCTTCCCGCTCGCGGACGCGGGCCTCGCCCACACGGAGCTCGAATCCCGCCGCACCACGGGAAAGCTCGTCCTCGAACCCTCCGCCGCCGGCCAGGACGGCTAAGGTGACGCACTACCTCCCGCAGTACCCGGCCGGGGAACACGCCCCGGCACCGCGGACCCTCGTCGACATCCTGCGCGCGAGCGCCGAGGCCCACCCCGACGCCCCGGCCCTCGACGACGGCCACGACGTCCTGAGCTACGCCGAACTGCTCGACGCGGTGAAGCAGCAGGCCGTCGTCCTGCACACCGCGGGACTCGGCGCGGGCGACCGCGTCGGGGTGAGGATCCCCTCCGGCACCAACGAGCTCTACATCGCGATCCTCGCCGCGCTCATGATCGGGGCCGCGTACGTCCCCGTCGACGCCGACGACCCCGACGAGCGCGCCCGCGTGGTGTTCTCCGAGGCCCGCGTGGCCGGGATCCTGCGCGGCGACGGAAAGATGGTGCTGGAGAAGGGGCGGCCGGCCCCGTTCCCCTCGCCGCGGGAGGCCGCGGGCGGGGACGATGCCTGGATCATCTTCACGTCCGGGTCCACCGGGACCCCGAAAGGCGTCGCGGTGACCCACCGCTCGGCCGCCGCGTTCGTCGACGCCGAGGCCCGCATCTTCCTCTCCGCCGAACCGCTCGGCCCGCAGGACCGCGTCCTGGCGGGACTCTCCGTGGCCTTCGACGCCTCGTGCGAGGAGATGTGGCTCGCGTGGCGGCACGGCGCCTGCCTCGTGCCGGCCCCGCGCTCCCTCGTCCGCTCCGGCATGGACCTCGGTCCGTGGCTCGTCACGCGCGGAATCACCGCCGTCTCCACGGTCCCGACGCTGGCCGCCCTATGGCCCGCCGAGGCCCTGGAGAACGTCCGCCTGCTGATCTTCGGCGGCGAGGCCTGCCCGCCCGAGCTCGCCGCGCGGCTCGCCGTCCCGGGCCGCGAGGTCTGGAACACCTACGGCCCGACGGAGGCGACCGTGGTCGCCTGCGCCGCGCGGATGGACGGGCGGGGACCGGTGCGGATCGGCCTGCCGCTCGACGGCTGGGACCTCGCCGTCGTGGACGACGCCGGCGTGCCCGTCGGCGACGGAGAGACGGGTCAGCTCATCATCGGCGGCGTCGGCCTGGCCCGCTACCTCGATCCCGCCAAGGACGCCGAGAAGTACGCGCCCATGGACACCCTCGGCTGGGAGCGCGCCTACCGTTCCGGGGACCTCGTCGTCGCCGACCCGGAGGGCCTGCTGTTCGTGGGCCGGGCGGACGAGCAGGTCAAGCTCGGCGGGCGCCGGATCGAGCTCGGCGAGGTCGACGCGGCCCTCCAGGCCCTTCCCGGCGTCTCCGGTGCGGCGGCCGCGGTCAAGACGACGGCGGCGGGCAACCAGGTCCTCGTCGGCTACCTCGCCGCGGCGCCGGAGCACGACCTCGACGCCGCGCGCGCACACCTCGCCCAAGAGCTCCCGGCAGCACTCGTCCCGCTCCTCGCCGTCGTCGCGGACCTCCCGACCAAGACGAGCGGCAAGGTGGACCGCGACGCGCTCCCCTGGCCGCTCCCCGGGGTGGGGGACGCCGAGGGCTCCCTCCCTGAGCTCGACGAGGATGCCCGCTGGATCGTCGAGCAGTGGGGTGCCGTCCTCGGCGCGCCCGCGACGAGCCTCGACGCCGACTTTTTCGCGAGCGGCGGCGGATCGCTCTCCGCGGCCCAGCTCGTCTCCGCGCTGCGGGCCCGCTATCCATCCGTGACGGTCGGCGACGTCTACTCGCATCCCCGCGTGGGGGCCCTCATCGAGTCCCTCGGCGGCCATGTCGCCGCGGCGCCCGTCGACCCGCGCACCGTGCGCCGCACGACGCGCAAGGCCCAGGTCTTCCAGACCCTCATGGGCATCCCCCTGTTCATCCTCGTCGGCATGCGCTGGCTGACCTACGCCATGGCGGCGAACAACCTCCTGTCGGCGTGGGGCGGCTTCACCGCCGCGCCCACCGTGTCCTGGTGGTGGGTCCTCGCCTGCTGGCTGGTCTTCGTCAGCCCGCCGGGCCGGATGGCGCTCACCGTGGTGGCCGCGCGCATCCTGCTCCGCGGGCTCGAGCCGGGCTCCTACCCGCGCTCCGGCAAGGTGCACCTGCGCTTGTGGCTCGCGCAGCAGATCTCCGACCTCGTCGATCCCGTCAGCCTCGCGAGCGCCACGTGGGTCCCCTACTACGCGCGGGCACTCGGCGCCAGGATCGGCCGCGACACCACCCTGCACTCGGTCCCCCCGGTGACGGGCATGCTGACCCTCGGCCGCGGGGCCGCGATCGAGCCGGAGGTCGACCTGTCGGGCTACTGGCTCGACGGCGACCGCATCCACGTCGGGCACGTCAAGGTCGGAGCGGGAGCGACCGTCGGGGCGCGGAGCACGCTGCTTCCCGGCGCGGTCGTCGCCGACGACGCCGAGATCGCCCCCGGCTCCGCGGTGGCCGGCACCACGCGCCCCGGGCTGGCCTACTCGGGCTCCCCCGCCACGCGCACCGGCAAGGCCAAGCCCGGCTGGCCCGACGAGCGGCGGCGTCAGCGCGCGGCGGCCACGGTGGGCTTCGGCATCGCCTCGGCCTCGCTGTCCCTCGTTCCCTATGCCGGCGTTGCCGCCGCCGCGGCCGCCGCCGCGCTCATGATGCGCGGCGCCCCCGGCCTGTCCGCGGCGCTGCCGCAGCTGCTGGCCGCGGTCCCCCTCGCGGCGGCCGTCTGGTTCGCCGTAAACATGGTCCTCATCGCCGGCGCCGTCCGGCTGCTCTCGATCGGCATCACCGAGGGCTGGCATCCCGTCCGCAGCCGGGTCGGCTGGCAGGTGTGGGCCACCGAGCGCCTCCTGGACATGGCCCGGGACCTCCTCTTCCCTTTGTATGCGAGCCTCTTCACCCCGGCCTGGCTCCGGATCCTCGGCGCCAAGGTCGGCCGCGACGTCGAGGCGTCCACCGTCCTGCTGCTGCCCAAGATGACCACGATCGGCTCCGGCGCCTTCCTGGCCGATGACACGATGGTCGCCTCCTACGAGCTCGGGGGCGGATGGATGCGGATCGCGCCGGCGAAGATCGGCAAGCGGGCGTTCCTCGGCAATTCGGGCATGGCCGGCGCGGGGCGGCGCGTCCCGAAGAACGGACTCGTCGCCGTCCTCTCGGCCACCCCGCCCAAGGCCAAGGCCGGATCCTCGTGGCTCGGCAGCCCGCCCGTCAGGCTGCGCCGCACCGCCGTCGCCTCCGACGAGTCCCGGACCTTCAATCCCCCTGCACGGCTCAAGGTGGCCCGCGCCGTCTGGGAGCTCTGCCGGTTCGTGCCCGTCGTCGTGACCGTCGGCGTCGCGGCCTTGGTGCTCGCGGCCCTCGACGCCCTGGCCCTGTGGGCCGGATACGCCACGGCGGCGGCCCTGAGCGGCGCGGTCATGCTCGCCGCGGGCGCCCTCGCGGCCGGCTCCGCCGTCGTCGCCAAGTGGGTCCTGGTCGGCCCCATCCGTGCCGGCGAGCACCCGCTGTGGAGCTCGTTCATCTGGCGCAACGAGGTCGTCGACACCTTCATCGAGATGGTCTGCGCCCCGTGGTTCGCCCGCTCCGCGGCGGGCACGCCCGCCCTGGTCTGGTTCCTCAGGGCGCTGGGGGCCCGGATCGGCCACGGCGTCTGGTGCGAGAGCTACTGGCTGCCGGAGGCCGACCTCGTCTCGCTCGGCGACTCCTCGACCGTGAACCGGGGCTGCGTCGTGCAGACCCACTTGTTCCACGACCGCGTCATGGCGATCGACACGGTGTCCCTCGGTGCCGGTTCGACCATGGGCCCGCACGGCGTCATCCTGCCCGCGGCCTCGCTCTCCGACGGCGCGACGGTCGGCCCGGCGTCGCTCGTCATGCGTGGAGAAAACGTCCCTCCGTCCAGCTACTGGATGGGCAACCCCGTCAAGCCCTGGAGCCGTCCCGCCACATGAGCCCCAAGACCAAGAAGAACGACGACGCGACCGCCCTGCCGGACCCGTACGCGCCCGGCTCGGGCAGCCCGGGCTACCGCGTGCTCCGCTACGTCCTGGACCTCGAGTGCAAGCTCGCCGGCAACCGGCTCGACGGCCGGGCCAGGGTCTCCGCCACGGCGCTGGCGGAGCTGGATCGGATCGAGCTGGACCTCGTGGGCCTGACGGCCTCGAAGATCCTCGTCGATGCCCGCAAGCCCGCCCGGTTCGCGCACCGCAACGGGCGCCTCGTCATCACGCCGGCCGCACCGCTGCCCGAGGGCTCGCGGTTCGAGCTGGACATCCGCTACGGCGGCAATCCCCGGCCCCGCCGCGGCCCGTGGGGCGAGATCGGCTGGGAGGAACTCGAGGACGGCGTCCTCGTCGCCGGCCAGCCGACGGGCGCGGCGACCTGGTTCCCGTGCAACGACCACCCGAGCCAGAAGGCCCCGTTCGAGGTCCGCGTCAGCACCGACGCCGGCTACCGGGCCGTCTGCAACGGCACGCTCGTGGGTCACGGGCGCAAGGCGAGCCGCGAGTCGTGGCACTACGTCCAGGAAGAGCCCATGGCCACCTACCTGGCCACGCTGCAGATCGGGCGCTACGGGCTGGAATCCCTGGCCGAGGCCGGAACGGGGACCGGACACGCCCGGCACGTGGCCGCCGAGCCCCTGCCGCGGCAGGACCTCGCCGCCCCCGCGCCCCTGGTCCCCGCGGCCCGCCGGGCCCTCGCCCGGCAGCCGGAGATGATGGCCGCGTTCAGCGAGGCCTTCGGCCCGTATCCCTTCGGTGCCTACACCGTGGTGGTGACCGAGGACGAGCTGGAGATCCCGCTCGAGGCCCAGGGGATCTCGATCCTGGGGCGCAACCACCTGGCCCCGGGCTGGGAGCAGCAGCGCCTGATCGCCCACGAGCTCTCCCACCAGTGGTTCGGCAATTCGCTCACTGCCGGCGCGTGGCGCGACATCTGGATGCACGAGGGATTCGCCTGCTACGCCGAGTGGATCTGGTCCGAGGCCTCGGGCGGCCCCGACTGCACCGCGCGCGCCCGCGACGCGTGGTCGATGCTGTCCCGGCTGCCCCAGGACCTCCGGGTCGGGGATCCCGGTCCGGAGGACATGTTCGACGACCGCGTCTACAAGCGCGGCGCCCTCGCCGTCCACGCCCTGCGCGCCTCGCTCGGGGACCACGTCTTCTTCGCCATGCTGCGGGCCTGGACGGGCTCGCGGCGCCACGGGACCGTGGACCATGCGTGCTTCGTGCGGCATGTCGACGACCACGCTCCGGAAGGGTTCTCCGCCGAGGCCGTCCTGGCTCCGTGGCTGTTCAGCGAGTCGCTGCCGCCGTTCCCGGCAGCAGCACCAGCGCGGCCGTAAGCCCGGCGGGGGCCTCCCAGGACAGACCGGGGTGGGCCAGCAGGGCGCCGTCGAGCCCGAGGGCCGGATGCCTCCCCGCGCCCTCGACCGCGGGCGGCCCGCCGGGGCCGGTGATGCCCTCCCCGAGGGCCTTGCCCAGGGCCTCCTTGGCGGCCCACCACCGGGCGCGCCGTGCCGGGCGTCCGGCCGCGGGAAGCGCCGCGAGCAGGGCGCGTTCGGCGGCGGAGAGGACGACGGCGTCGAGCGCCGGCTCCGCGAACGCCGGGTCCGCTGGATCGGCGAGGTCCACGCCCAGGCGCGCCCCGGCGTCGTCCTCGAGTCCGGCCAGCAGGAGCCAGCCCGCGCAGCGCGAGTAGCTCAGCGCCCACGGCAGCTCCCGTCCACCCCGCGTCAGCACCGGCCGGCCGTGGCCGCCGCTCCCGCAGCGCGGACACCGCTGCTCCAGGGCCAGCCCGGCCGGCGCGCCGAGTCCCCAGGCGGCGGAGGCGAGCTGCCGGACCAGGAGCCGGCCCGCGGTGAAGCGGTCCCGCGGCGCTCCGGCGAGGTGGGCCGCCGCGCGCGCCGCCTCCATCCCGCCCAGCCACGCGCGCGGCAGGCCGGAACCTGCCGCGAGCGGGGCGGCCGCGAGCAGCACGGATCGGCCCGCGGCGGGCACGGGCACGCTGCCCGCGAGGAAGGACACGTCGGTCACCACCCGGGGACCTCCTCCCGTTCACCGCTCGTTCACGCCCCCAGACTAGCTTGGGCCCATGAACCAGCTCGACCTGAACGGCCTCGGCTACACCGTCCTCGACGAGGACGACGACGACCCCGTGCTCCTGGCCTCCGACGGCTCCCCCGTCGACACCTGGCGGCAGGACTACCCCTACGGCGAGCGCATGGACCGCGACGCCTACGAGCTCGAGAAGCGCCTCCTGCAGATCGAGCTGCTCAAGCTGCAGAACTGGGTGAAGTCGACGGGCCGGCGCCTCCTGCTCGTCTTCGAGGGGCGCGACGCCGCAGGCAAGGGCGGCACGATCAAGCGCTTCACGGAGCACCTGAATCCCCGCGGCGCGCACGTCGTCGCGCTCGAGAAGCCGAGCGAGCGGGAGGAGTCCCAGTGGTACTACCAGCGCTACGTGCAGCACTTCCCCGCCGCCGGCGAGATCGTGATGTTCGACCGCAGCTGGTACAACAGGACCGGCGTCGAGCGCGTCATGGGCTTCTGTTCGCGCCAGGAGTACGAGCGATTCATCGCCCAGACGCCCGCGTTCGAGAAGCTCCTCGTGGACGACGGGATCGACCTCGTGAAGTTCTGGTTCTCCGTCTCCCGGGCGGAGCAGCTCACGCGCTTCACGATCCGCCAGATCGACCCCGTGCGGCAGTGGAAGCTCTCCCCCATGGACCTCGCCTCCCTCGACAAGTGGGAGGCCTATACCGAGGCCAAGGAGGCCATGTTCAAGGAAACGGACACCGCGTGGGCGCCGTGGACCGTGGTGAAGTCCAACGACAAGAAGCGTGCCCGCGTCGCCGCGATGCGCCACGTCCTGAGCCTCTTCGAGTACGAGGGCAAGGACCACGCGCTCGTCGGCGTGCCCGATCCCCTGCTCGTGGGGCCGGCCGCCGCGGTCATCGCCGACGGCGAGGAGTTCTAGCGCTCGCGCCCCGGGACTAGGCTGGTGCACCACGGCAGACGCGAAGGGACGGTGGCCGGCATGGGTTCCCCACAGGAGGGCGCGGAACGCGCCCGCGAGGCCTGGCGGCCGATGCTCGCCGCCCTGGCCAACACCGAACAGCGGATCCTCCTGGCGGAGCTCGTGGCCGAGGAGGCCCGGCGCACGGGCGCCACCGTGTCCGGGTCCCGCCGCCCGCAGGCGCTGCGCCGGCTCGCCGCCTCGGGGCTGCTCGTGGAGGACGCCGGCGGCTGGCGCGTGGACGCCGGGGCCCTCAAGGCCGCGCTCGCCGCGCCGCGGGCAGAGGCGGGATCCGGATCCGCGACGGGCGACGAGGTGATCGACCGCTTCGTCGAGGACGGGAGGATCGGCACCTACCCGGCCCGGCCGTCCCAGCGCCTCCGGCTCCTGGCATGGGCGGCGTCGCGCGCCCTGTCCCCCGGCGAGCGCCTCGACGAGGCGGCCGTGAACCGCCGCCTCGAAGCGATGACGGACGACGTGGTCACCCTCCGCCGCTACCTCGTCGACGCGGGGCTCGTGGAGCGCACGGCCGACGGTTCGGCCTACACCCTGGCCGGAGACCAGCCGGACGCGCCGGACGCACCGCAGGGCCCGGAAGACGGTCCGACGCCGGGCGGAGCCGCCGGGCGTGGGGCGGGGCACCGCGGAGCGGACGCCCCCGCCGGGGCTGAGGCCGCGGACGACGGGGCCGCGCGGGCGCTCGCGGCCGCCCGCGCCGCCGGGCTGGAGGTGGAGCAGACCCGCCACGGGCGGGTCTCGAGCCTCGAGGAGGCAGCGGCCGCGCGCGGGATCGAGCCGCGCGACCTCGCCAAGACGCTCGTCGTCCGCCGCGGCGAAGACGACTACCTGATGGTCCTGGTCCCCGGGGACCGGACGTTCTCGTGGGCCAAGCTCCGCGCCGTGCTCGGCACCAACCGGCTCTCCATGCCGGATGCCGCGACCGCGCGCTCGGTCACGGGCTACGAGCGCGGCACCATCACGCCGTTCGGGGCGCAGCGCCCCCTTCCCGTGGTCGCGGACCTCGAGCTGTCCGGGCGCCGGATCTCGATCGGCGGTGGGGCCCACGGCGTCGGGCTGAGCCTCGACGCCGACGCGGCGCTCTCCGCGCTCGCCGCGACGCTCGCTGACATCTCCGACGCCGGATAGCACCGTTCGTCCGGCCCCGCGCCCCTCGTGCTCCCGGTACGACGCCGGGGCCCCGCCTTCCGGATGGAAGGCGGGGCCCCGGCGTCGTACCGTCCGGTGGTTCCGTCAGCGCTGGACGGCCCCGAACCGCTCGACCGCTGCGGAGACGGCCGCCGCACGGGCCTCGGAGGCCTCGTCGGCGGTCAGGGTGCGGTCGGCGGCGCGGAAGCGCAGGCCGAAGGCGAGCGACTTGGATCCCTCCTCGATCCCGGGCCCCGCGTAGACGTCGAAGAGCGCGATGTCCTCGAGCAGCCCACCGGCGCCCTCGCGCAGCGTCTCGAGCACGTCCGCCGCGACGACTCCGGCATCGACGACGAGCGCGACGTCCTGCGTGCTGACGGGGTAGGTGGAGATCGGCCGGGCCACGATGACGTCGGCCGCGGCGTCGAAGACCGCCTGGGCGTTGAGCTCGAAGGCCACCGTGCGCACCGGAAGGTCGAGCTCCTTGAGCAGCTTCGGGTGCAGCTCGCCCGCGTAGCCGAGGTGCTCGCCCGTGCGCAGCGACAGCGCTGCCGTGCGGCCCGGGTGGAACGCCTGGTGGCTGCCCTGGGCGACGACGATCTCGACGCCGAGCACCTCGCCGACGCTCAAGGCGGCGTCGATCGCGTCGGCGTGGTCCCACGCCCGGGGCGCGTGCCCGGCGGCGGGGGCCGACTCGTGGCCCGTCAGGACCCCGGCCAGGTGCCACGGCTGCTCCGGGATGCCGGCCAGAAGCCCGTCGAGGACCTCCTGGGACGGCAGCTCGCCGAGCGGCGGCAGGACCGGGGAGCCCAGCGTGTCTCCCGGCAGGAAGACGAGGCCGCCCTCGTAGAGCGCCAGGTCGCGGAAACCGCGCCCGTGGTTGCGGCGGGCCGTCTCGAGCAGCCCCGGCAGCAGGGAGGTGCGCAGGTAGCCGAACTCGGAGGAGATCGGGTTGGCGAGCCTGACCGCGGCGACCTCGGCGCCGGCCTCGGCCGCGCCGAACAGGGCGTTCTGCGCGGCGGAGGCGAACGGATAGCTCAGCACCTCGGTCAGCCCGGCGTCGGCGAGCCCCTGCAGGACGCGGCGGCGCTGCTGCTGGGCCCGGGTCAGGCCGCGCCCCGGCGGGGCCACGGGCAGCGTCGCGGGGATCTGGTCGTAGCCGACGAGGCGGGCGACCTCCTCCACGAGGTCCTCCTTGACGGCCAGGTCGGGACGCCAGCTCGGGGCCGTGACCCGCAGGCCGCCGTCATACTCCTCGACTCGGGCGCCGATCCCCTCGAGGGAGGCGCGCAGCTGGTCCGGCGTGTAGTCGATCCCGACCAGTCCCGCGGCGAAGCCGTCCGGGAGCTCGATGACCACGGGGGCGGGACGCGTTCCGACGTCCGTCGCCGTGGTGTCCGCCGCGCCGCCGGCGAGCTCGACGAGCAGGTCCACGGCGCGCTGGGCCGCCTCGTCGGCGACTTCCCAGTCGACGCCGCGCTCGTTGCGCTTGGAGGCCTCGGAGGGCAGCTTGTGGCGCCGGCGCGTGCGGCCCATCGAGATCGCGTCGAAGTGCGCGGACTCGATGAGGACGTCCACCGTTGCGTCGCCGACCTCGGTCTCGGCCCCGCCCATGACGCCGGCCAGGCCGATCGGGCCGCGGTCGTCGGTGATCAGGAGGTCCTCCGTGGACAGCGCGCGGTCCTTGCCGTCGAGCGTCGTCAGCCGCTCGCCCTCGTGGGCGCGGCGCACCACGATCGCCCCGCGCAGCGCGGCGGCGTCGTAGAAGTGCAGCGGCTGTCCGAGCTCGAGCATGACGTAGTTGGAGATGTCCACGGGCAGCGAGATCGAGCGGATCCCGGCGAGCCGCAGGCGCGAGGCCATCCAAGGCGGCGTCGGTCGGGCGGGGTCGATCCCGCGCACGGTGCGGGCGACGAAGCGGTCGCAGCCCGGCGTGCCGTAGATCGGGGCCTGGTCCTCGAGGCGGACCTCGTGCCCGGGCCCGGTGGCGGGGTGAACGGCCACGGCGGCCGCGGGATCGGTGAAGCCGGTCCCCGTGGCCAGCGCGTACTCGCGGGCGACCCCGCGCAGCGAGAAGCAGTAGCCGCGGTCCGGGGTCACGTTGATCTCGGCGGCCTCGTCGGTCAGGCCGAGCAGCTCCAGGGCGTCGGTCCCGGGCTCCGGGTCCAGGCCCAGCCGGGACAGGACGATGATCCCGTCGTGGTCGTCGCCGATCCCGAGCTCGCGCGAGGAGGCGATCATGCCGGCCGAGACGTGGCCGTAGGTCTTGCGGGGGCTGATCCTGAAGTCCCCGGGCAGCACGGCGCCGGGCAGGGTCACGACGACCTTGTCGCCGGCCTCGAAGTTGTGGGCACCGCAGACGATCCCCTGCACGCCGGAGGGGTCGATCCCGTCGCCGGCGAGCGTCTGGGGGGCTCCCTCGGGCACGACGCGGACCTGGCACCAGTTGATCGTCTTGCCGTTGGACTGCGGCTCCTTGACGACCTCGAGCACCTGCCCGACGACGACGGGGCCGCTGATCTGGTCGGCGGGACGGTGGACGTCCTCTTCCTCGAGGCCGACCTTCACGAGCTCGGCCATGACGTCTTCCGCGGTCGCGTCCGCGGGGAGCTGCGTGTACTCGCGCAGCCAGGAAAGGGGAATACGCATGCCTTAGATCTCCATCCCGAAGTGCTGGCTGAAACGGACGTCGCCCTCGATCATGTCGTGCATGTCGGCGACGTCGTTGCGGAACATGAGGGTGCGCTCGACGCCCATGCCGAACGCGAACCCGGTGTAGGCCTCCGGGTCGATCCCGGCGGCGCGCAGCACGTTCGGGTTGACCATGCCGCAGCCGCCCCACTCGATCCAGCGCGGCCCGCCCTTGGCGCCGGGGTGCCAGATGTCGAGCTCGGCGGACGGCTCGGTGAAGGGGAAATAGGCCGGGCGCAGCCGGATCTCGGCCTCCGCGCCGAACATCTGCCGGGCGAAGTGCTCGAGGGTGCCGCGCAGGTCGGCCATGGTCAGGCCCTTGTCCACGGCGAGGCCCTCGAACTGGTGGAAGACGGGGGTGTGCGTGGCGTCGAGCTCGTCGGTGCGGAAGGTGCGCCCCGGGCACAGCACGTAGACCGGCAGCTCCCGCTCGAGCAGCGAGCGGACCTGGACGGGCGAGGTGTGCGTGCGCAGCACGAGGTGGGCCTCGGGCGGCTCGACGAAGAACGTGTCCTGCATTTCGCGGGCGGGATGGTCCGGCTTGAAGTTCAGGGCGTCGAAGTTGAACCACTCGGACTCGACCTCGGGCCCCTCGGCGATCTCCCAGCCCATGCCGACGAAGATGTCGGCGACGCGGTCCTGCAGCACGGACAGCGGGTGGCGGGCACCCGCGCGGCGGCGCCGCGGGGCGGCGGTGACGTCGACGGACTCCTCGACGAGGATGCGGGCGGCGTCCTCCTCCTCGAGGACCGCCGTGCGGGCGGCGAGGGCCTGGTTCAGGCGGCCGCGGGCGGCGCCGACGATCTTGCCCGCGACGGCCTTCTGCGACTTGTCGAGCGTGCCGATCCCGCGGTTGGCCAGGCTCAGCGGGGACTTCTCGCCGGTGTGGGCGAGGCGGGCCTGCTTGAGCTGCTCGAGGTCGGCGGCCTCGGCGAAGGCGGCGAGGGCGCGTTCGACGGCGGCGCCGACGGCGGCCTCGTCGGTCGGGTGGGGGACGCCGGTGTCCGTGGCGGTGGCGCCGACGGAAGGCGACGAGACGTCAGACATGGAGGTGCACGGCCTTTTCGCTGGAGGATCGTGGATTCTGCCCTCCAGTCTAGAACAGGCCGCCGCCGCGCCCCGACCGGGCCTCCGGGCGCGGCCCGTCATCGGCCGCCGGTTGCGACTCGCCGCCGCGCGGCGGAAGGCCCCCGCGGCGTCGGCGGCGCTCGGCGGCGAGCTTGAGCGCAGCGAATCCCGCGAGCCCGGCGAGCACGGCGGCGCCCACGCCGGCGAGGACGCCCCCGGGGATCCCGCGGCCGGTGTCCTCGGCGACGGCGTGGAGGGCGCCTCCCGCCGTGAGGTCGAAGACAACGATGTTGCCCTCGACGGCGGCGCCGTCGCTCGCCTCGAGAACGCGTCCGGGGAAGGTGCTCGAGAGCCTCGCCTCGTTGAACACGGCCCTGGCCTGCTCGAGCTCCGCCCCGCTGGCGGCCGTGGTGGCCGTGAAGCGGAACCGGCCGTCGCGGTGCTCCAGCCGCGCGCCCTCCAGCGCGCCGCCGTCCACCGCGGCCGCCTCGGCGAGGGAAAAGCCCTCCGCCGTGAACCGGTACCCGGTGTAGCCGTCCTCCTCGTGGGCCTCCCGGACGGCGTCGGCCGGCAGGCCCTGGAACGGGTCGCTGCCCCCGGGCAGCTGCCCGAGGAGGTCCTCCACGGATTGCCCGTCGAGCACGTCGCGGTTCACGGCGAACACGAGCGAGGCATCGGCGGAAGCGGGGTCATGGACCACGAGGTCGATCCCGAGCCGGACGCAGCCGCTGAGCACGAACACGGCCGCCAGCAGCGGGATCAGGATGCGGAGCTTCCTGGACATGTGGCTTCCCTCGGTGCGGGCGGCCCGTCCGCCGCCGTGTGCAGAACACTACCGGCGGCGGCGGTGCCGTGCCATCGCTAGGCTTGGCCCATGGTCGATGTCAAGCGCGTCCGCACGATCGCGAACTGGGCCAACCTGAGCACGCCGCTGGGCCTGGGCCTCGCGGCGGCAGCGGGCTGCCCCGTGCGCCCGTACCGCGACGGGATCCTCGTGGCCTCGGGGTACCGCCCGCGCCTGCCCGTCGCGGGGGCGTTCACGATCGGCAGCGTCGTGTTCCTGCGCGCGCACCTGGCCCCCGCGGAGCGGCATCCGGGGCTCATGGCGCACGAGGAGCGCCACGCGTCCCAGTACGCGGCGTGCCTCGGCCTTCCCTTCCTCCCGCTGTACTTCGCCGCCGCTGCCTGGTCCCTCCTGCGCACCGGGGATCCAGCATCCAGGAACGTGTTCGAGCGCCGCGCCGGGCTGTCGGCGGGCGGGTACCGGGAACGTCCCGTGCGCCCGATCGCCGCGGTCCTGCGCAGGACGCCGGGCTAGTGCTCGGCTCCCGCCGCGAGCGCGACGTCGGGGGCACCGCTGAGGGCCTCGAGCGCGGCGATCTCAAGGGCCCGGGCCAGGAGGGGGACCGTGATCCCGGTTCCCCCGTCCGCGGCGTCGACGGCCGGGACGTGGACGAAGCCGCCCGCGGGAGGCCCGTCCCCCGCGGCCGTCCGTGATTCCAGGGCGTGCATCAGGTGATAGAAGACCTGGTTGCAGACGTAGGTCCCCGCGGTCTGCGAGACCTCGGCGGGGATGCCCGCGGCGCGCAGGGCGGCGAGGGTGCGCTTGAGAGGCAACCGGGTGAAGTAGGCCGCGGGACCGCCGTCGACGACGGGGACGTCGACGGGCCGGGCGCCCTCGTTGTCCGGGATGCGGGCGTCGATGACGTTCAGCGCCGCCCGCTCGAGCGAGACGGCGCCTCGCCCGGCGGCGAGCCCCGTGCAGAGGACGACGTCGGGGCGGAACCGCTCGAGCGCCTCCTCCAGCCGTTGCCCGGACCGGGAGAACACGCAGGGAAGCTCGACGGCCTCGGCGTCGTGGCCCGCGGCCCGCAGCACCCCGGCCGCGGCGCGTGCCGCGAGGATGGAGGGGTTCTCGGCGGCGCCGTCGAAGGGCTCGAAGCCGGTCAGCAGGATCATGGGCCCATCGTATCCGGCACGGTCCTGCCGCGTTCGAAGGACTCGACATTGCTTCGAATCTATGTTCTACTCAAGGTGTGAGATGGGAAGCTCAGCTGATCCGGCAGCCAGCCGGATCGCCGGAAGCGGGGACCGCCGGCCAGGTCGGCGCCCCGCTTCCGCTCCGCGGGATCCTCCGCAGCGTCACGACGCCCGCCTTCGACGGAATCACCTTTCACGAGGTCCTCTCCAAGAGCGCGCTGAACCGGGTTCCCGAGGCCTCCGGCATGCCCTTCCGCTGGACCGTGAACCCGTACCGCGGGTGCAGCCACGCGTGCGTCTACTGCTTCGCCCGCAAGACCCACAGCTACCTGGATCTCGACACGGGAGCCGATTTCGACGCCCAGCTCGTCGTGAAGGTCAACATCGCCGAGGTCCTCGCCGCGGAGCTGCGCCGTCCGTCGTGGGCCGGCGAGCACGTGGCCCTGGGCACCAATACCGACCCCTACCAGCGGGCGGAAGGGCGCTACCGGCTGATGCCGGGGATCATCCGCGCCCTCGCCGGATCGGGGACGCCGTTCTCCATCCTGACCAAGGGCACGCTCCTGGCCCGCGACCTCGAGCTGCTCACCTGGGCCGCCCGGCGGGTGCCCGTCGGCGTCGGCCTGTCGATCGCCATGACCGACGATTCCCTCAGCGCCCGGATCGAACCGGGCACCCCCTCGCCCACGGCGCGGTTGCGCCTCCTGCGGCGGCTCGTCGACGCGGGCGTCGACGCGTCCGTGATGGCCATGCCCGTGCTCCCGTGGCTCAGCGACTCTGACGAGTGCCTCGACGCGCTCTGCGGCTCGCTCGCCGCGGCCGGAGCCTCGAGCGTCACCGCGGGCCCGCTCCACCTGCGCCCCGGGGCCCGGGAGTGGTACTTCGCGTGGCTGCGCACCCACCGCCCGGACCTGCTTCCGGGCTACTCCCGCCTCTTCGCGCGCGGGTCGACGGCGGATCCGCAGTACCGTTCCTGGCTCGCGGGCCGCATCCGGCACTTCCGCACCCGCCACGGGCTCGCGGCCGGCGGCGGCGCCTTTCGCGAGGCGCAGGAGAGGGCGCGGGAGCTGCGTGCCTCCCACGGCCACGCGGACGCAGCGGCCGGACGGGGCCACGCAGCGGCGGGGCCGGGAAGCCGTTCCCGGTCCAGGGCGGCCGCGTCGGGCCGGGCGCCGGCGGGGCAGGACGCGCTGTTCACGCTGCCGTGAGTCCCCGGCGGCCGGGCCGGGTCAGGACGCGTGCCCCACGGCAGGGCGCCGCCGTCCGTGCCGCGAACCCGCCAGCGGCCGGGGCGTTGTCCCGCGCCACGGGCTTGGATAGGCTCGCGGTATGGCCACCCTGGAAGCAGCAGCGACCGTGTTCCCCGTCATCGACATCGAGCGGGCCATGTCCCACTACGCGAGCCTCGGCTTCGACGTCACCGGCTACGACGGCGACGAGGCCTACGCCTACGCCCGGCGCGACAACGTCCGTATCCACTTGTGGGAGGCACCCACCCTGGATCCGGCCGAGAACTTCGCCTCGGCCTTCGTCTACGTGGACGACGCCGACGAACTGGCCACCGAATGGCGCCGGGCCACGGACGGGCGGGGCTACGACTCCCCCACGAGCGATCCCGTGGACACGGAGTACGGGCTGCGGGAAGGCGCGCACGTGGATCCCGACGGCAACCTGATCCGCTTCGCCCATCCGCTGGGCGGCCGGCGCGACGCGGCGGCCTCCGGAGGCGCCGCGGCCGGGGCGTTCACTCCGGCCGAGTCGAACTAGGGCCGCGCCGAATCAGGTCCGGCCACGGCCTCCTCCAGGAGCGCCCGCACGATCGGCAGGTCGGCCGGGATCCAGTCCAGGGCCAGGGCCTCGTCCCCGAGCCGCACCCAGCGCAGCTCGTCGTGGTCCTCGAGGGGCGCGGCCACGCCGTCGGACACCTCGGTGAACCAGACGCGCATCGCGGCCGTGCCCGCGAGCGGCCAGCCACGGGGCGTCGGTCCGACGAGCTCCGCGCCGAGGACCGCGCCGATCCCGAGCTCCTCACGGAGCTCGCGCAACAGCGCTTCGCGGCAGTCCTCCCCCGGCTCCACCTTCCCGCCGGGGAACTCCCACAACCCGGCCAGGTGCTCGGGGCTGGAGCGGCGCGCCGCCAGCAGCCGCGACGGCTCCGCGAGGGAGTCGACGATCGCGGCCCCGACGATCTGCCGTCCCGCGGTCACGGGGTCCCGTCCAGCCCGGCGCCGGACGGGGCCGGCCGGGACGCGGCGTCCCGATCGAGGTCCGGCTCGAGGTAGATGACGGTCCGCAGGGGAACGGCCGCGCGGATGCGCGACTCCGCGGCGTCGATGCCGGCGGCGATCTCGGCCCCGCTCGCGCCGGCTCCCACGGAGATCTTGGCGGCGACGAGGATCTCCTCGGGCCCCAGGTGCAGCGTCTTGAGGTGGATGATGCCCGTGCCGTCGGAGGTGATGGCCTGCTCGATCGCGGCGACGTGCTCGCGCGTCGCGGACTCGCCGAGCAGGAGGGACCGGGTCTCGACCGCCAGGATCGCGGCGATGACCACGAGCAGCAGGCCGATCATCGCCGTTCCGAGGGCGTCGTAGACCCCGTTGCCGGTGATGAGCGTCAGCGAGACGCCCAGCAGCGCGAACACGAGGCCGCACAGGGCGCCGAGGTCCTCGAGGAGGATGACGGGCAGCTCGGGCGACTTGGCGCGGCGGACGAACTGCACCCAGCCGCTGCGTCCGCGCACGTGGTTCGACTCGATGACCGCGGTGCGGAAGGACAACGACTCGGCGATGATCGCGCCGACCAGGACCACGAGGGGGACCCACCACCAGCGTCCCTCGATGCCGTGGGGGTGCAGGAACTTCTGGTAGGCCTCGTACAGCGCGAACAGCCCGCCGACGCTGAAGAGCACGATCGAGACGATGAAGGAGTAGATGTAGCGTTCCCGGCCGTAGCCGAAGGGGTGCTCGGGGCTCGCCTGACGCGTCGCCTTCTTGCCTCCGATGAGGAGCAGGACCTGGTTCCCGGAGTCGGCGACGGAGTGGATGGCCTCGGCGAGCATCGACGAGGACTGCGTCACGAGCCACGCCACGAACTTGAAGACCGCGATGGTCAGGTTGGCCGCGAGTGCGGCGACGACGGCCTTGGTGCCACCGGATGCTGCCATGGAGTCAACCTCTTTTCCCCCGGACGCGGGGAGCCTGGGCCTCCCCCGGCGCGACGGGGCCGCGGCCGGGCGGACCGGACGGCGGCCTGCCTAGCCGCGCGTGCCTCCGCGCCGCTGGGCCCGTGCCGAGGCGTACAGGCATACGGTAGCGGCAGTTCCGACGTTGAGCGATTCAGCCACACCGTAGAGCGGCACCGCCACGCGGCGCGAGGCCAGCCTCAGCTCCTCCTGGGCGAGGCCGGCGCCCTCGTTGCCGAAGAGCCAGGCGGTGGGACCGGCGAGCACGCCGGGTTCCTCCCCGCCCAGGTGGCGGCGGACGGCGTCGTCCTGCAGTCCATCGAGGTCGTCGCTGCCGTAGCCGTCGGCGGCCAGCACGGAGAGCCCGGCCTCCCGCAGCGCCCCGGCGGCCGCCTCGAGGGGCACGCCCGTGACGACGGGCAGGTGGAAGAGGGAACCGACCGTGGAGCGGACGGCCTTGGGGTTGTAGATGTCGACGCTGCCCTCGGTCAGCAGCACGGCATCGGCGCCCGCGGCGTCGGCCGCGCGCAGGATCGTCCCCGCATTGCCGGGGTCCTGGACGCGGCACAGCACGGCGACGAGCCGCGGGCGCGCCTCGAGGACGTCCTCGAGGCGGGTGCGGGGCAGGCGGCACACCGCCACGACGCCCTGCGGCGTGACCGTGTCCGCCATCGCCGCGACGACCTCCGGCTCCGCCAGGCGCAGTTCGACGCCGGCCGACTCCGCGGCGAGCTCCGGGTGGCGCCGCAGGCACTCCCCGGTCGCGTAGACCTGTTCGACGACGGCATCGCCGCCATCGCGCGCACGTTGGCCCTGCAGGCGCAGGGCCTCGCGCACGGCCTGCGGCCCCTCGGCCAGGAACAGCCCGGTCTTCTGCCGTCCCTGGCGCGTGGCCAGACGGGCGACCTCGCGGACCCGGTCGGCCCGCGGATTGGACAGGACGGGAGGAGGCGACGCGGGGCGGATCATGGGAAGACTCTATCGGGGAACGCCGCAGGGGGCGGAACCACGATGGGTTCCGCCCCCTGCGGGGTGCTGCCGTCGGTGCGGGGACCTAGGCGTCCTTGATCTGCTGACGGGCCTCGCCGCCGGCCGGCTCGAAGCCGGCGGCCTTGGCGGACTCGATCGAGTCGAACCAGTACTCGGCGACGGTCTGCTCGTACCAGGTCGAGCCGGGCACGTGGTACTTGTTGGACTGCGCGTTGCCCTTGATGACGAAGCCCTCCGGGGCGGCCTCGCCCTCGACGGCCTTGCGGGCGCCGGCGGCCTCGGCCTTGGCGGCCGGGGTGGCGGCGTCGGCGTCGGTGGCGGCGGGAGCCTCGACCTTGGCCGCCTTCGGCGCGGCCTTGGCGGCCTTCGGTGCGGCCGGAGCGGCAGCGGCCGGCTTCGGTGCGTTGACGTCGGCCGGCAGGGCCTCCTTGGCGACCTTGACCAGCGCGGCGAAGGCGTTGGCATCGGAGACGGCCAGCTCGGCGAGCATGCGGCGGTCGACCTCGACCTCGGCGGCCTTCAGGCCCTGGATGAGGCGGTTGTAGGTCAGGCCGTTGGCGCGGGCAGCGGCGTTGATGCGCTGGATCCACAGGCGGCGGAAGTCGCCCTTGCGCTTGCGGCGGTCGCCGTAGCTGTACACGAACGAGTGCAGCAGCTGCTCCTTGGCCTTGCGGTAGAGGCGCGAACGCTGACCACGGTAGCCCTTGGCCCGATCGAGGACGACCCGGCGCTTCTTGTGGGCGTTGACTGCCCGCTTCACACGTGCCACGTGTGTACTCCTTAATATCTGGCCCCCGGTGCGCCGATCATGCGGCGGCGAGCCCGGAGGGAACTGCGTGAATGGATGGGAGCGGGGGCTCCCGGTGCGTCTGCTTAGAGGCCCAGCATCCGCTTGATGGTCTTGGTGTCGGCCTTGGAGACGATCAGGTCGCCCTTGAGCCGGCGGGTCAGCGTGGAGGGCTTGTGCTCCAGGTAGTGGCGGCGGTTGGCCTGCTGGCGCTTGAGCTTGCCGCTGCCGGTGAGCTTGAAGCGCTTCTTGGCACCGCTGTGGGTCTTGAACTTCGGCATGTCCGCCGTTCTCCTTACGTGCTCCCGTGTCCGCTGGCGGACCGGGGATCTTGCGGGCTTCCGGATCCGGAAGCCCGTGGGTGGGTGTGCATCCCGGTGGGGATGTGCCAGCCCGGTCCGCCTACTTGGCGGGACCCGGCTTGGCAGAGCTGCGGGGCGCCGGCTTCGGGGCCGGCCTGGGTGCCGCTGCGGCCGGCTTCGGGGCCGGCTTGGCCGCTGGCTTCGGCGCCGCCACGGCGGGCTTCGCCGCAGCAGGCTTGGCCTCAGCGGCCGGCTTGGCCACCGGCTTGACCTCCGCGGCCGGCTTGGCCGCCGCCCGGGGCTGGACCGGCGCGGTCTCCACCGGCTGGGCCGGCTTCTCCTCGGCGGGCTCGGCCGCCACCGGGACGTCCTCGGCGGCCGGGGCCTCAGCAGCTGCCGGCTCGGCCACTGCCTCGTCGACCACTGCCTCGTCGGCCGCCGCCTCGTTGGCGGCCAACTGCGCCTTCAGGCCTTCCGGCAGGGCGTCGCCCAGCGACTGCGACATCGCCGGCCGGTCCGCGTCGGTGTCGACCCGTTCCTTGCCCGCGGCCGCCTTCGCCTTGTCCTGCTCGCGCTGCGCCTGGCGGCGCGCCTCGGCCTTGGCCTCCGCCTTGTTCTTCAGGGGGCCGACGACCATGACCATGTTGCGCCCGTCGATCCGCGGCGTGGACTCGACGATGCCGACCGAGGCGACGTCCTCGGCGAACTTGTTCAGCAGGCGGATGCCCATTTCCGGACGCTGCTGTTCGCGGCCGCGGAACTGGATCATCGCCTTGACCTTGTCGCCGGCGGAGAGGAAGCGCAGGGCGTGGCCCGTCTTCGTCTCGTAGTCGTGCTTGTCGATCTTCAGGCGGAAGCGGATTTCCTTGAGAACCGTGTTGGTCTGGTTCTTCCGGGCCTCGCGCGCCTTCACGGCGGCTTCGTACTTGTACTTGCCGAAGTCCATCAGCTTGCACACGGGAGGCTTGGCCGTAGGCGCCACCTCGACGAGATCAAGATCGGACTCGGCGGCCAGACGCAAGGCGTCCTCGATGCGGACTACGCCCACCTGTTCGCCGTTGGGTCCAACCAACCGCACCTCCGGGACGCGGATTCGATCGTTAATGCGTGGATCGCTGATGTGTCACTCCTGCTGTTCGTGGTCCGAAGCCGCCCGCAACAGGAAAAGGCCTCCGGCTGCGGGGCAGGCGGAGGCCTTGGAATTCGTTGACGGACGGGCCGCCGGGTGGAGGTTGGACCTCCACCGCCGAATTGACCCGGCAGCCTCTGCGGCTATCGCGGGTGGGAGTCAGGCCTCCACTTGCATGCCTGCTTCGAACGGAAGGGGGCCACGTCACGGCGCCCCCCGAATGCACGAATCAGGTCGGTCTGTGGAAAGCTTAGCAGTATGAGCACCCCCGAATCGAATCCGGAGTCCGTCGCGCCCGAGGCCGGAGCCGTCCGAGACATCGCCGAAGTACCCGCCGTCGAGATCATCACGACGGCCGCCGTCCACTTGATGAGCGCCGCCGCGGTGAAGTGCGGCCTCGCCGCCGGCGACGACGCCGAGGACCTCAAGGACCTCGACGAGGCCCGCAAGCTGATCACCGCCCTCGCGGGCCTCATCACCGCCGCCGCCCCGGAGATCGGCAGCCAGCACGCCGCCCCGCTCCGCGACGGGCTGCGCTCGCTCCAGCTCGCCTTCCGCGAGGCGTCGACGATCCAGGACGCGCCGGGCCAGGGCCCGGGAGAGAAGTTCACCGGACCGGTGAACTGACCCCACGCCGGGAACCCACGGGGCCCCGTCGACCCGCCGTGACGACGGCGGGACGGCGGGGCCCCGCCGCGTCCGTCGACAAGAAGGGGCCGGGCGGCCCCGACGGGCCTCCCGCCCTCTGATGGTTCGGCGCCGGTGGGGCGGGCATCCCCGGCAGGCCTCCTGCCTGCTGGCGGTGGGGCGCGGTGGCGCCGGCCGGGATCAGGCGAGGATCCGCTGACCCCGGCCGCGACGGCGGCGCCGCAGGAGCTGGGCGGTCAACGCCGCCAGGCTCAGCAGGGATCCCGCAACACCGATCAGCACGAAGGCTGCGGCCGTCGAGCCGTTGTCGATCGCGAGGCCGACGAGCGGCGAGCCCAGCGCCGTGCCTCCCGTGAGCGCCGAGCCGTACCAGCCCATGGCCTCTCCGCGCCGCTCCTCGCGGACGAGCTCGGTCAGCCGCTCCGAGGCGGAGGCCAGGACCGGGGCGCACAGCAGGCCCGGGCCGACGGTGAGCAGCGCGAGCGTCAAGGTGTCCTGCGCGAACAACAGCGGGACGCTGAGCACGGACATCGCCAGGAGCAGGACGAGCGGCGGCAGCCTGAATGGCAGGGCGCCGTAGACGAGTCCGCCCACGAGCGACGCGCCGCACCAGAAGACGAACACGATCCCGAGCTCCGCCACGCGGTCCATGCCCTGCAGGACGGCGACCACGGCGACCTCGGATCCTGCGAGGACGAGCCCCGCCCCGGACGCTGCCAGGAAGACGCCCACCACGCCCGCCGTCACCCACGCGAAGCGGTGTCGGAAGCCCCGGCCGCGCTGCTGGATCCGACGCCGCGTCTCCTTGAGGCCGGCCGGGATCAGCTCGGCCTCCGCCTCGGCGAGGTGGAGGGGCGCCGCGGCGACGACGGACGCCTCGCCCCCCTTGCGTTCCTCGGCCGGTTCGCTCGGGACGACGGCGCCCGGTTGCCCCGAGCGCGTCGGCGGATTGAGCCACATGAGCACGAGTCCGCTCAGGGCCGCCGCGATCCCTACGCCGGTCAGCCCGAGCCGGGTCGACGCGCTCGTGGCGATGACGGCGGCGAGCGCGGGACCGCACATGAACACGAGCTCCGTGGCGATCGAGTCGAGGGCGAAGGCCGAGCGCCGCGTATCGCCCGCGGTCATCACCCCGAGCGCCTGGCGCACGACGCTGAAGACCGGAACCGCGAACACGCCCCCGACGAAGGCGAGCAGGAGGAGCCATTCGTAGGACACGTGTGGCGCGGCCGTCCATACCGCCCCCTCCACGAGGACCGAGGGCAGCAGGGCCCGGCGGAGCCCGTGGGTATCGACCTGACGGCCCCGCCACGGGGCACCGAGCGCGATGCCGACGGTCATCAGCGCCGCGACCGTCCCGGCGGCGGTCCACTCGCGGCCGAGCGTCTGCACGACGTGCAGCGTCAGCAGGATCCCGGCCGCGGAGTGCGGGAAACGGGCCACCATCCCGGCGGCGAGAAGCCAGGCGACGCCCGGTTGCCGCAGCAAGTGGGCGTATCGGACGAAGTTCACCTCTGGCCGGCTCCCGGCGCCCGGGTCGTGAGCGCCAGTTCGAGCGAGTCCACGCCCTCGCTGAAGGCGGTGTCGCCGCGCAACCGCTCCTGGATCCGGGCGACGGCCGCCCGGGCGCGCTCCGGCGTCGTACCCTGGGCGAACGCGATCTCCAGCCGCACTTCCGGACCGGATCCCCCGCCGGCGACGACGGCGCCGGAGGCCGTGCGCGAGGCGACCCCGCGCCCCGGCGCGGCGGTCAACCCGATGACGTCGGGCTCCTGGTCGACGAGGCCCTCGAAGAGCGCGGCGTGGCGCCCGTCGGCGTAGCCCGGGACCCAGGGCCGCTGCTTCGCGAGGGACCAGACGGCCGGACGCCGGACCACGAACGTGACGTCCGATCCCGGGTCCACCACCAGCAGCTGGGCCCCCTCGGACACCGCGGACAGGGCGGCGCGGGGTGCGAACACGGCCACGGGGCGGGCCTGGGGGTGCCAGGCCCGCAGCCGGTCCACGCCGGAGAACACGGGCAGGGCGGCGCGTCCGTCCGGGGCCGTGATGGTCACGAGCGCCATGTCCGCCTCCTTGTCCTCGGCGAAGCCGTGCTCGCCGAGCCCGCCCTCGGCCAGCGATGCGAGGACCGGGACGAAGACGCGGGCGGTCGCGAGGGAGGAGACGACGCCGGCCTCGTCGCCGGTGCCGGCCACGAGCGCGGCGACCGCCGCCTCGTAGCCGGCGTCCGGGAGTCCGTCGTCGGCGTCGAAGGCGTGCAGCGGATTGCCCTCCCCGGCCAGGTCGCGCCCGGACCACGGCTGTCCGGCGGAGTCGGCGGCCCCGCCCGCGCGGCGCAGCGCGGCCTCGATGTGCCCGGGCAGGTGCCGCCCCGGCGTCGTCCCCTCGGCGTCCATCGGCGCGGCCGCGCCCCTAGCGGCGGCCGGCGACGTCGAGCGCCTCCGGCAGGGTGAAGCGGCCGGCGTACAGGGCCTTGCCGACGATCGCGCCCTCGACGCCGGCGGGCACCAGGGTGCGCAGCACGCGCAGGTCCTCGAGGCTCGAGATGCCGCCCGAGGCGACGACGGGCTTGTCCGTGCGCTCGCACAACTGCGCCAGGAGCTCGACGTTGGGTCCGCGCAGCGTTCCGTCCTTGGTCACGTCCGTCACGACGTACCGCGCGCAGCCGGCGTCCTCGAGCCGGGCCAGGACCTCCCAGAGGTCCCCGCCCTCCTGCGTCCAGCCCCGGGCGGCCAGCGTGGTGCCGCGGACGTCGAGCCCGACGGCGATCTTGTCGCCGTGGCGGGCGATTGCGCGCGCCGTCCACTCGGGGTCCTCGAGCGCCGCGGTGCCCAGGTTCACGCGGGCGGCGCCGAACTCGAGCGCGCGCTCGAGGGAGGCGTCGTCGCGGATGCCGCCGGAGAGCTCGACCTTGATGGACAGCTGGTCGGAGACGCGGCGCAGCACCTCCGTGTTCTGTCCGCGCCCGAACGCGGCGTCGAGGTCGACGAGGTGGACCCACTCGGCGCCGTCGTTCTGCCACGCGAGTGCGGCCTCGAGGGGGTCGCCGTAGCCGGTCTCGCTGCCGGCCTCGCCCTGCACGAGGCGTACGGCCTGGCCGTCGGCGACGTCGACGGCGGGGAGGAGTTCAAGGATGGGCTCGTGGGGGGTGCTCATGGTCGGTGGCTTTCGTTCGGTGGCGGTTCGGTCGGAGGCGGCCGCGGGTGCGGCCGCAGCTCACAGGGTCAGGGCGTAGGCGGCGCCGAGCGCGAGGGCGGCGAGAAGCCAGCAGGCGGCGATCCAGGACACGTGCGCCTTCTGGCTCCGCAGCGACAAGGCGCCGCCGATCAGGAGGCCGCCGAGCGCCATCAGCAGGATGCTCCACATCAGAGCGTGCCCAGCCAGTTGCGCAGCAGCCGGGCGCCGGCGTCGCCGGACTTCTCCGGGTGGAACTGCACGGCCGAGAGCGGTCCGTTCTCGACGGCCGCGATGAACGGCACGCCGTGCTCGGCCCAGGTCACGGCCGGCGGCGTCATGCGCGGCTGCAGCACCTCGAACTCCCACCGCTGCACGCCGTAGGAGTGGACGAAGTAGAAGCGCTCGTCCTCGATGCCCTCGAACAACCGCGACCCCGCCGGCGGGGCCACCGTGTTCCACCCCATGTGCGGGACGACGGGCGCCTTCAGGAGCTCGACCGTTCCCGGCCACTCCCCCATGCCCTGGGTGCGGACGCCGTGCTCGACGCCCTCCTCGAAGAACACCTGGTGGCCGACGCAGATCCCCAGCACCGGGCGGCCGCCCGCGATGCGGCGGCCGATCTGCTGCACGGCGCCGACGTCCTTGAGCGCCTTCATGACGGCCGCGAACGCGCCGACGCCGGGCACCACGAGACCGGCCGCCGTCGAGACGTCGCGGGGATCGCGGCTGAGCACGACCTCGGCGCCGGCCCGCTCGAGCGCCCGGACCGCGGAGCGGACGTTGCCCGAGCCGTAGTCGAGGACGGTGACGGAGGGGCGGGCCATCCTAAAGCGCGCCCTTGGTCGAGGGGATGGCCCCGCCAAGGCGGGCGTCCGGCTCGACGGCCGCGCGCAGCGCCCGGGCGAAGGCCTTGAACTGGGCCTCGACGATGTGGTGCGGATCCCGGCCGGCGACGACGTTCAGGTGGAGGCAGATCTGCGCGTGAAGCGTCAGGGCCTCGAAGACATGGCGCGTGAGCGAGCCGGTGAAGTGCCCGCCGATGAGGTGGTATTCCTGCCCGGCCGGCTCGCCACCGTGGACCAGGTAGGGGCGTCCGGAGATGTCGACGACGGCGTGGGCCAGCGCCTCGTCGAGGGGGACCGTGGCCTCCCCGAAGCGGCGGATGCCGGCCTTGTCGCCGAGTGCGGTCCGCAGGACCTCGCCGATCGTGATCGCGACGTCCTCGACGGTGTGGTGCACGTCGATGTGGGTGTCGCCCGTGGCCTCGACCGTGAGGTCGATCAGGGAGTGCTTCGCGAGGGCCGTGAGCATGTGGTCGTAGAACGGCACGGTCGTGCTGATGGTCGATTGCCCGGTCCCGTCGAGGTCCAGCTCGACGGAGACGGTCGACTCGCTGGTCTTCCGGCTCATCCGGGCGCGGCGGCCGCTCAGCAGTTCTGCAGTCATGGTGTTCCTCGTTCGGGCGTGGGTGGTGGCGGTGTGGTGCCGGTGGGCCGGCGTACAGTCTATCCGCGCTACGGGGCGTCGGGGGCGTGGCCGTCCGCGGTGGCCAGGGCCCCGGGCTCGGCCACCAGCAGGCGGAGGCGGTCCAGGAAGACCGTGGTCTCCTCGGGGGTTCCCGCGGTGACCCGGAGGTGGCCGGGGATGCCGACGTCGCGGATGATCACCCCGGCGTCGAGCAGGCCCTGCCAGACGCGCGAGGGGTGCGCGAGCCCTCCGAAGAAGACGAAGTTGGAGTCGCTCGGGGCGGGCGAGAGGCCCATCTGGGTCAAGGCCGCCACGATCCGGTCCCGCTGCTCCTTGATCGCCTCGACGTTGGCCAGCAGGGCGGCGACGTGCTTGAGCGCGGCGTTCGCGGTGGCCTGGGTGACGGCGGAGAGGTGGTAGGGCAGGCGCACGAGCCGGAGGGCGTCGGCGACCTCCGGAGCGGCGGCGAGGTAGCCGAGCCGGGCACCGGCGAGGGCGAAGGCCTTGCTCATGGTGCGGGAGACGATCAGGCGCTCGCGCCCCGGAAGGAGCGTGAGGGCGGAACGCGTTCCGGTCTGGGCGAACTCGGCGTAGGCCTCGTCGACGACGACGACGGTGCGGCTCGGCGTCCCCGCCTCGTAGACGGCTTCGACGACGTCGAGCCCCAGCGCCGTGCCGGTGGGGTTGTTCGGGGAACAGAGGATGACGACGTCGGGAGCGGCCTCGGCGACCTGCGCGGCGGCCGAGGCCGCGGTGAGCGCGAAGTCGTCCTCCCGGCGGCCGGCCACGTAGCCCGTGTCCGTGCCGCTCGCGAGCAGCGGGTACATCGAATAGGTGGGAGGGAATCCCATGACGGTGCGCCCCGGCCCTCCGAAGGCCTGGAGGATCTGCTGCAGCACCTCGTTGGAACCGTTGCCGGCCCAGATGTTCTCCGCGTCGAGTCCGTGGCCCAGGTAGGCGGCAAGACGAGTCCGGAGCTCGGTGAATTCCCGGTCGGGGTAGCGGTTGAGCCCGGCGGCGGCCGCTGCGACGTCGGCCGCGATGGCGGCCTGGACCTCGGCGGGGACCGGATGGGTGTTCTCGTTGACGTTGAGCTGGATGGGAACGTGCAGCTGCGGGGCCCCGTAGGGCTGCAGGCCGCGAAGGTTCTCCCGCAGCGGCAGGTTGGCGAGTCGCTCCAGCTGTTCAGTCACCGATTCAGTCTATTCTCCGCGGCCACGGCCCCGGGAATCGGCGGCGCCGGCCGGTAACAATGCCGCCGCGGATCGTCCCGTGACGCGCCCTGGCGGACCGGGCCCTATCCGCCGGTGGGGACGTAGAGCTGCTGCCCCGGGAGGATGGTCTGGCTCGTGAGGCCGTTGAGCTCCGTGATCTCGCGGATGACGGAGCGCGGGTCTCGCTCCGGGGCGAACTCGGAGGCGAGCCCCCACAGGGTGTCGCCCGCCATCGTCGTGACCAGTTCGGCCCGGAGCGGCTCTCCCGTGGAGCCGTCGGCGGCCATGGCGGGCGCCGTGAAGACGCCGGCGACGACGAGCAGCACGGCCGCCACGAGCAGGACGGGCAGGCCGATGAGCACGAAGCGTCCGCGCCGGGTCAGGCGCAATCCACCGGAGGGCGCCGTACGGGCGCCGGGCGTGCCCGTCGAGGCGACGTGGATCATGGGGGTTCCTGCAGCGGCGGCGAGGGCGGGCTGTGCCATGGTCGTGCCTTTCTCGAGGAGGTCTTCGAATCTTCGCCCTGGGATCAGCGATCTAGAACATAGCTTCGAAAGTGATTGATACCTGTTTAGCACCCTTGACCGACGCTTGTCGAGACACGTTCGAACAAATCTTTGAAATGGGCCTCGGGCTCCACTAGCGTTGGGATAGGTGGTTCACGGGAACCACTGCACCAGCCGCTACCGACGCTTTGGGTCCGACGCCGACGAGTGGCACCGCCGTGAACGAGGTCAACAGGATGGGGCACACCATGAACGCAGCAGAGTCGCCGGCACCCAGGAGCGCGCGGAAGAGCCTCACGATCCGGCAGAAGAAGATCCTCGAGACCATCCAGCGCGCCGTCGGCGCGCACGGCTATCCGCCCTCGATGCGCGAGATCGGCGACACGGTGGGCCTCGCGAGCCTCTCGAGCGTCACCCACCAGCTCGCCCAGCTCGAGAAGATGGGCTACATCCGCCGGGACCCCCGCCGGCCGCGCGCCATGGAGATCCTGGTCCCCCTCACCCTCACCGATGCGGACGCCGAGGGCCCGGCGCCGGAGCAGCCGGACCTGCGGGCGGCCAACGGGATGCCCGTCTCGGAGCTCGCCTCGGCCGCCGACACGGCGTTCGTTCCGCTCGTCGGGCGCATCGCCGCGGGCGGTCCGATCCTCGCCGACCAGACGGTGGAGGACGTCATGGCACTGCCCCGGCAGCTCGTGGGCCACGGCGAGCTCTTTATGCTCAAGGTCAGCGGCGATTCGATGGTCGAGGCCGCGATCTGCGACGGCGACTGGGTGGTCGTGCGGAGGCAGAACACCGCGGACAACGGCGACATCGTCGCGGCGCTGCTCGACGACGAGGCGACGGTGAAGACCTTCAGGCAGCGCGACGGCCACACGTGGCTGCTGCCGCAGAACCGGCAGTACGAGCCCATCCTGGGTGACCACGCGACCATCATGGGCAAGGTCGTCTCGGTGATGCGCTCCCTCTAACCAGGGCCGGGCGGCACCGGACGCCGGGCTGCCTTCTCAACGCGGACCACGCCACGCCGGGCCGGCACGACCGGACCGGTGTGTCGCGTTGGCCCCGCTCCGGCGCGCCGCCGGCCACGGCTGTTCCGGACGGTGCGTCCGCTACGACGCGTCCGGCGCGAGGCGGCGGAGCGCGCCGAGGACGGTGTCCTTCTCCGTGGTCGCCCACATCGGCGGGAGCGAGGCGCGCAGGAACGCCCCGTAGCGCTCGGTGGCCAGGCGCGGATCGAGCATGGCGACGACGCCCCGGTCGCCGGTCGAGCGGATGAGGCGACCGGCACCCTGCGCCAGCCGCACGGCCGCATGGCTCGCGGACACGGCCATGAAGCCGTTGCCTCCCCGCCGGGCGACGTCGCGGCTCCGCGCCGTCGAGAGCGGATCGTCCGGTCGCGGAAACGGGATCCGGTCGATGACGACGAGCCGGCAGGACGGCCCGGGCACGTCGACCCCCTGCCACAACGTCATCGTGCCGAAGAGGCACGTGTCCTCTTCCTCGGCGAACCGGCGGACGAGGGAGGCCATGCCGGACTCCCCCTGGCACAGGATCTCCTGGTCGAGCCGCGGGCGCAAGGCCTCGGCGGCCTCCTCGGCGGCGCGCCGCGAGGAGAAGAGGGCGAGCGCCCCTCCCCCCGAGGCGCGGATGAGGTCCTCGAGCTCGTCCAGGAGTTCCGGGGCGAGGGAGCGTGAGGGCCGGGGCAGGTGCCGGGCCACATAGAGCACGCCCTGCTTGGGGTAGTCGAAGGGGCTTCCGACGTCGATTCCGGTCCAGGACGGGGCCCCCTCGCCGAGCAGGCCGAGCGATCCGGCCACGGGCTCGAACGCGGAACCCACCGCCAGCGTGGCCGAGGTCAGCACGACGGTGCGCCCGTCGAAGAGGCCCTCCCGCAGGCGGCCGCCGACGCCCAGCGGGGCGATGTTCAGCGTCGCGGGGCTCGATTCGTCGGGCTGGACGTAGCCCTGGCCGGGGACGAAGCCGCCCTGGCGCGAGGCCCAGAGGACCTCCCTGGCGTCCTGGGCGGACGCCATCCGCTCGCAGATCTCCAGGAGGTAGAGCAGCTGCGAGCGGGCCTGCTGCTTGCCTCCGTCGACGGCCTCCCCCTGCTGCGGCTTGGAGTCGGACAGCGCGACCCGCGCCGCCTCGCGGACCAGGTCCACGGCGGCGGCCTGCTCGTCGTTCAGTCCGAGCGGCATGAGCCCGCTGGGAATGCCCTCGAGGCTGCGCTGCAGCGCCTCCGAGGCCCGGTTGAGTGGCTCCACGACGACGTGGCAGCGCTTGCGCGCGGCGGAGGCCGCCGCGCCGACCAGCCCGGCCGAGAGCTGGCGGGTGACCGAGCTCGTGACCCTGTCCTGGAGCTCGTGGGCCTCATCGATGATGACGGTCTCGAACTCCGGCAGCACCGCGAGCCCCTCGAACGCGGACACGGCCAGCATGGCGTGGTTGGTGATGACGATGTCGGCCTCGGCCGCGCGCTTCCGGGCCAGCTCGCTGAAGCATTCCTCCGCCATGGGGCACTTCTGCGCCCCGATGCAGTCCATCGCGGTGACGGAGACCTGGCGCCACGCACGGTCGCTGACTCCGGGCACCAGGTCGTCGCGGTCCCCCGTCTCCGTGTCCTCGGCCCATTCGCGCAGGCGCACGACCTCCTGGCCGAGGGCGCTCGTGGGACCCTGTCCGGTGGCGGGGCGTGCGCTGCCGTCCTCGCCGAGCGAGAAGAGGGCCCCCTCGTCCTCGTCCGGGTAGCCGCCGCCGAGCTTGTAGCGGCAGACGTAGTTGCCGCGCCCCTTGGCGAGGGCCACGTCCACGGGACGCGGCAGCTGCCCGGCGAGGTTCTCGAGCAGCCGCGGCACGTCACGTCCGACGATCTGGGACTGGAGCGCGAGCGTGGCCGTCGAGACGACGACGGGATGCTCGGACTCGAGGGCGTGGGCGATCGCGGGCACAAGGTAGGCCAGCGACTTGCCGGTGCCGGTGCCGGCCTGGACCAGGAGGTGGCGCCCCTCGTCGAGGGACTCGACGACGTGCCTTACCATCTCGTGCTGGCCGGGCCTGCTCTGGCCGCCCATCTTCGCGACGGCCGTGTCCAGGAGGGCGACGACCTCCTCCAGCTCAGCCATGGAGGACGAACTGCTCCAGGTCCTGCGCCAGCCCCTCGCGCACCTTGACCGTCATCAGGGTGCCGTCGCCGCGGTGCTCGGTGGAGAGGATCTCGGCGTCGGTTCCGTGGAGCCGGCTGACGACGTCGCCGCGGTCGTAGGGGATGAGCACGTCGAGCTGGACGCTGGGCCGCGGGATGCCCGCGCTGATCAGCTCGAGCAGCTCGGGGATCCCGGCGCCGGTCCGCGCCGAGACGACGATGTGCCGCGGCTCGCGCTGGCGCACGCGCTCGACGACGAAGGGATCGGCGGCATCTGCCTTGTTCAGCACGATGATCTCCGGGACCTCCTGGGCGTCGACCTCGCGGAAGACCTCGCGGACCGCCCGGATCTGCCCCTCGGGGTCCGGGTGGGACGCGTCGACGACGTGCAGGATCAGATCCGCGTCGGCGACCTCCTCGAGCGTCGAGCGGAACGCCTCGACGAGCTGCGTCGGGAGGGAACGGACGAACCCGACGGTGTCGGCGAGCGTGTATCCGACGCCGTCCGGCGTCTGTGCCCGGCGGACGGTCGGGTCGAGCGTCGCGAAGAGCGCGTTCTCCACGAGCACGCCGGCGTCGGTGAGCCGGTTGAGCAGGGAGGACTTGCCGGCGTTGGTGTACCCGGCGATGGCCACGGACGGGACGGTGTTGCGCTTGCGGTTGGCGCGCTTGGCCTCGCGCGCGGGCTTCATGGCGGCGATGTCCCGACGCAGCTTGGCCATGCGGTTGCGGATGCGTCGCCGGTCGAGCTCGATCTTCGTCTCACCGGGACCGCGGGAGCCGATGCCGCCGCCGGCCGCGCCGACGCGGCCACCGGCCTGGCGCGACATGGACTCGCCCCAGCCGCGCAGGCGCGGCAGGAGGTATTCGAGCTGCGCGAGCTCGACCTGGGCCTTGCCTTCGCGGCTCTTGGCGTGCTGGGCGAAGATGTCCAGGATCAGGGCGGTCCGGTCGATCACCTTCACCTTGACGATGTCCTCCAGCCCGCGCCGTTGCGACGGGGCGAGCTCGGAGTCGACGACGACGGTGTCGGCACCCGTGGCCGCGACGATGTCCTTGAGCTCGACCGCCTTGCCGGAACCGAGGAACGTGCCGGGGTCCGGCTTCAGCCGGCGCTGGATGACGCCGTCGAGGACCTCGGAGCCCGCGGTCTCGGCCAGCGCCGCGAGCTCGCGCAGGGAGTTCTCGGCGTCCTGGACGGTCCCCTCGCTCCAGATGCCGGCGAGGACGACCCGCTCGAGGCGCAGCTGCCGGTATTCGACCTCGGTGACGTCTTCGAGCTCGGTGGAGAGCCCGGCGACGCGGCGCAGGGCGCGCCGCTCGGCGAGGTCCTGCTGCTCGCCGTCGTACTCGGAGTGCCCGTCCCCGCCGCTGGCGAGCTCCTGGGCCCGGCCCACGCGGCCGAACCCCGAGAAGGACGGCTGCGCCCCGGAGCGGACGGTCGAGGCCTCCCCGGCGGCCTTGTCGGCCGCCAGGATGCGCTCGATGACGGAGTGGATCTCCTCTTCGCTGAGGTCGTGGTCCTGAGGGTTGGGCTGGCTGTCGTTGGTCATGTTCCCCTTTGACGGATAGTGCTTCCAGAATAGTCCCCGCGGGCGCGGAACGCCCCCTGCCTGTGGATCGGGGCCGGGCTCAGCGGCCGGTGTGGCGAAGCTGCGCGGAGAAGACCAGCACGGAGGACTCCCGGGGTCGGCGCCCGCCGGGGGGCGGACGGCTCGTGGGGCCGGTGCGGAGAAGCCGCGCCGGCGAAGTGATAGGGAAAACTCTATCACTTCGCCGGCGCGCTGTCCCGGCTCCGCCGGCGCCACGCACGGCCGCGCCGATTCGCCACCCGCCGCGGGGCCGGTTAACCTGCCTGCATGGGTTCGGACCACTACTTCAGCGCGCAGCCCTCCGCTCCGGAGCGCCGCAGGGCCATCACCGTCCACCTCGGCGGCTCGGACCGGACGGTCCAGACCTCGGGCGGGATCTTCAGCCCGGACGGCATCGACAAGGGGACGGCCGTCCTGCTCGACGGGGTGCCCGCACCGTCCGCGGTCGGCGAGCTGCTGGACATCGGCTGCGGATGGGGGCCCATCGCCCTGTCCCTGGCCCTCGCCTCGCCCGGTGCGCGCGTCCACGCCGTGGACGTCAACGAGCGCTCGATCGCCTTGACCCGGGACAACGCCGCCGCGCTGGGCCTGTCCAACGTCGTGGCGGGCACGCCGGAGTCCGTGCCCGGCGAGCTGCTCTTCGACACGATCTGGTCCAATCCACCCATCCGCATCGGCAAGGAGCCCCTGCACGCGCTGCTGCTGACGTGGCTTCCCCGTCTGGCCCCCGGCGGCGAGGCGTGGCTCGTGGTGCAGAAGAACCTCGGCGCGGACTCGCTGCGGGCCTGGCTCGCGCGCGAGCTGCCGGCGGGCTGGACGGTCGACCGTGCGTCGACGGAGAAGTCCTTCAGGATCCTGCGCGTCGCCAGGCCGGCCGCGGGGGCCTGACCCCCGGGCGCGCCGCCGCTACGCGAGGACCGCGCGGGCGACGAGGCGCGCGGGGCCGCTGAGTTCGACGTGCTCCCGGCCGTCGGCCCCGGGGACGAAGCGGACGGAGACCGTCCCTCCGGGCACCTCGACGTCCCAGCGCGCCGCCAGGGCGCCGCCGGCCCAGTGCCGCGTGGCGACGACCGCGGCGCACGCGCCCGTGCCGCAGGAACGGGTCTCCCCCACCCCGCGCTCGTGCACGCGCATGCGGATCCTGCCCACGCCGTCGACGACGAGCGGATCCGCGGGCACGACGTATTCGACGTTGGTTCCATGCGGCGGGACGGGGTCGACTCGCGGCGCGGTGAACAGCACGGCCTGCTCGAGTTCGCTCTCCTCGGAGAGGGCGACGACGGTGTGGGGGTTGCCCATCGAGACGCTCAGGGCCGGCCGGTCGACGTCAAGGCCGTCGGTCTCCACCATGGAGTCCAGGGCGCGTTCCTCGGCCTGCGCGGGGAAGGCGAACTCCCAGGGGCCCATGTCGACGGCGTAGCCGTCGCCCGCGCGGGTGACCGTCTTCACGCCGGCCCGGGTGCCGATCGGCAGGGCGGCGCCCTCCTCGAGACGTGCGAGGCCCTCCTCGAGGAGGAAGTGGACGAACACCCGCACGCCGTTGCCGCACATCTCGGACACGGAGCCGTCGGCGTTGCGGTAGTCCATGAACCACTCGGCTCCGGGAGTCCCGCGCAGGAGCGCCTCCCCCTCGGGCAGGAACCGCGAGGGAACGGCGCGGATGAGCCCGTCGCCGCCGAGCCCGTGGTGCCGGTCGCACAAGGCGGCCACGTCCTCGGGCGCGAGGTGGCGGGTGCCGTCCGGGTCCGCCACGAGGACGAAGTCGTTGCCCGTGCCGTGGCCCTTGGCCACGGCGAGTCCGGAGAGGGCGTCGAGTGGGTCGTTCAGCTGCGCGGGGCTCATGGGTCCAGACTAGGCGGGCGGGGCTCCGGTGGGCGAATGAGGGAAGGGTACGACGGCGGACGCGGCCCGGGCGGGCAGCTCCGGGTCGGTGGCGTCGAGCCAGTGCACGCGCGGATCGGCGGTGAACCACGTGATCTGGCGGCGGGCGAAGCGGCGGGTGGCCGTGGCGGTCTCCTCGACCGCGGCGCGCACGTCGAGGGTCCCGTCCAGCACGGCGAGGAACTGGGCGTAGCCGATGGCCCGTGAGGCGGTACGGCCCCCGCGGAGGCCGGCGGCGTCGAGCCGGCGGACCTCCTCGAGGAGGCCGGCGTCGACCATGTGCTCCACGCGCGCTCCGAGCCGTTCGTGGAGGGCGGCGCGCTCCATCCTCAGGCCCAGCTGGACGGCGGGACGGGCATAGTTGCGCGTCGGCATAAAGGCGCTGAACGGGCGGCCGGTGAGCTCGTGGACCTCGAGCGCGCGGACGAGCCGGCGTGCGTCGCCGATCCGCGCGGCGGAGTCCGGGTCCACGGCCGCGAGCCGGGCGCGCAGCACGGCCTCGCCCCGGGCATCGAGCTCCCCCTCGATCCGCCGGCGCACGGCGGGATCCGTGGGCGGGAACTCGATGACGTCGAGCGCGGCGCGGACGTAGAGCCCGGAGCCGCCGACGAGGACGGGGTGCAGGCCGCGGGACTGGATGTCGTCGAAGGCGGCGCGCGCATGGTCCTGGAAGGCCGCCACGCTGGCCTCCTCGTGGATGTCGAGGACGTCGAGCAGGTGGTGCGGGACGCCGCGGCGCTCGGAGGGGGCGAGCTTGGCGGTACCGATGTCGAGCCCCCGGTAGAACTGGAGCGCGTCGGCGTTGACGACCTCGCCGCCGAGCCGGAGCGCCAGCTCGATGGCGAGGTCGGACTTCCCGGTGCCCGTGGGCCCTACGACGGCGATCACGACGGGTCGTTCATCCGGTTCCGCGGGCCGGGACGGCCCGCCGGGGGCGGCCGAGGGACCCGCGGCCCCTTCCGCGGACCGGGACGGCCGGTTTCCGCTCAACGACGCGGCGGGAGGGCAGGCATGCCCAGTGACACGCCGCCGCTTCCGGACCCGGCGGGCGCGGGGACGCCGCAGGACTCGGCCTGGGCGCGGTCCCAGGCGTCGCCGGCGCGGGAGCGGCGCAGTCGGTAGTCGGCGGGGCCGGCGGGATCGGCAAGGAGCTGGAAGGACCCGGCGTCCGTGACGGGGACGGTGACCAGGTCGCCCGGCCGCGGTACCCCGGCCCCCTCGGGCACGCTGAAGTGGACGAGCCGCGCATCGCGGGCGCGGCCGCTGAGCCGGTGGGTCTGCTCGGCCTTGCGGCCGGACTGGGCGGCGACGAGGACCTCGACCTCGCGGCCGACCTGCTGCTGGTTCTCCTCGGCGCTGATCCGGTCCTGCAGGGCGACGAGGCGCTCGTAGCGTTCCTGCACCACGGCCTTCGGCAGCTGCCCGGGCAGGCTCGCCGCCGGGGTTCCGGGGCGCTGCGAGTACTGGAAGGTGAAGGCGCTCGCGAAGCGGGAACGCTCGACGACGTCGAGCGTGGCCTGGAAGTCCTCCTCCGTCTCGCCGGGGAAGCCCACGATGATGTCGGTGGAGATCGCGGCGCCCGGGATGCGCTCGCGGACGCGGTCCAGGATGCCGAGGAACCGGGAGGAGCGGTAAGAGCGGCGCATGGCCTTGAGCAGGCGGTCCGAACCCGACTGGAGGGGCATGTGCAGTTGCGGCATGACGTTGTCCGTCTCGGCCATGGCGTCGATGACGTCGTCGGTGAAGGCCGCGGGGTGCGGGCTCGTGAACCGGACGCGCTCGAGGCCGTCGATGCCGCCGCAGGCCCGCAGCAGCTTGCCGAACGCGAGCCGGTCGCCGAACTCGACGCCGTAGGAGTTGACGTTCTGTCCGAGCAGGGTGACCTCGATCGCCCCGTCGTCGACGAGGGCCTCGATCTCGGCCAGGACGTCGCCGGGACGGCGGTCCCGCTCCTTGCCGCGCAGGGAGGGCACGATGCAGAAGGTGCAGGTGTTGTTGCAGCCCACGGAGATCGAGACCCAGCCCGAGTGCACTGACTCGCGGCGCGTCGGCAGGGTCGAGGGGAAGACCTCGAGGGACTCCAGGATCTCCAGCTGGGCCTCGTTGTTGTGCCGGGCGCGCTCGAGCAGGGCGGGGAGGGAGCCGACGTTGTGGGTGCCGAAGACGACGTCGACCCAGGGCGCCTTGCGCAGGATCGTCTCACGGTCCTTCTGGGCGAGGCATCCGCCGACGGCGATCTGCAGGTCCGGCCGGCGCTCCTTGACGGGGGCCAGCCGGCCGAGGTTGCCGTAGAGCTTGTTGTCGGCGTTCTCGCGGACCGCGCAGGTGTTGAAGACCACGACGTCGGCCGGTTCGTCCGCGTCCTCGCTGCGCACGAGCCCTGCACCCTCGAGGAGGCCGGCGAGCCGTTCGGAGTCGTGCACGTTCATCTGGCAGCCGAACGTGCGCACTTCGTAGGTGCGCGCGTCGCTGCCGGTGCGGCCGGGGTCGGTATCGGGAATCGTCAAACTCACCCCTCAAGGGTACCCAACCGGGCCCCCGCTCAGGATTCGTCGAGGACCTCGCTCGCGACCCGGTAGGCGCGGCCCGGCGCGTGGCCCTTGCGGGCCAGCATGCCGACCAGCCGCCGGAGCTGCGTGTCCCGGTCGCCGCCGGCGCTGCCGGTGCGCAGCCGCTTTCGCACGAGTTCGCGTGCCTGCTCGTCCTCGTCCTCGTCGTCGAGCTGCTCCAGGGCGGCCTCGGCGAGTTCCGGGTCGATGCCCTTCTCGGCGAGCTCGCGCCGCAGCGCCGTCCGCGCCAGGCCGCGGCTGCGGGAGCGCCCGGCGACCCAGGACGCGGCGAACGTCGCATCGTCGACCAGTCCGAGCTCCTCGAAGCGGTCCAGGACGCCGCCGGCGACCGCCGGGGAGATCCCGCGCGCGGCGAGCTTGTCCTCCAGTTGGCGTCTACTCTTCGCCGAACCGGTCAGCTGGCGCAGGACGATGGCCCTGGCCTGCGCCTCGGGATCGGCCGCGGCACCGGAGCGGTCGTGGGCGTCTGGCCCGCGCCGGTCGCCGCTACGGTCATGGACGCCGGGCCCGCGCCGGTCGCCGGGGAGGTCGCGGTCCCGGGGCGTCCCGGACGGATCCGTTCCGTCGCCTTCCGTTCCGAGCCCGCCCCAGTCGAGTCCGCGGCCCACTGCCGCTAGTCGTCGCCGCCGACGGCGCGCAGCTGCAGATCACCCGAACCGGACTCCGGCGCCTTGCCGATGCCGAGCTTCTCCTTGATCCGGCGCTCGAGCTCGTCCGCGAGGTCCGGGTTGTCGCGCAGGAACCGGCGCGCGTTCTCCTTGCCCTGGCCGAGCTGGTCTCCGTCGTAGGTGAACCAGGCACCGGACTTCTTCACGAAGCCCTCCTCCACGCCCATGTCGATCAGGCCGCCCTCGCGGGAGATGCCGTGCCCGTAGACGATGTCGAACTCCGCCTGCTTGAACGGCGGCGCCATCTTGTTCTTGACGATCTTGGCCCGGGTCCGGTTGGCCACCGCGTTGGTGCCCTCCTTGAGCGTCTCGATGCGGCGGACGTCGATGCGCACGGAAGCGTAGAACTTGAGCGCCTTGCCGCCCGTCGTCGTCTCCGGGCTACCGAAGAACACGCCGATCTTCTCGCGGAGCTGGTTGATGAAGATCGCGGTCGTCTTGGTCTGGTTGAGCCGGCCGGTGATCTTGCGCAGCGCCTGGCTCATGAGCCGCGCCTGCAGGCCGACGTGGCTGTCGCCCATGTCGCCCTCGATCTCCGCGCGGGGAACGAGCGCCGCGACGGAGTCGATGACGATGATGTCGAGCGAGCCCGAGCCCACGAGCATGTCCATGATCTCGAGGGCCTGCTCGCCGGTATCCGGCTGGGAGACCAGGAGGGCGTCGGTGTCGACGCCGAGCTTCTTGGCGTAGTCCGGGTCCAGCGCGTGCTCCGCGTCGATGAACGCGGCGATGCCGCCGTTCTTCTGCGCGTTCGCCACGGCGTGCAGCGCGACGGTCGTCTTGCCGGACGACTCCGGCCCGTAGATCTCCACGACCCTGCCCCGCGGCAGGCCGCCGATCCCGAGGGCCACGTCCAGGGCGATCGAGCTCGTGGAGATCGTCTCGATCGGCGCGCGCGTGTCGTCGCCCAGGCGCATCACCGACCCCTTGCCGAACTGCTTGTCGATCTGGGCGAGAGCTGCCTCCAGGGCCTTCTCGCGATCCGTTCCTGCGGCCATTGTTCACCTCGGTTGTCTCGTGGCCTGCCGGCCTGCTTGATGTCACGACCCACGCTACGGTCCGCCCCGGACGATTTGGGTCCACGGGATCCACTTGTGGATGGGGCGGGCAGTCTGCGTGGCCTTCGCTTCCCTGTGAGGAGCCTATCGTTGATCCGAACACATCTTCGATCAAGGGCTCCGGCGTGTCGCCGCCGGCCCGTTACGGCTTGGGCGCGACGTCCCGCCCAAGGCGCCGTTCCTCGGGCACGTCCTGCTTCTCGCACACGGCGCGCCAGACGTTCTTCGGTGCCGTCCCCGCGGCCAGCGCCTCCATCGGGGTCCTCCCGCCCAGGGACGACAACACGAGCGACTCCGCCAGGAGGCGGGAGTACCCGGCCCCGAACTCGTCGTCCATCAACCGCCAGAAGTCACTATTGCGCACGCCTCCATTCTCCCACGGAGCCGCTGTGACATCCCCGGCACCGGCCCTAAGATGGTCGCTATGACCGATACAGCGTTGCCGTCACCCACGGCCCCCGCGCCGGGGCCGGAACGCCTCCAGGCCGTGCACGACATGGAAGAGCAGCTGAGCATGCTGTGGCGGAGGGCCCGCGCCAACGGAAACAAGGTCGCCCGGCAGGTCCACCCCGACATGGAACCCGGCGCCTACGGCCTGCTCCGGACCCTCCAGCGCCGTGGGAGCCTGAGGCTCACGGACCTCGCCGCGGAGATCGGTGTCGGCAAGCCGTCGGTGAGCCGGCAGGTCGCGATGCTCGAGCAGCTCGGCGTGGTGCGCAAGGACGCCGATCCCGCCGACGGCCGGGCCCAGGCGATCACGCTCACCGAGGCCGGGGCCCGTCAGCTGGAGGCGGCGCAGGCCGCTCGGCGGCTCGTCTTCCTGCAGCAGCTCGCCGAGTGGGACGTCGACGACCTCAGCCGCCTCGCTGCCCTCCTGACGCGCCTGAACGAGTCCTACCTCAAGGACCCCCAGTAGGCGCTTCCCCGGGGCGCCGGCCGCGGGGCGGCATGCGAAAGGGCCCGCCGATGGCGGGCCCTTTGCGGTTGCGGCCGTCCTCCGCGGAGGCGGCCGGCCGGTCAGCGGCTGGAGGCGAGGCCGTTGGCCACCCCGTCGGCCCACTCGCGCGGCAGCGTGCCGAACTCGGAGGACAGCTCGGAGGGCACGGTGTCCGGGACCTCGACGCCTTCCGCGAGGGCGACACGGTCACTGACCTCGCGGAGCATCAGGGACAGCGGGACGTCGAGCGCCCCGCAGATCGAGGAGAGCAGCTCGGACGAGGCCTCCTTCTGGCCGCGCTCGACCTCGGAGAGGTAGCCGAGGGACACGCGGGCGTCGTGCGAGACTTCGCGCAGGGTGCGGCCCTGGCGCTGGCGGACATCACGGAGGACGTCGCCGATTTCGTGGCGTAGGACAACCATCTTGCGCTCCTTCTGGTCGCGACGGGCATCTTCTGTCAATCCCACATCCTGCCAGCGGACGACGCCGTTGACTGTGACGGGCTGCTTGACCATGTGTTAAGCCTTACTCCTTCGGTCCTCACGCCTACTTGACGATCAGTTCGGGGGCCGCATCCGGTTGCGGCCCTCGATCCATTCAACTGACGAAGGACGGGTTTTGTTCCCGCGCCTTCCACCCTATCCATAGCCGCGCGCCCCGTGCCAGCGTCCAGGACATCATGTGGACGGCGGAGCCTGCGGCAGCAGCGAGCCCAGGAGCGCGAGCGCCGCGTCGCGGGCTGCCGCGCGGATCTCCTGCCTCCCGCCGTCGAGACGAAGCTCCCGGCTCCCCGAGCCGCCCGGCCCGGCATGGCCCAGGTACACCGTGCCGACCTCGCGCCCATCGTGCGCCGCCGGGCCGGCGACTCCCGTCGTCGCGACCGCGTAGTCGGCACCGCAGGCGCGCCGGGCCCCGCTGGCCATCTGCTCCGCGACCACGGGGTCCACGGATCCGCGCTCGGCCAGGAGCCGCTCGTCGACGCCGAGCAGCCCGTGCTTGACGTCGTTGTGGTAGGAGACGACTCCCCCGCGCAGCACCGCCGAGGAACCGGGGACGTCGGCGATCGCGGCGGCCACCATGCCCGCCGTCAGGGACTCGGCGGTGGCCACGGTCAGCCCGAGGGCGGCCGCCCGCTCCACGAGCCCCTGGGCCGCCGGCCGCGTGGTCACGGCGCCGCCTTCCGCGCCGCGGCGCGCAGCCTGAGCGCCTGGACGACGTACTCGACGCCTGTGTAGAGCGTGATGGCGGCCGCCGCGAGCATGGCCGCGAGCGCGATGACACCGAGCCACTCCAGCGTGTGCGTGAAGGGCAGCAGGTAGAGGAAGATCGCCACCGTCTGCGCGACCGTCTTGATCTTGCCGCCCTTCGACGCGGGGATGACCCCGTAGCGGATCACGACGATCCTCAGCGCGGTGATGCCCCATTCCCGGACGAGGACGAGGATGGTCACCCACCACGAGAGCTCTCCCAGCAGCGAGAACACCACGAGCGCCGAGCCCGTCAGGAGCTTGTCGGCGATGGGGTCGGCGATCTTGCCGAAGTCGGTGATGAGGCCGCGGCTGCGCGCGAGGTCGCCGTCGAGCTTGTCCGTGTACATCGCGAGGGCGAACACGGCCACGGCGAGCCAGCGCCACAGGCCGTACTCCTGGCCGTCGAGGACGAGGAACCAGACGAAGAGCGGGACCATGAGGATCCGCAGCGTCGTCAGGACGTTGGCGATGTTCAGGGTCGGGACGGGTGCCGGCGCCTCGTCCGGGGTCGATGGGCTCACGGAATCAGGCTACCTGCCGGTGAGGTCCCAGGCGTCCTCGGAATCGCCGTCGTCGCCGTCGTAGTAGTCCACGGCCTGGGTGCGCTGCTCGAGGTCCTCGGCCACGAGGTCGGTCCCGTAGTGGTTGGCATTGGCGTTTTCCGCCAGCGCGGCCTCGCGGGCCGGGGCGTCGTCGGACGACGCCGGGGCCTCCTCCCCGCGCATCGTCGCCAGGACCCCGGGCAGGTCGTCGGGCTTGACGAGCACGTCGCGGGCCTTGGACCCCTCCGAGGGCCCGACGACGCCGCGGGACTCGAGCAGGTCCATGAGGCGCCCGGCCTTGGCGAAGCCGACGCGGAGCTTGCGCTGGAGCATCGAGGTCGAGCCGAACTGGGTCGTGACGACGAGCTCCGTGGCCTGCAGCAGCAGCTCGAGGTCGTCGCCGATGTCCTCGTCGATCTCCTTCTTGGGTGCCTCGACGGCGACGTCCTCGCGGTAGACGGCCTGCAGCTGGCCCTTGACGTGCTCGACGACCCGGTGGATCTCCGATTCCGTGACCCAGGCGCCCTGGACGCGCATGGGCTTCGAGGCCCCCATGGGCAGGAAGAGGGCGTCGCCCTGGCCGAGCAGCTTCTCGGCGCCGGGCTGGTCCAGGACCACGCGCGAGTCGGTGACGGAGGAGGTCGCGAACGCCATGCGCGAGGGCACGTTGGCCTTGATCAGGCCCGTCACGACGTCGACCGAGGGGCGCTGGGTGGCCAGGACCAGGTGGATGCCCGCGGCGCGGGCGAGCTGGGTGATGCGCACGATCGAGTCCTCGACGTCGCGCGGCGCGACCATCATCAGGTCGGCGAGCTCGTCGACGATGACCAGGAGGTAGGGGTAGGGCTTCACGATGCGCTTGGAGCCCTCGGGCGGGACGATCTTGCCGTTGCGGACGGCCTTGTTGAAGTCGTCGATGTGCTTGTAGCCGTAGTTGGCGAGGTCGTCGTAGCGCGTGTCCATCTCCCGCACCACCCACTGCAGGGCCTCGGCGGCCTTCTTGGGGTTGGTGATGATCGGGGTGATGAGGTGCGGGACGCCCTCGTAGGCCGTGAGCTCGACGCGCTTGGGATCCACCATGACCATGCGGACCTCGTCCGGGGTCGCGCGCATGAGGATCGAGGTGATCATCGAGTTCACGAACGAGGACTTGCCGGCACCGGTCGCGCCGGCGACGAGCATGTGCGGCATCTTCGCGAGGTTGGCGACGACGAAGCCGCCCTCGACGTCCTTGCCGACGCCCATCACCATCGGGTGGTCCGTCTTGCGGGCGGCGTTGGAGCGCAGGACGTCGCCGAGGGCCACGACCTCCTTGTCGGCGTTGGGGATCTCGATGCCGATCGCGCTCTTGCCCGGAATGGGAGAGAGGATGCGCACGTCGGATGAGGCCACGGCGTAGGAGATGTTCTTGCTCAAGGCCGTCACGCGCTCGACCTTGGTTCCCGGCGAGAGCTCGATCTCGTAGCGGGTCACCGTGGGGCCGCGGCTGAATCCGGTCACCTGGGCGTCGACCTTGAACTGGTCGAGCGTCTCCGTGAGCGCCGCCACCACGGCGTCGTTGGCCTCCGAGCGCTCCTTGGCGGGCGGCCCCGAGGGCAGGAACCCGGACTCGGGCAGGGTGTAGGCGACGTCGCCCGAGAGCTGGAGCTGCTCCGTGCGCTGCGGGATGGGCGCCAGGGGCGCCGGCTGGGCGACCGGGGTCGACGGGACCGCCGGCACGGCGTCGCCGGCGCGGTTCAGTGCGGAGAGCGCGACGGTGTCGATGGCCTCGGTGACGGGCTCGCCGCCCGTTTCCCGGGGCGCGATGCCGACGTCCTGCTTGACCTTCTCCATGGCCTTCTCTGCGGCCGTGGGCCGCTTGACGCCGGGCCGCACGGCGGGCGCGGCCGCCTCGGCGGCGACGGGGTCGAGGCGCGTCGTCGCCGCGGCCTCCGCCCGCTCGTCCTCCTCGCGGATCACGGCGTGGTCGTAGGCCTCGTCGCCCGCGTAGCCGTCGTCGTCCGCGGCCTCGTCCGCGCCGCGGCCGAAGATCCCGCGCTTGCGCCGCGTCTTCTTCGGCTTCTTCGAGCCGTCGCGCTCGTAGAGGTAGCTCTGGTCGTGCCCGTCGGCGGATCCGTCGCCGGCATCGTGGCCGCCGCCCGCGGGCTGGCCCATGAGCCACTCGTAGCCCTGGCGCAGCCGCGAGGGGATGTGGCGGAACGGCGTGGCGGTGACGATCATCAGGCTCAGGAACGCCAACGCGATCATCACCGCGAGGGCGCCCCAGCGCGTCGCGACCGCGGCGATGGGAGAGGTCATGAGGAATCCGACGATGCCGCCGCCGGCCCACAACTGGTCGAGGGCGTCGCTCAGCGAGGGCACGCCGGCCACGACGTGGGCGATCCCGGAGCCGGAGGCCATCGCGAGGGACAGGCCGATGCCCACGCGTCCGTTCGTGCGGTCGTCCTCCGGGTAGCGGAAGAGCCGGAAGGCGCCGATGAGCAGGACGAAGGGCAGCACGACGGCGAAGTAGCCGAAGGTCCCGCCGAAGACGTTGTGCACGGTGGTCCCGTACCAGCCGACGCCGCGCAGCCCCCACCATTCGACGCTCGCGACGACGACCGCCACGATCACGAGGAACAGTCCCGTCCCGTCGCGCCGGACGTCGCGCTCTGGCCGCACGTCGCGGCCGATCTTGCGGAAGGCGCCGCCGACGATCCGGGCGAGGCTCATCCACGAGGCGCGCACGGCGCGCAAGGGCAGCGGGAGGTCGTGTTCTACGGGGTCCGGGGCGGCCGGGGTGCGCTGCCGGCCGGAGCGCGCGGACGTGCCCTTCGACGTGCTGCGCGCCCCGGTCTTGCCGGTTCCGGAGCGGCTCGAGGCCGCCGACCGGCTGGGGGAAGTACGGGTCGCCATAGGGCCACCGTACCGAATCGGCGCGGAAATCCGGGGATCCACACGCCGCCGGCGCCCGTTTTCAGGCCTCCAGGACCACGGGGACGATCATCGGCTTGCGGCGCAGCCTGCGGCTGACCCAGGACCCGATCACCCGGCGCACCACTTGCTGCAGCTGGTGGGTCGTGTGGTCCGGATTGGAGCGCACGGCCTCCTCGAGCGCCGCCGCGATCCGCGGCTTGATCTCCTCGAAGACGGACTCGTCCTCCGCGACGCCGCGGGCGTGGATGTCCGGACCGGAGACGATCGATCCGGTCTGGCGGTTGACGACCGAGACGACGGAGATGAAGCCCTCCTCCCCGAGGATGCGGCGGTCCTTGAGGTCGTCGTCGGTCACGTCGCCGACGCTGGAGCCGTCGACGTAGACGAATCCGCAGTCGACGCGGCCGACGATCCGCGCCCGCCCGTCCCGGAGGTCGACGACGGAGCCGTCCTCGGTCAGGAGGACGTTCTCCGCGGCGACCCCGGACTGCTCGGCGAGGCGGCCGTTGGCGATGAGGTGCCGCGTCTCGCCGTGCACCGGCATGACGTTGCGCGGCCGCAGGATGTTGTAGCAGTAGAGCAGCTCGCCCGCCGAGGCGTGGCCGGAGACGTGGACGCGGGCGTTGCCCTTGTGGACCACGTCGGCCCCGAGCCGCATGAGCCCGTTGATGATGCGGAAGACGGCGTTCTCGTTGCCCGGGATGAGCGACGACGCCAGGATCACGGTGTCCCCCGGGCCCACGGCGATGCGGTGGTCGCCGTTCGCCATCCGCGACAGGGCGGCCATCGGCTCGCCCTGGGAGCCCGTGGACATCAGGACGACGCGGTCGTCGGGGAGCTTCTCGACCTCCTTGACGTCGACGAGGATGCCCTCGGGAACCTCGAGGTAGCCGAGCCGGGCGGCGATCGCCATGTTGCGCACCATCGAGCGCCCCACGAAGGCGACCTTGCGCCCGTGCCGGGCCGCGGCGTCGAGCACCTGCTGGACGCGGTGGACGTGGGAGGAGAAGGAGGCGACGACGATGCGCCGCGAGGCGCGGCCGAAGAGCGACTGCAGGACGGGGCCGATCTCCCGTTCGGCCGTCGTGAAGCCGGGGACGTCGGCGTTGGTGGAATCGGGCATGAACAGGTCCACGCCCTCCTCGCCGAGGCGCGCGAACGCGCGCAGGTCGGTGATGCGGCCGTCGAGCGGCAACTGGTCCATCTTGAAGTCGCCCGTGTGCAGCACGGTGCCGGCGGCCGTGCGGATGAACACGGCCAGGGCATCGGGGATCGAGTGGTTCACGGCCACGAACTCGCACTCGAACGGCCCCAGCCGCTCGCGGTCGCCTTCGGCGACGGCGAGCGCGAGCGGGGTGATGCGGTGCTCGGCGAGCTTCGCCTCGACGAGCGCCAGGGTCAGCTGCGAGCCGATGAGCGGGATGTCCGGCTTGAGCCGGAGCAGGTACGGGACGGCGCCGATGTGGTCTTCGTGGCCGTGCGTCAGGACGAGCCCGACGACGTCGTCGAGCCGGTCCCGGAGGTAGCCGAAGTCGGGCAGGATCAGGTCCACGCCCGGCTGGAACTCCTCGGGGAAGAGCACGCCGCAGTCGACGATGAGCAGCTTCGAGTCGATCTCGAAGACGGCCATGTTGCGGCCGATCTCGCCGAGCCCGCCGAGCGGGACGATCCGCAGCGTGCCGTCCTCGAGCGGCGGCGGCGCCCCCTCGCTGGCGTCCTGGAACCGGGCCGCGGAATCCATGCTCATCGTCCGCCTCCTCCTAGAAGTCCCACCCGGCCTCGGCGAGGTCGGCGCGGACGGGCGCGAGCTCGGCCTCGTCCGGCTCCACGAGCGGCAGGCGGACCACGGAGTTGGGCAGGACGGACTGCCACTTGAGGATCGTCTTCGCGGCGACGGCACCCTGGACGTGGGTCATCACGGCGCGCTGGACCGGGTCCAGCTCGAAGTGCAGGCGGCGCGCGGTCTCGAGGTCGCCGGCGAGCATCGCGTCGACGAGGCGGCGGTAGGCGCGCGTCGCGACGTGCGCCGTGACGGAAATGACGCCCTTCGCCCCGGCCGCCATGAGCGGCAGGGTCAGTCCGTCGTCGCCCGAGTAGACGTGGAGGTCGGTCTTCGCGAGGACGCGCGTCGTCGACTGGTAGTCGGCCTTGGCGTCCTTGAGCGCGACGATGCGAGGGTGTTCCGCGAGCCGGATGAGGGTCTCGGCGGTGATCTCGATCCCGGCGCGGCCGGGGATGTCGTAGACCATGACGGGCAGCTCGGTCGCGTCGGCGACGGCGAGCACGTGGGCCCGGACGCCGGCCTGGCTGGGCTTGTTGTAGTACGGCGCCGTGACGAGCAGTCCGTCGACGCCGAGCGCGGCCGCTTCGCGGGAGAGGCGGACCGAGTGGGCGGTGTCGTTGGTGGTGGACCCGGCGATGACCTTCGCGCGCCCGCCGACGGCCTCGACGACCGTGCGGAACATGCCGAGGTTCTCCTCGTCCGTCAGCGTCGAGGTCTCCCCCGTGGTGCCCGTGACGACGAGGCTGTCGCAGCCGTCGTCGACGAGGCGTCCGGCCAGCCGGGCGGCCTCGGCGTAGTCGACGGCTCCGTCGACGGTGAACGGCGTGACCATGGCGGTGCCGAGGGTGCCGAAGGGGTAGTCGTGGCGCGGGGTCCCGGATGCGGAATCAGACATGATTCCCACGTTACACTTCCGGGCCCGCCCGGCGCCCTCCGCGGCCGCGCTTAGGCTGTGAACATGACGAAGAGCACGACGCCGGACGCGGCTGGATCGCGCAGCGGTGCCCGGGCGCGCATCCCCGGGGTCGACGCGGCCCGCGGCCTGGCCCTGCTGGGCATGATGGCCACGCACATCGTCCCGCTGTCCGCCCCGGACTTCGCGGGGACGGGCGCGGGCGGCATCCCGGGGGCGTCGACGGACGGCTCGCTCGAGCCGACGTGGGCCGCGGTCCTCTTCGCCGGCCGGGCGTCGGCCCTCTTCGCCGTGCTCGCGGGCGTCGGCCTCGCGCTCCTGACCGGTGGGGCGGCGGGACGGCGCGGGCCGCGGCTCGCGGCGACGCGCCGGGGCGTGGCCGTGCGCGCGCTCCTCATCGCCGTGCTCGGCTTCGGAACGGGGATGCTGGACACCCACATCGCCGTGATCCTGGTCCACTACGGGCTCCTGTTCCTCCTGGCGATCCCGTTCCTGGGGCTTTCCGCGAGGGCCCTGTCCGCCTGGGCGGCCGGGTGGCTCGTCCTCTCCCCCGTCCTCCTGTTCGTGCTGCTGCCGCTCGTCCGGGCCGCCGTCTCGCCGCCGGATGTCGGCGGCTCGCCCGTGTTCGCCGACCTGCTGCGCCCCGCGACGCTTGCCGCGGACCTGCTCGTGACGGGCTACTACCCCGTGGTGGTGTGGACCGGATTCGTGCTCCTCGGGCTCGCGGTGGGACGCCTGGAGCTCAACCGTCCTCCCGTGGCGCTCGGCCTGCTCGTTGCGGGCGCGGCGGCCGCGCTGGGTGCGCGGGCGGCGTCGGCTGTCCTGACCGCGTCGGCGGCGGCGCAGGAGTCGCTGCGTGGCGCGGCCGGGATCGACGCGGCAGGGCTGCGCCTGGGGCTGGCGACGGGCCAGGGCCTCGGCGGCATCGAGGACAGCCCCTGGTGGTTCGCCGTCGCCGCACCCCACACGGGTTCGCCCCTCGACGTCCTCCACGTCGCGGGAACCGCCGTGGCCGTGCTCGGGGCGTGCCAGCTGGCCTGCCTGGCGCTCTCGGCGCTGCTGGGCGGCGTCGGCGAGGCCCTCCTGTGGCCGCTGACGGGGGCCGGTGCGGCGACGCTGACCCTGTACTCGGCCCACCTCGTGGCCCTGGACGTCTTCAGCGGCGCGACGGCGGCCATGCCCCGCGTCGAGCTGTACGCGTGGTACGCCGTCGTGGCCCTTCTAGCCGGCATCGCGGTCAAGTGGGCCGGGACCCGCGGTCCCCTCGAGGCGGCCGTGCACGCGGCCGCGCGGGCGGCGGCGGGGTCCGGACGGAGCTGAGCGCCCGGCCGTCCGCCCACCGGACAACGTCCGGGCGGCATCGGGCGGCGCGTGGCCAACGGCCGGCATCGGGCGGCGCGTGGCCTCCGGCCGGCTCCGGTTCGCGGGCTACTTCCGGGCGGCGTCGGGCGAGGCGAGGAAGCGCCCGACCGCGCCCTTCATGGTCTGCCGGGCCCGGCCGCGGTCTCCCGCCGCGTCGTAGGCCAGGGCCAGCCGGTGCAGGGAGCGCCAGCTCGTCGGATTCGCCTCGGCCTCCTGCCGGTACTGGACGAAGTCGGCGTCGGCCGCCTCCTGGACGATCCGGCCGGACGGACGGCGGGGCAGGTCGTCGACGGGCAGGAGCCCCTCGGCCTCCAGGATCCGGGCCATGCGCTGCGTCCGGGCACCGAAGAGCACCTCCCGGATGAGGATCCAGACGCCGATGACCGGCAGCACGAGGGCGCCGGCGCCGATGGCCTTGGCGACGGGTTCCTCGGCCTGCAGGAAGCGCACGGCGGACGTGAAGCTGGCCACGAGGTACAGGACGAACAGGGCCAGGATGGCCGCGACCCAGAGGCGGACCCTCATGCCCCGGGTCCGCCGAGGTCCAGGTAGCCGTCGAGGCCGTAGGTGAGCCCCGGGCGGGAGGCCACGGTGCGCAGCCCGAGCAGCACTCCGGGCATGAACGAGGCGCGGTCGAACGAGTCGTGGCGCAGGACCAGCTGCTCCCCGGGCCCGCCGAGGAGGACCTCCTGGTGGGCCACGAGCCCGCTGAGCCGCACGGAGTGCACGTGGACGCCGTCGATGTCGGCCCCGCGGGCGCCGTCGCGTTCCGTCTCGGTCGCGTCGGGGCTCGCGGGCACCCCGGCCTCGGCCCGGGAGCGGGCGATCAGCTCGGCGGTCCTCACGGCGGTGCCGGAGGGGGCGTCGACCTTGTGGGGGTGGTGCAGTTCGATGATCTCGACGGACTCGAAGTAGCGGGCCGCCTGGGCCGCGAAGGCGCTCGCGAGGACGGAGCCGAGCGCGAAGTTCGGGGCGATCAGCACGCCGGTCTCCGGATGGGCGGCCAGCGCCTCCGCGAGCGCGGCGCGGCGGGCCTGCGTCCAGCCGGTCGTGCCGACGACGGCGTGGAGCCCGTGTTCGATGGCGAAGCGGACGTTGGCCTCGGTGCTGTCCGGGACGGTGAGGTCCACGACGTGGCTCGCGCCGGCGTCGAGCACGGCCTGGAGCGGGTCCTTGCGCCCGAGGGCCGCGACGAGCTCGAGGTCGGGGGCGGCCTCGACGGCGCGGACGGCCTCGGCGCCCATCCGGCCGGAGGCACCGAGGACGGCGACGGCGATGCGGGGGGAAGTCATGCCCCCTAGGCTATCGCCGATCCTCGAGCCCCACCCACTCCGTGGCGCCGTCGTCGAAGAACTGCTCCTTCCAGATCGGCGCGCCGTGCTTGACGGCCTCGACGAGGTCGCGGCACGCCTCGAAGGCCTCGGCGCGGTGCGCGGAGGCGGCCGCGGCGACGAGCGCGGCGTCCCCGACGGCCAGTTCGCCGACGCGGTGGGCGGCCCAGAGCCGGGTGCCGGGATGGCGTGCCGCGACGTCGCGGGCGAGGTCCCGCAGGCGCTCGTCGACGTCGGGGTGGGCCGTGTAGCTCAGCTTCAGGACGCCGCGCCCGTGGTCGTGGTTGCGCACCACTCCCCCGAAGACGACGACGGCGCCGCTCGCCTCGGTCTCGACCGCGGCCCAGGCCGTTTCCGTGTCGATCGGCTCCGCGCTGCTTCCGGCGAAGACGACGGTTCCGGGCGCTGGCCCGGTGCCGGTTTCAGTGTCCATGGATGCCCTCCAGTTGATCGCATAGGTGCCCGATGAGCGGGTCGAGGACGGCCAGCGCGTCGGTGACGCCGCGCGGCGATCCGGGGAGGTTGACGATGAACGTCGACCCCGCGGTTCCGGCGAGGCCCCGGCCGAGGGCGGCGTGCGGGGTCTTCTCCCGGCCGGCGGCCCGCACGGCCTCCATGATTCCCGGCACCTCCCGCTCGAGCAGCGGACGGGTCATCTCCGGCGTGGCGTCGTCGGGGCCGACACCCGTGCCGCCGCTCGTGAGGACGACGCGGGGTCCATCGGCCAGGAGCCGGCGCAGGGCCGTCCGGACGGGTTCGCCGTCGGCCACGACGACGGGGTCGGCGACCTCGAAGCCGTGCCCGCGCAGCCACGCGGTGACGATGGGGGCCGTCCGGTCCTCGTAGATCCCGGCGGCGGCGCGTGTGGAGGCGATGAGCACCGCGGCCCGCCGCGGTACCCGGCCCGTCGTGTCCGGCGTCCGCCCGGCCCCGCCGGGCGAGGGCGCGGTTCCCCCGGAGGACGGTGCGGGTCGGGGGGCGCTCATTCCGGGCCCTCCCCCGGCAGTTCCCAGTCGCCGCTCTTGCCGCCGGACTTGGCCAGGACCCTGATCCCGTCGATGACGGCGTGCTTGTCGACGGCCTTGATCATGTCGTAGAGCGTCAGCGCGGCGACGGACGCGGCGGTCAGGGCCTCCATCTCGACCCCCGTGACCCCGCGGGTCTTCACCTCCGCGGTGATGAGGACGGTTCCGTCCGGGCGCGGATCGAGCTCGACCGACGCCTTGGAAAGGGGCAGCGGATGGCACAGCGGCACGAGCTCCGGGGTCTTCTTGGCGGCCATGATCCCGGCGATCCGCGCCGTGGCCAGCGCGTCTCCCTTGGGCAGGGCGCCGTCGGCGATGAGCGCGACGACGTCGGGCCGGGTGCGCAGCACGGCGCGGGCCCGCGCGGTGCGCGAGGAGGACGCCTTGTCCGAGACATCGACCATGTGGGCGCTGCCGTCCGCGCGGACGTGGCTCAGCGCCGGGTCCGGGAGGGGTTCGTTCACGGGTTCTCTCCGATCAGGAGGGTCTGGACGGTCCGGCCGGCGTCGACGCCGCCTGCGTCCGCGGGGACCAGGACGAGGGCGTTCGCCTGGGAGAGCGGGTGGAGCAGATGGGACCCGGGCCCGCCGACCGGTGCCACGCATCCGGCGTCGTAGCGGGCGCGGCGGGCCTGCAGCTTGCCGGACGGCGAACCCGTCAGGGCCTGGGTCAGGACGGCGTCGACGAGGGGCCGGCCGGGGAGGCCGAGGTGGTGCACGAGCGCGGGCCGCAGGAAGAGCTCGAAGCTGAGGTAGGTGCTCACGGGATTGCCGGGGAAGGCCAGGAGCGGGACGGGTTCCCGGCCCGGGAGCCGCAGAAGGCCCGCGCCCTGGGGTCCTCCGGGTTGCAGGGCGACGGAGCCGAAGGCGATCCCGTGGCCGGCCAGGGCCTGCTTGACCACCTCGTAGGCGCCCTGGCTGATGCCGCCGCTCGTGATCACCAGATCGGCCCCGTCCACGGCCCGGGCGAGGTGCCCGGCGAAGGACTCCGGGTCGTCGGCGTGCAGGCCGGCCCCGGCCACGTCCCACCCGGCGGCCTGCAGGGAGGCCGCCAACAGCGTCGTGTTGGCGTCGTGGATCTGCCCCGCGGCCAGGGGGGCCCCGGGGCGGACGACCTCGTCCCCCGTCGACAGCAGCACCGCGCGGGGCCGGCGCAGCACGCGCACCCCGTCCACGCCGAGCGCTGCCAGCAGCCCCAGTCGGGCCGCGCTGAGGTAGGAGCCCGCGGGCAGGGCCTCGGCGCCCTCGCCGATGTCGGATCCGGCGCGGCGGATGAACTGCCCCGCCGGGACATCGGCCGGGAGCAGGACCCTGGCCCCGCCGTCGTCCTCGCGGACCACCGGCGCGGAGGCGGCGGCTCCGGCCCCTCCCGTGCCGGAAGCCGCGGACGGGGCGCGGCGGATCGAGTCGGGAAAGCGGGGCGGGTCGGCGGCCTCGACGGGGACGACGGCGTCCGCGCCACGGGGGACCATGGCGCCGGTCATGATCGGTGCCGTCGTGCCCGGCGCAAGCGGTGGGGCAGCGGCACCGGCGGGGATCGGCGCCGCGACCGGCAGGGCGCGGCCGGAGGCGAGGTCGGCGGTCCGGACGGCGTATCCGTCCATCTGGGAGTTGTCGAAGCCCGGCAGGGCGCGCGGTGCCGCGACCGCGGCGGCCAGGGTGCGTCCCAACGCGTGCCCGAGGGGCACGGTCTCGCTTCCCAGGGACGCCGGCAGCCCGTCCAGCAGCCGTTCGACGGCGGCGCGGTGTTCGGCGGCCGAGCGCCGGAAGGTGGCTTCCATGGCCACCATCCTACGGTCGGGCCCGGCGCCCCGGGACCCGGCGGCGCTCAGCGCCTGAAGACGCGGTTGACCCCGGCCCCCGCGAGGACGAGGACGATGAGGTAGAAGCCGATCAGCAGCAGGGCGATGCCGAGCGCGGCCTCGGGATCGTTGGAGTTCAGGGCGAGTTCGATCTGCAGCGGCAGGGTCCGGGTGCGTCCGGCGACGGACCCGGCGAAGGTGATGGTCGCCCCGTACTCCCCCAGCGAGCGCGCGAACGCGAGCAGCGTGCCCACGATGATGCCGGGGGCGGCAAGCGGCAGGGTGATGTGCGACAGGACCTGGCCGGCCGAGGCCCCCGCGTTCGCCGCCGAGAGCTCCAGGTCGCTGTCCACCGACTCGATGCTGCCGAGCGCGGCGACCACGAAGAACGGGAGCGAGACGAAGACCTGCACCACCACGACGGCCGCCGGGGTGAAGCCCACCGCGAGTCCGGCGGCGTCGAGCCAGGAACCCAGCAGGCCCTGGCGGCCCCAGAAGTAGAGCAGGGCGAGCCCGGAGACCACGGGCGAGAGCACGAGGGGGACCACGAGGATCCCGCGGAACAGCTGCAGCAGCGCGCCGGACAACCGCGAGAGCAGCACGGCGAGCGGGAGCCCGAGCAGGACGCAGAGCACCGTGGAGAGCCCCGCCGTCGTCAGCGAGAGCCGCAGCGCAGTACGGGACGCTGGCCGGGCGAGCAGCTCGGGCAGGCCCGGCCAGTCGGCGGCGAGAAAGAGCGCCACGAGCGGCCCCGAGAGCAGCAGCAGCGAGGCGGCCGCGGGCAGCCAGATCCAGCCGGGCGTCGTGGCCCGGCGCAAGCGTGGCGAGAAGGTGCGGCGTGCGCTCACGGGCGCTCGAAGCCCGCTACCTCGAAGAGCGCGCCCGCGGAGTCGCCGAGCAGCCAGTCGGCGAACGCGGAAGCCTGCTCCGGCGCGTCGTGGGAGACCAGGAGCGGGTAGACGTTGGGCTCGAACTCGAGGTCCAACGCGAGGGCGGTGATGTCTCCCCCGGCCGCCGCGGCGTCCGTGGCGTAGACGAATCCGGCGTCGACCTGGCCTCCCGTCACCTTGGCCAGGACGGCCCGGACGTTGTCCTCCTCCGAGACGGTCCCGAGCTCGAGGCCCTTCTGCTCGAGGTAGGCGTTGGCGGCGCGTCCGCACGGGACGCTCGGGGCGCACAGCGCCACCGCGTCCGCGTCGGCGAGCCCGGCGGCGGAGGTGATGCCCGAGCCGGACGGGACGGCGATGACGAGCCGGTTCAGGGCCGCGTCGTCGAGCCGCCGGTAGTCCTCGGGGCGCTCGAGCGCGTCGATGGCGGGGGTGTCCGCGGTGACGAGGACGTCCGGCACCTCACCGGCATTGGCCTGCTGGACCAGCTGAGCGGAGGACGCGAGGTTGATGACGACCTCGCTGGGGTCGCCGGTCTCCTCGGCGTAGGCCGCGGCCAGCTCGGGCGCGAGGTCCGTCATGGACGCCGGGGCGAAGAAGTCGATGGACGCGGCGGGCGCGGCCGTGCCGCTCCCGTCCGCGCCACCCGTGCCCGCGCCGGGGCCCGAGCAGGCGGAGAGGACAAGTACCGCGGCGGCGAGCACGGCGGCGGCGGAGGTGCGGAGCGATTTCATGGCCTGGCCTCGGTTTCGATGATGACGTTGGTGGACTTGACGACGGCCGTGGCGACGGACCCGGGCACGAGGCCCAGGTCCCGCACGGCCTCGGTGCTCATGAGGGACACGATCCGGAAGGGCCCGCATTGCAGCTCCACCTGGGACATGACGGTGTCGCTGACGACGGAGGTGACGAGGCCGGCGAGCCGGTTCCGGGCCGAGCTCGCGACGCGTGTGCGGTCCTGGGGCGCCGTGGAGCTCGCCCTGATGTGGGCCGCGAGCTCGGCGCCGTCGACCACGGCGCGGCCCGCGGCGTCCAGCGATGAGGACAAGCGGCCCGCGTCGATGAGCCGACGCACAGTATCGTCGCTGACGCCCATAAAGCCCGCGGCCTCGGAGATCCGCAATTGAGTCATGAATCGACCCTATAACACGCAGTTGCGGATCAAAGCGGTTGTTTTCACCGCAATCGCGACGTGACATGGGGAGGGTCGGGGCCGCGTGGCGTGCGACGGGGCCCCGGGCCGCTGCCCGCTGCCCTGCCGATCCCCGGCCCGGTGGACTAGGCTCGATGCATGACGTCGACCCGGCAGGACACCCCGCGGCGCGCCGTGGAAACGGTGGCGCTGGGCCTGCCGACGGTCCGCCCCGGAGCGGGATCGGCCCGGCCCGGCCAGGCCGCCGCGGACGGACCGGGCACCGCGCCACGGGTCGCGCCGGGGCTCGTGGACCGCTTCGGGCGCGTGGCGACCGACCTGCGGATCTCCCTCATCGACAAGTGCAACCTGCGCTGCACGTACTGCATGCCGGCCGACGGCCTGGCCTGGCTGCCCAGGTCCCGCCTCCTGACCGGAGCGGAGGTGCGCCGGCTGGTCCGCATCGGCGTCGAGGACCTCGGCGTCCGCGAGCTGCGGCTGACGGGCGGCGAGCCGCTCGTGCGCGTGGACCTGCCCGACATCATCGCCGCGGTCCGCGGCGACCACCCGGAACTGCCGGTCTCCCTGACCACGAACGGCGTCGGCCTGGCCAAGCGCGCCCGCGAGCTCGCCGCGGCGGGACTGAGCCGCATCAACGTCTCCCTCGACACCCTCCATGCCGGCACGTTCGAGCGCCTGGCCCGCCGCGACCACCTCGACGAGGTGCTGGCGGGCATCGACGCCGCCGCGGACGCCGGCCTGCGCCCGCTGAAGATCAACGCCGTGCTCATGCGCGGCGTCAACGACCACGAGGCCCCGGAGCTGCTCGAGTGGGCCCTCGGGCGCGGCTTCGAGCTGCGCTTCATCGAGCAGATGCCGCTCGACGCCGACCACGGCTGGCGCAAGGACGACATGGTCACGGCCCGTGAGGTGCGCGAGCGGCTGCGGACGCGCTTCCGGATCGAGGCCGACCGCGCCGCACGCGATGGGGCGCCCGCCGAACGCCATCGGGTCTTCCCCCTGGGCGGCGGGGAGCAGCTCGGGACGGTCGGGATCATCGCCTCCGTCACGGAGCCCTTCTGCGCCGATTGCCGCAGGACGCGGATCACCGCCGAGGGGCGGGTCATGAGCTGCCTGTTCTCCCGCGAGGAGACCGACCTCTCGGCGCTGCTGCGCTCGGGAGCCGACGACGCGGAGGTCGCCGACACCTGGCGGGCGGCGATGTGGGGCAAGCCCCGCGCCCACGGCATGGACCACACGGGGCTCGGCGACGAGGACTTCGTCCAGCCGGACCGCTCGATGAGCGCGATCGGGGGCTGAATGCTGATCCGCTACTTCGCCGCGGCGGCGGCCGCCGCTTCGGTGCCCGAGGAGACGGTGCCCCGGGCCGCGATCGAGGACGACGGCGCCACGCTCGGCGCGCTCCTGGCCCACCTCGGGGGCGCCCATCCGGGACCGGCGCCGGGCCCCGGCGAGCCTGCTCGCGACCGCGCGGGGCACGGAAGCGGGCCGGCGGCCCGGAGCGCCGTGGACGCGGCCGGCGCGGGGCAGGGCGCATTGCGCACCGCCTCCGCGCCGCCGTCGTTGTCCCGCGTGCTGTCCCGCTCGAGCTTCCTCGTCAACGGGACGAGCGAGCGCTCCCTGGACCGGGTGCTGGCCGAATCCGACGTCGTGGACGTCCTGCCGCCGTTCGCCGGCGGTTGAGCACTGGGCCGGTTGAGCCCTAGGGCCGGGTGAAGCCGAAGTCCTCCGGTGCGTCGAACGGACCGACGACGGTCACCGTGCGCCGGCGCCCGGCCAGCTCGCGGGCCAGGTCCTGGACGTCCTGCCGCGTCACGGCGCGGATCCGCGCGAGCGACTCGTCGATGTCCTGGAAGACGCCCGTGACGAGCTCGGCGCGGCCGAGCCGCGACATGCGCGAACCCGGGTCCTCGAGCGCGAGGACCATCCCACCGGAGAGCTGGCCGACCGCCTTGCGCAGCTCCTCCTCCGTGATGCCGTCCGCGGCGAGCTGGTCCAGCTCCTGGGCGAGCAGCGCGATGACCTGTCCCGTCTTGGCCGGGGAACAGCCCGCGTACATCCCGAAGTACCCGGCGTCGGAGTACGCCGCCGAGAAGGAGTAGGTCGAGTAGACGAGTCCGCGCTTCTCCCGGATCTCCTGGAACAGGCGCGAGGACATGCCGCCGCCGAGGACGGCGTTGAGCACGCTCATCGTGTGACGGCGGTCGTCGGTCGCGACGATGCCCGGGCAGCCCATGATGATGTTGGCCTGCTCCACGGGGCGGCGGATCACGTCCATCGTGTGCTGTCCCTGGATCTCGGCCGGCTCGGTGGAGCGGCGCGGCGCGGGAATGGCCGCCCCGTCCAGGTCCCAGCCGGCCTCGCGCAGGGCCTCGAGGACGCGTGCGCAGACGGCGTCGTGGTCGAGGGAGCCGGCGGCGGTGATGACGAGCTCGTCCGGCGTGTAGTAGCGCCGGTAGTGGTCGACGACGGCGTCGCGGCCGATCGCGAGGATCACCTCGGGCGTGCCGCCGATGGGCCGGCCGAGCGCGTGCTCGCCGAGCACGGCGGCGACGAACTTCTCGTGCGCGACGTCGGCCGGGTCGTCGCCGTCCATGGCGATCTCCTCGAGGATGACCGAGCGCTCCTGTTCGAGCTCGTCCTCATCGAGGACGGCCGAGGTGACCATGTCGGCGATCACGTCGATCGCCAGGTCGAGGTCCGAGTCGAGGACCCGGGCGAAGTAGCAGGTGTTCTCCTTCGCCGTGGCGGCGTTGGACTCGCCGCCGACCTCGTCGAAGGCGGAGGCGATCTCCAGTGCGGTGCGGCGCCGGGTGCCCTTGAAGAGCAGGTGCTCCAGGAAGTGGGTGGAGCCGTGCTGGCCGGCGGCCTCGTCGCGCGAGCCGACGCCGATCCAGAATCCGATCGTGGCCGAGCGCTGACCGGGCATCGCCTCGGTCAGCACACGGACCCCGCCGGGGAGGACGGAGCGGCGCACGAGCGCGCCTCCGACCTCCCCGTGCAGGATGGTGGGGTCCCCGTCCTCGATGGGGGCGTGGGCGTCCTGTGCGGACGCGCCACGCCACCCGTCGGGGCGGTGGTCCGAGCCGTGCAACGGCAGGGGAACCAGTGCCATGTGGTGGACTGCGCTACTCGGCGGAGTCCTGCGAGCCGGCCTGCTCCTCGGCGACGACCGGGGCGAGCGACAGCTTTCCGCGGTCGTCGACCTTGGTGATCTCCACCTGGAGCTTCTGGCCCACGGAGACGACGTCCTCGACGTCGTCGACGCGCTTGCCGCCCGCGAGCTTGCGCAGCTCGGAGATGTGCAGCAGGCCGTCCTTGCCGGGGGTCAGGGACACGAACGCGCCGAAGGTGGTCAGCTTCACCACGGTGCCGAGGTAGCGCTCACCGACCTCGGGGACCATCGGGTTGGCGATGGCGTTGATCGCGGAGCGGGCGGCCTCGGCGGACTCGCCGTTGGTCGCGCCGATCAGCACGGTGCCGTCGTCCTCGATGGAGATGTCCGCGCCGGTGTCCTCCTGGATCTGGTTGATCATCTTGCCCTTGGGGCCGATGACCTCGCCGATCTTGTCCACGGGGATCTTCACCGAGATGATCCGCGGGGCGAACTCGCTCATCTCGTCCGGGGCGTCGATCGCGGCGTTGATGACGGAGAGGATGTGCAGGCGGGCCTCGCGGGCCTGGGTCAGCGCGGCGGCGAGCACGGAGGCGGGAATGCCGTCGAGCTTGGTGTCGAGCTGGATGGCCGTGACGAACTCGGAGGTTCCGGCGACCTTGAAGTCCATGTCGCCGAACGCGTCCTCGGCGCCCAGGATGTCGGTCAGCGCCGCGTAGCGGGTCTGGCCGTCGACCTGGTCGGAGACGAGGCCCATGGCGATGCCGGCCACCGGTGCGCGCAGCGGCACGCCGGCGTTCAGCAGCGACAGGGTGGAGGCGCAGACGGAGCCCATCGACGTCGAGCCGTTGGACCCGAGTGCCTCGGAGACCTGGCGGATCGCGTACGGGAACTCCTCGCGGCTCGGCAACACGGGCACGATCGCGCGCTCGGCGAGGGCGCCGTGGCCGATCTCACGGCGCTTCGGCGAACCGACGCGGCCGGTCTCGCCGGTGGAGTACGGCGGGAAGTTGTAGTTGTGCATGTAGCGCTTGCGCGTCACGGGCGAGAGCGAGTCGATCTGCTGCTCCATCTTGAGCATGTTGAGCGTGGTGACGCCCATGATCTGGGTCTCGCCGCGCTCGAAGATCGCGGAACCGTGCACGCGGGGCAGGACCTCGACCTCGGCGGTGAGCTGGCGGATGTCCGTCAGCCCGCGGCCGTCGATGCGGACCTGGTCCTTGAGGATGCGCTGGCGCACGACCTGCTTGGTGAGCGAGCCGAAGGCCTTGGCGACCTCGCCGGCGCGCTCGGCGAAGGGCTTGCCCTCGCCCGCGAGCAGCTCGACGACCTCGTCGCGGTACGCGGAGGAGGCGTTGTCGCGCTCCTGCTTGTCGGCGATCGTGAAGATGCCGGTCAGCTTCTCGGTGGCCTCGGCCTCGACGGCGGCGAAGACGTCGTCCTCGTAGTCGCGGAAGACCGGGAACTCGACGCTCGGCTTCGCGGCGCGCGAGGCGAGGTCGGACTGCGCGTCGCACAGGGCCTTGATGAACGGCTTCGCGGCCTCGAGGCCCTCGGCGACGACCTCTTCGGTCGGGGCGGTCGCCCCGCGCTCCTTGATGAGCGTCCAGGCGTTGTCGGTGGCCTCGGCCTCGACCATCATGATCGCGACGTCGTCGCCGGCGATGCGGCCGGCCACGACCATCGAGAAGACGGCGTCCTGGAGCTGCGAGTGCTTCGGGAAGGCGACCCACTGGGCGCCGCTGCCGTCGTCGACGAGCGCCACGCGGACGCCGCCGATCGGGCCCGAGAAGGGCAGGCCGGAGAGCTGCGTGGACATCGAGGAGGCGTTGATCGCCACGACGTCGTAGAGGTCGTCCGGGTTGATGGACAGGATCGTGACGACGACCTGGACCTCGTTGCGCAGGCCCTTGACGAAGGCCGGGCGCAGCGGGCGGTCCATGAGCCGGCACGCGAGGATGGCCTCGGTGGACGGGCGGCCCTCGCGGCGGAAGAAGCTGCCGGGGATGCGCCCGGCGGCGTACATGCGCTCTTCGACGTCGACCGTCAGCGGGAAGAAGTCGAAGCCCTCGCGGGGGTGCTTGCCCGCGGTGGTCGCGGACAGCATCGACGTGTCGTCGTCGATGTAGACCATCGCCGAGCCGGCGGCCTGCTGGGCCAGCCGGCCGGTCTCGAAGCGGATGGTGCGCTTGCCGTGGCGGCCGTTGTCGATGACGGCTTCGGCGAACTTGATTTCGGGACCCTCCATGGAGAGCCACCTCCGTTCTACGTGGCGGAGGCAACCGGCACCCGTTCCGGCCTGGCCGGGATCGGCACCCGGTCTTCGATCGAGGCCCACGGGCCCGGCTGCTGCCGGCTGTCCCGTAGACCACTACCGAGGACCGCGAATGCCCGTGGCGTGGTTGGCTCCTGAGTGTGTTCTTCGTGGGTGGGGCGCGGTCGCCCCGTACCAGACTAGAGGCGGCCCGGCGCGCCGGGGTTCATTCCGGCGCGGGGCCGCCTCCGTGTCCGGTTATCGACGCAGGCCGAGGCGCTCGATGAGCGAGCGGTAGCGTTCGATGTCGGTGTCCTTCAGGTACCCGAGCATGCGGCGGCGGCGACCGACCAGGGCCATGAGGCCGCGGCGCGTGTGGTGGTCGTGCTTGTGCATCTTCAGGTGCTCGGTCAGGTCGAGGATCCGACGCGACATCACGGCGATCTGCACCTCGGGCGAACCGGTGTCGCCCTCGTGGGTTGCGTATTCCTTGATGATCTGCGTCTTCACAGCGGCGTCGAGGGCCACATTAACTCCTAGAGTTGTACCGCGAACAAGTACCGTGCCTTCCGGCACGCGGCGCCGCGCAACCGCGGACTGCAGCGGGCACCATCGACCAGTCTAGCATCCGGGCCGCGGCGGCGGCCGCCCGGGGCCCTCGGCGGACCGATGGGCGGCTACGCGGCCCGGCCCCGCCAGGCGTGCGTGTAGTACGGCAGCAGCAGGGGCTGCCCCGGCGCGTGGCCGAGGTGCTCGTGCAGGTACCACTCGAGGTTCGCCTCGACCTTGGCGCGGACCGCTTCCGAGGCGCGCAGGTAGTAGCTGCGGCTCCGGGCCAGGTCGATGAGCCCCTCCGGGGTGGCCGGGGCCTCCCACCGCGTCTGCAGGGACTCGAGCCCGGCCAGCCCGGGACCCGTCACGGGGACGAAGTCCGGGCGGTGGACGTCGCCCGCGTGCATGATCCGGCTGAGCCGGTGCACCCACGGGACCGTGACGTCGAGCTGGTTCCACACGAGCGCGAGCGTCCCTCCGGGACGCAGCAGCCGCAGGGCCTCGCGCGTGGCGGCGTCCGGTTCCAGCCAGTGCCAGGCCTGGGCGCAGAGCACGACGTCGGTGCTGGCGGAGGGCAGTCCCGTCGCCTCGGCGCGGGCCTCGACGATGCGGACGCCGGGGAGCTTCTCCGCGAGCCGGGCGAGCATGTCGGCCGACGTGTCCACGGCGGTCAACGTCAGTCCGCGGGCCGCGGCCTGGGCCGTGAGGATCCCGGTCCCCGCCCCGAGGTCGACCCCGTCGCGGGCCCCCGGCGGGATCATGAAGTTCACGGCCTGTTCCGGGTAGGCGGGGCGGACGGCGTCGTAACGGGCCCCTCCGGAGGCGAACGCGCCGCCCAGGGTGCGCCGTGCGTCGTCGTCCAGCGCGGGGGCGCGCCGGGGCAGCGGCGGGACGGACGCCCGGCCGCCGCTCGCGGGAAGGCGCCGCTCAGGCTCCGGCCCGGTCACCGGCGAGGATCCCGCGCGCGTGCGCGACGTCGTCGTTCATCTGCTGCACGAGCGCCTCGATCCCCCGGTAGGCCACCATGGGGCGCAGTCGGGCGGTGAACTCGACGACGACCTGCTGGCCGTAGAGGTCGAACTCCTCGACGGGCTCCTCCGGCCGGTCGATGACGTGGGCCTCCACCTGGCGGCTCACGCCCTCGAAGGTCGGGTTCGAGCCGACCGAGATCGCGGCGGGCCAGCGCACGCCGGCCTCGTCCACGAGCCACCCGGCGTAGACCCCGTCGGACGGGATGATGCCCTGGGCGTCGGTGGCGAGGTTGGCGGTCGGGAAGCCGAGCTCGCGGCCGCGCGCGGCGCCGTGGACGACCTCGCCGCGCATCCGGTGCGGGCGGCCCAGGATGGCATTGGCCGTCGACACGTCGCCGTTGAGCAGCGCCTCGCGGATCCACGTCGAGGACCAGCGGCGCTCGCCGCCGACGTCGTCGACGCCGACGACCTCGAAGCCGTGGCGCTCCCCGAGCCGGACCATGGTCTCGAAGTCCCCCTTGTTGTCCCGGCCGAAGCGCACGTCGTGGCCGACAACGACGCCCTTGGCGCCGAGGCGGTCCACGATGACGTCCTTGACGAACTCCTCGGCCGTGGCGCGCGCGAACTCCAGGGTGTAGTGGACCATGAGCAGGGCGTCGATCCCCGTCGCCTCGAGCGCGTCGATCCGGTCCGGCAGGCCCATGATGAGCTCGGGGGCCGCCTCTGGGCGGTGCACATGGGCCGGGTGCGGGTCGAAGCTGATGGCGACGGCCTCCGCACCGAGCGAGGCGCCCATCGCGACGAGCGTGTCCAGGACCTTGCGGTGGCCGCGGTGGACGCCGTCGAAGTTGCCGATCGTGGCGACGGTGGGGCCGGTGCCAGGTGGCACGGCCTCGAGGCCTCTCCAGTAGTGCACTGTGCTCCTTCGTGTCTCCGCGCCCGTTCGGCGGGCGGCTCGGCGCCGACGCCCGTTCCATTATGTCCGAAGTGGCGCCGGCGCCCCATTCGGCGCGAGCGCGACGTCATCCCGGGCGCCCGTGGCCGTCCCTGCAGCGGGGCCGGCGGGGACCCCGGTCCGGGCGCCGCGTGCGGCCGGTCTCGGTCCCGTCACGGTTCGGCCCCGCCCTGCCGCGCCCGCGGCGGCGTCGTTACCATGGGAGAACGGCCACGAGCCTCCCGCATCCGGCGGGTCGATGCCCGCCCCGTCCCGTCAGGGGGGACCATGAGCGCAGCCCCACCGCAGGCGCAGCGCCGCCTGGCATGGCATGCGCTCGACGCGCAGGCCGTCGCCCGCGCCGTGGACGGCCCGGCCGACGGGCTCACGGAGGTCCGGGCCCGCGAGCGGCTCGCCCTCTACGGCCCCAACGAGTTGGCCGCCGCCGGCCCGCGGCCGCCGTGGCAGGTCCTGGCCCGCCAGTTCGCCTCGCCCCTGATCCTGCTGCTCGTCGTGGCCGCCGCCGTCACCGCGGTGCAGCGTCACTGGATCGACGTCGCGGCGATCAGCCTCGTCGTCGCCCTGAACGCGGCGATCGGCTATTGGCAGGAGCGCAAGGCGGAGAAGGACGTGCGCGCCCTGGCCTCGCTCGCCGTGCCGACCGCCCGCGTCCTGCGCTCCGGGACGGCCTCGCTCCTGCCCTCGGCGCGGCTCGTGCCCGGGGACCTCGTGCTGCTCGAGTCCGGCGACAAGGTGCCGGCCGACCTGCGCCTCGTCGAGGGCAACGGGCTGCGCGTCGACGAATCGATGCTCACGGGGGAATCCGAGGCCGTGGACAAGGACGCCGCAGCGGTCGGAGCGGACGCGTCCCTGGGCGAGCGGCGCTGCATGGCCTACACGGGGACGCTCGTGGTCTCCGGCCGGGCCCGCGGCGTCGTCGTCGCCACGGGGACCGCGACCGAGCTCGGGGCCATCAGCGGGCTCGTGTCCTCGGTCGTGGACAAGACGCCACTGCAGATCCTGACCGCCACGCTCGAGCGCCGGATCGGCTGGGTCGTCTCCCTCGCCGCCGCCCTCGTCTTCGCGGCGGGCCTGCTGCAGGGCAAGGGCGCCGCCGAGATGTTCCGTACCGCCGTGGCCCTGGCGGTCTCCGCGATCCCGGAGTCCCTGCCCGTGGGCCTGACGATCGCGCTCAGCATCGGCGTCTCCCGCATGGCCCGGCACCGGGCGATCGTCCGCTCGCTGCCGGCCGTGGAGACCCTCGGCTCGACCGACGTCATCGGCTCGGACAAGACGGGCACGCTGACGGTGAACCGGATGACGGTCGAGCGCCTCTGGACCCCGGAGGGCGTGTGGGACGCCACGCGGCCCGAGGACCCCGGAGGGCCTCCCCGGGTGGCCCGCCTCGCGCTGCGCGCCGGCGCGCTGAGCAACGAGGCGCTCCCGGATCCCACGGACCCGGGCGGATTCCTCGGGGATCCCGTGGACGCCGCGATGGCGCGCATCGCCGTCGTCTCCGGGGCCGCCTCCCCCGCCGAGCGCGCCGCCGCTCCCCTGCACCACGTGCCCTACGAGCCCCGGCTGCGCCTGTGCCGCACCGTGCGGGACGACGGCGCCGGGGGCCGCATCGCCTACGCCAAGGGCGCCCCGGATGCGATCGCCGCGCTGTGCGGCGCCATGGAGGGCCCGGACGGCCCGCTGCCGCTGGACCCGGAGCTCATCGACGCGGCCAACGAGCAGTTCGCCCGCGACGGGCTGCGCGTCATCGCCACGGCGCACGGGGTGCTGCGGGACGGCGAACCCGTCGACGGGCCTCCGGCCGGCGGCATGGTCTTCCTGGGCCTCGAGGCCATGGCCGACCCGCCGCGCGAGGGCGTGGCCGAGGCCGTGGCGGCCTGCCGGGACGCCGGAATCCGCGTCGCCATGATCACGGGCGACCAGCCGGCCACCGCGGCAGCGATCGGTCGCCGCCTCGGGATCGAGCCCGGGGACTCCCCCGTCACGGGCGCGGAGATGGCGGCGCTCGACGACGAGGCCCTGGCCCTGCGGCTGCGGCACACCTCGATCGCCGCCCGCGTGTCCCCGGAGGACAAGCTGCGCATCGTCCAGGTCCTCCAGGCCGAGGGCCACACGGTGGCCGTGACCGGGGACGGCGTCAACGACGCCCCGGCGCTGCGGGCCGCGTCGATCGGCGTGGCGATGGGCCGCGGCGGCACCGACGTCGCGCGGGAGGCCGCCGACGTCGTCCTCACCGACGACGACTTCGTGACGATCGTGGAGGCCGTGCGGCAGGGGCGCGTGACGTTCTCGGCGATCCGGAAGGTGACGTTCTTCCTGCTCGCCTCCGCCGTCGCCTCGCTCCTGGCCGTCTCCGTCAACGTCTTCACTGACCACCCGCTGATCTTCCTGCCGGTGCAGATCCTCTGGATCAACCTCGTCACGAACGGCATCCAGGACATCGCGCTCGCGTTCGAACCCGAGGAGGGCAACCAGCTCGAGCGCGCGCCCCGGCCGCCGACGGAGGGCCTGCTGACCGGCGTCCTGTGGTGGCGGACCATCCTCACGGGGGCGTTCATGGCGACGGCCGTCCTGCTGATGTTCGGCTGGGCCGTCGAGCACCACGAGCTGCCGCACGCGCGCACGCTCGCCCTGACCCTGTTCGCGGTGCTGCACTTCTTCGTCGCGATGACGGCGCGCAGCGAGCGGTTGGGGTTCCACCAGGTGCCCTTCTTCGGCAACCCGTGGCTCCTCGCGGCGGCAGCGGCCTCCCTCGGCCTGCATGCGGGCGTCATGAACTGGACCCCCATCGCCACGGCGATGGGCATGACGGCCCTCTCGCCCGGCGAGTGGCTCGTGTGCCTGGGGCTCGGCTCGACGGTGTTCGTCGTCGTGGAGATCGAGAAGGCCCTCCGGCGGAGGGTCCCCGGGGCTCAGGGACGGTGGCGGAACAGCCACCACAGGCCCACGAGCGGCAGGACGAGCGGCACGTAGCCGTAGCCCTGTCCGAAGTGGGACCACACGGCCGGGTGGGAGAAGTGCTCGGGCAGCGCGTAGCTGAGCGCGCCGACGACGAGGACGCCGACGAGCTCGACGAGCACGGCGACGAGAGACAGGCGCCAGCTGCCCGGGCGCCGCGAGGCGAGGGCCAGGGTCGCGACAACGTAGACGACGGCGGCGAGGGCGCTGAGCGAGTAGGCGAGCGGCGCCTCCTCGAACTTCGTGGCGATCTGGTAGCCGGCGCGCGCGGTGGAGGAGAGCGCGAAGACCCCGTAGACGGCGATGATGATGCGGCCCAGGCCGCTCTGGCGCCGGCCCTGGGTGGCCGGGCTGCCGGCGGCGGCCGGCGGCGTGTTGCTCATGCGGGGAGTACTCCGTCCCATATCTGTTCCATTCTGAAGAGCATGACGAAGACCGTGGCTCCGGCCGCGGCGAGGACCACGTTGGACCACCGCGTCTTGTCGCTCACGGCCCACCAGAAGGCGATCACGGGGATGAGCAGCGCCGTGGCGATGTAGCCCCAGAACTCCCACGCCTCCCCGGCGATGGCCTCTCCCCCCGCCTGGCGGACGGCGGCGGCGACCGCGTAGACCACGAGGAACAGCTCGACGAGGCCGAGGGAGACGATCGCGTAGTCGTCCGGGTGGTCCCGGATGACGGCGGCGACGATTCCGAGGACCACGGTGAGCGCGCACACGATGGTGCCGGCGATGAAGAATCCGTCGACGATCACGGCGGGCCGTGCCCCTTTCCTGTGCCCGCGGGTTTCCTCCCGCGGCCTGTTGTGGTGGCCGCCGCGCAGCGGACGGCCCCAGAGCGGCGTGTACCGTTCCCGGG
>NZ_JBNWUK010000013.1:81143-90608 GCF_050563205.1 Zafaria sp. Z1313
TCCTTTTCCCGTGTCTCCCCCCCTGTTCCTTTTTGTTGTGCCCCCCCCGTGCCTCCCGGCCCCGGGACGGCGTGCGCCGTTCCGGGGAGCAAGTGCGTGCCGGCTGGCGTGCCGGTCCGGGTCGCGCCTAGGCGGTGGCGAAGACCAGCTCGGGCTTCGCCCGGTCCCCCTTGTTCCCGAGCAGGGCCACGAGGGTCCCGTCCGGCGCGAAGGCCGCCGTGAGCGCGTCGCTCCCGTTGGGGTCGATGCGGCGCCCGAAGGAGAGCTCCCCGGCCTCGTGCGCGGTGAGCTCGCGGTGCGGGAAGAGCGCCCGCGCGGCCTCCTCGAGGGACAGGACGCGCAGGTCCCGGGCGAGCTCGTCCATCGTGGACGCCTGGCCGATCCCGTAGGGTCCGACCTGGGTGCGGCGCAGGGCCGTCAGGTGGCCGCCGACGTCGAGCGCCTCCCCGAGGTCGCGGGCCAGGGCGCGGACGTACGTCCCGGAGGAGCACTCCACGGTGACGTCCACGTCGAGGACCTTGCCCGCGCGCTCGCGGCGCACCTCGTGCACCTCGAAGCGTTCCACGGTCACCGGCCGGGCCGGAAGCGCGACGTCCTCGCCCTTGCGGACCCGGGCGTAGGAGCGCTCGCCGCCGACCTTGATGGCGCTCACGCTGGAGGGGACCTGCTGGATCGTCCCGGTGAGCCGTGCCGTTTCGGCGAGGATCATCTCCTCGGTCACGGCGGCCGCGATGCGGCGCTCGAGCACCTCGCCCTCGGCGTCGTCGGTCAGGGTGCGTTCGCCGAGCCGGATGGTGGCCGTGTAGGTCTTGCCGGTGCCGACGATGTACGTCAGCAGCCGCGTGGCCTTGTTGATCCCGACGACGAGCACGCCCGTGGCCAGGGGATCCAGGGTCCCGGCGTGGCCGACTTTGCGCGTGCCGGCGAGGCGGCGCATGCGCCCGACGACGTCGTGGCTCGTCCAGCCCTGGGGCTTGTCGACCACGACGAGGCCGGACGCGGTGCCGTCAGCGTCCGGTGCCATCGGCCCCGTCCGCGTCCTCGTCCCAGTCCTCGTCGTCCTCGTCCTCGTCCTCGTCCTCGGGCCGCTTGTACGGGTCGGCGTCCCCGGCCGGCTGGGCCTGCCGTGCGAGCTCGGCCACCTCGGCGTCCCTGGCCTTCGCGGCGCGCAGCAGCTCCTCGAGGTGGGAGACGTTGACGGGGACCTCGTCGGGGACGAACTCGAGGGTCGGGGTGAGCCGGATGGTCAGGTTGCGGCCGACCTCCTTGCGGAGCACGCCCTTGGCCTTCTCGAGGGCGGCGCGGGCGCCGGCCTTGGCCTCGTCGTCGCCGAACACGGTGTAGTACACCGTGGCCTGCTGCAGGTCGTTGGTGACGCGGGCGTCGGTGATCGTCACGGCCTCGACGCGCGGGTCCTTGACGACCTTGCCGAGCGCCTGCGCGACGACGACCTTGATGCGTTGCGCGAGCCGTGCCGCGCGGGCCGGATCGGCCATGATGCCTCCTTGGGACTGCCTGTTCACAAACTATCAGGGGGACACGGACGACGGCGGACCCCACCGGGGCGGGGTCCGCCGTCGTTCCGTGCGGTGGCGCTGCTAGGCGCGTTCCTTCTCACGCATCTCGAAGGTCTCGATGATGTCGCCTTCCTTGATGTCGTTGAAGGAGCCCAGGCCGATGCCGCACTCGAAGTCCGTGCGGACCTCAGTGGCGTCGTCCTTGAAGCGGCGCAGCGACTCGATCGACAGGTTGCCGTTGACGACCGTGCCGTCGCGGACGAGCCGCGCCTTCGAGTTTCGGCGGATCGTGCCGGAACGGACGATCGAGCCGGCGATGGCGCCCCACTTGGAGGAGCGGAAGACCTCGCGGACCTCCGCGGTGCCCAGCTGGGCCTCCTCGTACTCGGGCTTCAGCATGCCCTTCAGGGCCGCCTCGATGTCGTCGATCGCCGAGTAGATGACCGAGTAGAAGCGCATGTCCACGCCCTCGCGGTCCGCCAGCTCGGCGACGCGCTCGGCCGGACGGACGTTGAAGCCGATGATGATCGCGTTGTCCACGGTCGCCAGGTTGACGTCGTTCTGCGTGATCGCGCCCACGCCGCGGTGGATGACGCGCAGCTGCACGCCCTCGCCCACGTCGATCTTGAGCAGCGAGTCCTCGAGCGCCTCGACGGCGCCGGAGACGTCGCCCTTGAGGATGAGGTTGAGGGTGTCGATCTTGCCCTCGGCCACGGCCTGGTCGAAGTCCTCCAGCGTGATGCGCTTGCGGCGCTTGGCGAGCTGCGCGTTGCGGTCGGCCGCCTCGCGCTTCTCGGCGATCTGGCGGGCGGTGCGCTCGTCGGAGGTGACGAGGAACGTGTCGCCGGCGCGCGGCACCGAGGACAGGCCGAGGACCTGGACCGGGCGCGAAGGCCCGGCGGCCGCGATCGTCTCGCCGTTCTCGTTGAACATCGCGCGGACGCGTCCGTGCGCCTGGCCGGCGACGATCGTGTCGCCGACGTTGAGCGTTCCGGACTGCACCAGGACGGTCGCGACGGCGCCGCGGCCCTTGTCCAGGTTGGCCTCGATCGCGATGCCGCGGGCGTCCTTGTCGGGGTTGGCCCGCAGGTCCAGCGCCGCGTCGGCGGTGAGCAGGACGGCCTCGAGCAGCTCGTCGATGCCCTCGCCGCGGAGCGCGGAGACGTGCACGAACATCGTGTCGCCGCCGTACTCCTCCGGCACCAGGCCGTACTCGGTGAGCTGGCCCTTGACCTTGTCCGGGTTGGCGCCTTCCTTGTCCACCTTGTTCACGGCGACGACGACCGGCACGCCGGCGGCCTGGGCGTGGTTGAGCGCCTCGACCGTCTGCGGCATCACGCCGTCGTCCGCGGCCACGACGAGCACGGCGATGTCGGTCACCTTGGCACCGCGGGCACGCATGGCGGTGAACGCCTCGTGGCCCGGGGTGTCGATGAACGTGACCGCGCGGTCGTTGCCCTCGTGCTCGTGGTGGATCTGGTAGGCACCGATGTGCTGGGTGATGCCGCCGGCCTCGCCCTCGATGACGTTGGTCTTGCGGATCGCGTCGAGCAGGCGTGTCTTGCCGTGGTCGACGTGGCCCATGACGGTGACCACCGGAGGACGCGCCTCCAGCTCGTCGTCGCCCTCGTCCTCGGCCTCCTGGTCCAGGTCGATGTCGAAGGACTCGAGCAGCTCGCGCTCCTCGTCCTCCGGGGAGACGACCTGCACCTTGTAGCCGAGCTCGGTGCCCAGCACCTCGAACGTGGCCTCGTCGAGCGACTGCGTGGCCGTGGCCATCTCACCGAGGTGGAAGAGCACGGTCACGAGCGCCGCCGGGTTGGCGTCGATCTTGTCGGCGAAGTCCGTGATGGAGGCACCGCGGCGCAGCCGGACGACGGTCTCTCCATCGCCGCGGGGCACGCTCACGCCGCCCAGCGACGGTGCGCTCATCTGCTCCAGTTCCTGGCGCTTGGCGCGCTTGGACTTGCGCTGCTTGCCGCGGCCGGCGCCTCCCTTGCCGAAGGCGCCCTGCGTGCCGCCGCGACCGCGGCCGGCTCCGCCCTTGAAGCCGCCGCCACCGCCGGCGCCGCCGGGACCGCCGCCCGGGCGGGCCGGGCCGCGCCCGGGGGCACCGGGGCGCCCGCCGGCCGCGGGGGCCGAGCGGTCGATGCTCTTGGGCATCATGCCGGGGGTCGGACGCGGGCCGCCGGGACGCGGACCACCCGCGCCGGCACCGGCCGGACGCGGACCACCCGGACGCGGGGCGCCGGGACGGGGGCCGCCTGCGCCGGCCGGCGGACGGGGACCGCCGGCACCCGGGGCGCCGCCCGGACGGGGCGCGCCGGAGCGCATGCCCTGCTGCGGGGCGAAGGGGTTGTTGCCCGGACGGGGACCGCCGGGACGCGCGCCCGGACGGGGGCCGCCCGGACGGGATCCACCGCGTTCGCCGTCGGAGGAGCGCATGCCCTGCTGCGAGGAGAACGGGTTGTTGCCCGGACGGGGTCCGCCGGGCTTGGGTCCGGCTGCGGGCCGCGCGCCGGGGCGCGGAGCCTGGGACGACTGCGGCGCGGCGGGCGCCTGGGGCGCCTCCGGCTGCGCCGCGGGCGCCTCCGGCTGGACGGCCGGCTTCGGGGCGGGCTTCTCGGCCGGTGCTGCGGGAGCCTGCTGCGCGGCTGCGGCCGGCTTCGCCGGCGCGGGGCGCGGGGACGAGGCGGGCTTCTGCGCGGCGGACTTGGAACCCGCGGCGGAACCGCCGGTGGGGAAGGCGTCCCTCAGTTTCCTGACGACGGGCGCCTCGATGGTCGAAGAGGCGGAACGGACGAACTCGCCCAGTTCCTGCAGTTTCGCAACTGCGTCCTTCGAAGTGATGCCGAGCTCTTTGGCGAGCTCGTGTACGCGGACCTTGGCCACATTTCTCCTGTCTCGGTCCGCCCTGCGATCACTTCTGCAAGGTGCGGACCGTCTTTTGCTGTTCTGCGAGGCCGCGGTCACGGGACCGCGCGCCGATTGCTGCGCCAGACTGCTGGTTCATAGCTAGGCGCTCATCGCTTGACACTCATCGGGTTTCCATCAGATTTCTGACCCGCTTTCACGTTGGACGGTGTGGACGGCCTCTCCCCCGGACGGGGACAGGCCGATGGCGGCCAGTAGTTCGTCGAGCTCGACGGCTCCCACGTTGGCCCTGAAGGCACGCGGGAACGCCCGGCGCTTGACGGCACGGGCCGCGCATTCCGGGTCCGGGTGCAACCAGGCACCCCGACCGGACTTGCGGCGACGCGGATCGGGGACGACGGCGGGGCCGTCGCCACGGGGATCCAACACCCACCGCAGCAGCTGGTCCTGCCCCGCGGTCAGCCGGCACCCGATGCACGTCCGCAGCGGCGTCTTCTGCGCGCTCACGATCGCTCGATCTCCTGGTGCTGGCTTCCCGGTCCTGGGCGGACCACGGTCAAGTCTACCGCCTTTGACGGCGGCGGTCGCGCAGGACCCCGCCCGGCGTCAGCCCCGCTCGGGGCCCTTGACGCCGTCGGAGACGATGTCGATCCGCCAGCCGGTCAGCTTCGCGGCCAGGCGGGCGTTCTGCCCCTCCTTGCCGATCGCGAGCGAGAGCTGGTAGTCCGGCACGACGACCCGGGCCTGGCGGGCCGCGGCGTCGACGATCGTGACCGAGTTCACCTTCGACGGCGAAAGCGCGCTCGCGATGAAGCGGGCCGGGTCCTCGTTGTAGTCGACGATGTCGATCTTCTCGTCGCTGAGCTCGTTCATCACGGCCCGCACGCGGGATCCCATCTCGCCGATGCACGCGCCCTTCGCGTTGATCCCGGCGACCTTGGCGCGGACGGCGATCTTCGAGCGGTGACCGGCCTCGCGGGCCAGGGAGACGATCTCCACCGAACGGTCGGCGATCTCGGGGACCTCCAGCTCGAAGAGCTTGCGGACCAGGTTCGGGTGGGAGCGCGAGAGCGTGATCGAGGGCCCCTTGGGTCCCTTGTGCACGTCGGTGACGTAGGCGCGGATGCGCGAACCATGCTCGTAGCGCTCGCCCGGGACCTGCTCGGGCGGCGGCAGGACGGCCTCGATGGTGCCGAGGTTGACCTGGATCATGTGGGGGTTGCTCCCCTGCTGGATCTGGCCGGAGACCAGCTCGCCCTCCTTGCCGCGGAACTCGCCGAGGATGTTGTCGTCCTCGGCGTCGCGCAGCCGCTGCAGGATGATCTGCCGGGCCGTGGAGGCGGCGATGCGGCCGAAGCCGTCCGGGGTGTCGTCGAACTCGCCGACGTCGTTGCCGTCCTCGTCGACCTCGGTCGCCCAGATCGTCACGTGTCCGCTCTTGCGATCCACCTCGGCGCGGGCCTTGTCGATCGCTCCGGGCGACTTGTGGTACGCCATCAGCAGGGCCTGCTCGATGGTGGGGATGAGCAGTTCCAGGGGGATCTCGCGCTCGCGTTCCAGCAGCCGCAGCGCGCTCATGTCGATGTCCACGTCAGGCCTCCTCTTCCTCGTCGGTGGTGTCCAGGACGTCCACGGCGGGGTCCTGGGAGCGTGTGAAGTCGACGTCGACGGTTCCGCGGCGGATGGCCGCGTACGGGACCGTGACGGGGTCGCCCTGCTTGGGCTTCATGCCCTTCTTGACGGGCAGGTCGGGGACCACGGTGATGGAGTCCCCGCCGGCCTCGGTGAGCCGGCCGGCCAGGTTCTCGCCCTCGCGGACGTTGACCTTGACGAGCCGGCCGACGTTGCGGCGCCAGTGGCGCGGCTGGGTCAGCGGGCGGCCGACGCCGAAGGAGGAGACCTCGAGGTCGTAGGCCGTCCCGTCGTCGTGCGGGTCGCGGTCCATGGCCTCGGAGAGCGAGCGGGAGACCTCGGCGATCGTGTCGAGGTCCACGGGGTCGGTGCCCTCGAGGTGGTCGACCACGACGTGGACGGTGCGGTGGCTGCCGGTGGTGCGCACCTCGACGTCCTCCAGATGGAGCCGGTGGGAGGCGACGGCCGGCTCCAGGTACTCCTTGAGGCGGTCCGCCTCGGGTCGGGCGTCGGGCTGGCCGGACATTGCTTCCTCCCACGTATTCGATGTTGTGCAGTCAAGATTATCCATGATCGGCGCCGACGCGTGTTCCGGGCCGCGCGTCGGTGCGGCACGGGGTACGGCCCGCCTCCGTGGGATGATCGGAGGGATGTCCCGCCGCACCAGACCCCGTCCCGCCGTCCGCCGCGCCTCCCGGATGAGCCGCGCGGGCCGCTGGTTCGGCCGTTTCGCGGCCCTGCTCCTCGTCGCCGCGCTCGTCGTGGGGCTCGGGACGGTCGCGTCGGGGACGGGGAACGACGCACCCGTGGACGCCGCCCCCAGTGTCGAAGAACACGTGGGCCTGCTGTGGGAGCAGCTCGAATCGCTGGCCGCCGGCACCACGGACCCCGCGGTGCCGGACGCCGCCGCGGACGGCCAGGGCGCCCGGGGGTCCGCCGCGGAGGACGACGCCGGAGCCACCCTTGCGCCTGCGGGCTGGAGCGCCGCGGAGCTCGCCTCGGCCCGCGCCGTCCTGGCCCGGCACGTCGAGCTCCTGCTGCCCGGCTACCGGGCGGCCCGCGAGGCCGCCGCCGAGGACGCCGAACAGGACGCTCCGGCGTCCCGCCCGGGATCGACGGGACCGCGCACCTCCGCGGCCTATGCGACGCCGGCTGCCGGTTCCCCTCCGGCAGGCGGAGTCGGCGGGCAGGACGGCCCTGACGGCTCGCCCCCGGAACCGCCGGACGCGGCCGGGTTCGCGCTCGAGCTGGCGGCCTCCTCCGACCGCCTCGCGGACCTCGCCGTCGCATCCTCCGGGGATTCGGCCCGCTCGCTCCTGACGGCCGCGATCGAACAGGGCCTGCTGGCCCGGCGGCTGGCGGGGGACGCGGAGCTTGCCGAGCCGGTCCTCGCCGGGGACGCCTACCGGACCACGCCGGGCGGCGCCCTCCCCGGTGCCCGGTGCACGGCGGAGCCGGCCGGGGACGCCGGCGCCGCGGCGGGGCCGGACGAGGCCGCGCTGAGCCACCTCGCCGCCGCCGATGCGGCCTACCGGCTCGCCTACGCCTACGCCTACACGGCGGACCGTTCCACCACCGTGGACCGGGCCCGGTGGCGGGCCGACGCCGCGGAGTATGCGGAGCTCGGACGCCGGATCGAGTCCGCGCTACCCGGTGACTGCCCGGCCCAGCGCCGTCCCGCCTATGCCGTTCCCGCCGCCGGTGCCGGGGCCGGGATGCTCTCCAGCGCCTCGCTCGAGCTCGCCGCGGCCCTGCGGGACGCCTCCTCCCACGCCCCGGACGGCTGGCGGGCCGCCCTCGCCCACGAGGCCTGGTCCGCGGCGGCCGCCGGTGCCGCCCTCGCCGGGGACGACGCCGTCGTCCTCCTCCCATGAGCGCCCCGCCTCCCCTCCCGGACCCGCACGCGCTGCCCGCCGTGCTGCGCCGCAACGCGCTGCGGCTGCGCGGCGGCCGGTCCTGGCTCGACGCCCTGCCGGACCACTTCCGCGCGCTCCTGGAGCGCTGGCGGCTCGTGCACGATCCCGCCGACGCCCCGTGGTGGGCGGGGCACGCAGGCGTCGTCGTCCCGGTGCGGGACGCGGCGGGGACGCCGCTGGCCCTCAAGGTCTCGCTGCCGGAAGAGGATCTGCGCGCCGAGGCGTGGGCCCTGCGGGCCTGGGGCGGCCGCGGCGCGGTCGGGCTGGTCCAGGACGACGGCGGCTTCTCCCTCCTGCTCGAGCGCCTCGTCCCCGGTCCCGGGCTCGGGCTGCTCCCGGTCGAGGAATCCGTGCCGGTCTGGGGAGGGATCGTGCGGACGCTCGCGGTGGGCGAAGAGGACGGGTGGCCGCGCTTCGAGCGCACGTCCGACGTCGCCGAACGCCTCGGCGACGGGCTCCCACAGGACTGGTTCGAGCTGGACCGGCCCGTTCCCCGGGCGCTGCTCCAGGCCGCGCTCGAGCGCTGCCAGGAACGCGGAACGCTCGCGCTGCGCGGCGGGCGGCCCGTGCTCGTCCACGGGGACCTCCACTACTTCAACGTCCTCGCGCGTCCGGCGGGCGGCTTCGCGGCCATCGACCCGCAGCCGTACCTCGGCGATGCCGAGTTCTCGGTCCTGCCCATGCTCCACAACCGCCTCGCCGAGCTGCCGGCGCGGAACCAGGGGCCGGCCCTCGAGGCCCGGATGCGCGCGCTGTGCGCCGCGGCCGGCCTCGACGTCGAACGCGCCCGGGGGTGGTCGATCGCCCGGGCCGTCGAGGACGTCCTCTGGTTCACCCGGCACGGCCTGCCGGGCGACGCCGAACGCTCGCTCTGGGTCGCCACCGCGCTCGCCGGGCTGCCGTTGGATAACCTGCCGCGCGCGGAGCAGCTGGCGCCGCTCGCCTAGCCGGGATGGTCTGCCCGGGGCCAGGCGGCGACGGCGGGCCGGCCGCTCCGCGGCCGTGCGTTCAGGCTCCCTCCCGGCGGTCGTCAGAGGCCTTGTGAAAAAAGTGCTTGACGGGGTGGGGGGACTGTGGAAATAACGGTGTATCCGGCTCGACACGCCGGGCGGTAAGCCTGGCGGGGAGGAGCCCGATATGGCCGCAACACTTGAGGCTGTGCCGAGTACGAAAACCGCTGAAAAGAAGACAGAAAAGTATCCGAGGGCGACGCTGCGCGCGAGCTGGTCAGAATGGCGAAGGAACAGGGCCTGTCCCTGACCGGGCCGGACGGTCTGCTCAAGCAGCTGACCAAGACCGTGATCGAGACCGCGCTCGATGAGGAAATGACCGAGCATCTCGGATATGAAAAGCACGATACGGCAGGGAAGCAGACCGCGAATTCCCGCAACGGCGTGCGCCCAAAAACGGTGCTGACGGAGACCACGGGCCCGGTGGAGGTGGACGTGCCGCGGGACCGGGAAGGGACCTTCTCACCGGTCATCGTCAAGAAGCGTCAGCGCCGCCTGACCGGTGTCGATGAGATG
>NZ_JBNWUK010000014.1:0-89167 GCF_050563205.1 Zafaria sp. Z1313
TCCGTGGGATCCGTCGGGTCGGTCGGATCCGTGGGATCCGTCGGGTCCGTGGGATCCGTCGGATCGGTCGGATCGGTCGGATCGACGGCGCCGCACTCGACGCGTGCGCTGCCCCATGAGGCGTGGTCCCACCAGTCGTTGTCGCCCGCATTGGTGACCTCGAGCGTCAACCGGTCGACCCCGGTGATGTCCACCGACAGCCCCACTCCGTCATCCGAACCGGTCAACACCCCGGTCTCCTCCAGCAGCTCCCCGTCGCCGAGGACCCGGAAGACCACCGAGCCATTGGAACCGACCTCGTCGTCCACACCCACCACCGCGGAGAACACCGCGCATTGGCCGCCCAGGAGCACCGACACCGAGCTCGCCGCATGCACTCCCAGGCCACGCTCGAAGACCGTCCCGCCAATACTGATCGGCAAGCCGTCACCTGAACCGTCCTCGCCGTTGGACTGGTCCAGCTCCACCGGACCAAAGCCGTTGGACACGTCGATCAGCTCCAGCTCGGAGACCCACGCCGACTCCGTCGGCTCGCCCGGCTCGGTCGGATCCGTCGGATCCGTCGGATCCCCCGCATCCAGCGCGATCGAGTCGAACTGCGCCGCCGCCGGCGGATACCCGCCGTGCGAGGAGAGCGCGAAGCCCACGAACTGGCCGGGCACCGGGGCCCAGTCGAAGGTGTCGAACGGCGTCCAGGAAGCTCCGTCGTCGGACAGGGACGCCGTCACGGTGCCGCCGCTTCGCTCCAGGCGCAGCCATCCGGCGTCGTACTCCTGCGTGCTGCCGACGACGGACGTCGGCGCGCCGGCCTCGGCGCGGCGCTGGAGCATCGCCAGCCCGCCGCCGGCCGCGACGAACGCGGCGTTCGCGGCGTCCGCCCCGAGCCCGTTGCGCAGCATGATCCCGGCCTTCGCCCAGTCGTCGTGGACGTCGAGCGAGGCCACGCGCCCTGTGAGGGAGAAGTCGCCCTCGGCCGGGGCGTAGACGTAGCGGAACTGGTCGCCCGTTCCCCAGATGTCCGTGCCGCCGACACCGAGCGAAAGCACCGCGCCGTCGAACGCCGCGGCACCCGGGTCATAGGGCGTGCCGACGGCCCGCGTCTGCCAGGGATCCGGCATCCCGATCGGCGAGCCCACGCTGTACTCGAGGGCGGCGGTCGCCTGCGCCCCCAGCGAATCGGTGACGACGGCGGTCACCGTCCGCTCCCCGGGGCTCGTGAAGTCGTGGACCAGCTCCAGGCCGGTCCCCAGCGGTTCCCCGTCCTCGAGCCACGTCACCGTCAGGGCGTCGTTCTCCGGATCCGCGACGGTCGCGGTCAGCCGGGCCGTCAGCGGCGCGGGGCCGCTGAGCGCGCCCTGGGCCTGCACCGAGATGGTCGGGGGCAGGTTCTCGTAGACGGCCGTGAAGCTGCGCGGATCGGTCCCCGCGGTGAAGTTCCGCGACCTGGACTCGACCCCGTCGCTCCAGCCCGTGAACGTCCGGCGGGCCTGGATCGGCGCCACGGACAGCGTCTGCTCGGAGGCGCGCACGGGCCGGATCACGGCCGGGCCGTGGACCTGCAGGCCCTCGTCCTCGTAACTGACCGCGAGTCCCTCGGGCTGGGTGTGGACCTCGTACTCCAGCCGGTCCGGGTGCGCAGCGCGACACGCCACGTCCTCGAGCCCGCTCGGCCCGCGGACGGTCAGGCAGATCTCGTACCAGGTCTCGTCCCCATGCTCGTCGACCTCCACGGAGCCCGTGCTGATGCCCGGCTGCTCCGGGTCCTCGGCCCACGTCGGGGTCACGTAGTGCATGTGGGTGTTGTGCCAGAGCCGGACCTCCCAGCGGTGCTCGGAGACCGGGATCGCTTCGCCGGCCGCTTGCCCGCCGCCGCTGAACACCAGGTCGTCTCCGACCTGGTAGACCTCGGGCGCGAGCGAGGCGACCTCGGCCATCGGCGGATCCGTGCCGGCGCTGACGATCACCTCGGCGGTGTGGCTGAGCTGCTCGGGGCTGTCGTCCGTCACCGTGAGCCGCGCGGTGTGGACGCCGGATTCGGTGTAGACGTGCGTCGGCGAGGCCTCGGTGCTGGCGGGGCTGCCGTCGCCGAAGTCCCAGCTGTAGCTGAGCGAGTCGCCGTCCGGGTCGTAGGATTGCGCGCCATTGAACTCGACCGTCAGCGGCACGGTCCCGCTCGTCCGGTCAGCGGTGGCGATCGCCGTGGGCGGGAAGTTGCCCGCTCCGACGTACCGGATGCGCCGCACCTCGCCGCCGCTCGAGGAGTACTTGACCCAGTAGATGTTGGAGTCGGGCCCGGTGAGCAGCTGCACGGGTCCGGATCCGGTCGAGGCGGCGAGCCCGAACGTGCCGACCTCGGAGACCGCCCCGCCCTCGTCGAAGTGCACGGCGCGGATCCAGCGGCGGTCGTAGTCGGTGATGAACAAGGCGCCGTAGTACTCGGCCGGGTAGTAGGACCCCTCGTAGAAGGTGCCCGCGTTGGCGGAGGCGCCACCGGCGGAATGGTCGTAGCTGTAGCGCGGGGCGGTCACGGCGTCGACGCCCTGGGCGTAGACGGCCGCGCAGCCGGCCGCGGTGGCCTGGCTCGTGGCGTACGTGCCCTGCTGCAGGCTGACCGTGTTGGCGCCCTCGGTGCCGGAAGCGGCGCCGCCCTCGTAGCAGGGCCAGCCGAAGTTGGCGCCCTTGCCCGTGTTGATCTCCTCCCAGGTCCCCCAGCCGACGTCACCGACCCACGGCGCGCCGCTGCCCGGGTGGATGGCCATCCGGAACGGGTTGCGCAGGCCGTAGGACCAGACCTTCGATCGGTTGGATCCGGGGTCGGCGGGATCGTAGAAGGGGTTGTCCGGCAGGCCGTCGCCGGTCGCGGGGTCGATCCGCAGGACCTTGCCGGAGAGCGAGTCGAGGTCCTGGGTCAGCAGGGCGCGGGGGTCGATCGAGTTGTAGTTCGCGCCGTCGCCGTTGGTGAGGAACATGCTGCCGTCGGGCGCGAACGCCACGGAGCCGATCGTGTGCGAGTTCTCGTCGGAGGCCAGGCAGTCGCGGATCGGTTCCCCGGCGAGGGTCCCGCCGGTCATGCAGGAGACGAACGCGTCGTCGCGGCCGTCGTTCTCGTTGCCGATGTTCTCGCGGATGCTGTTGGTGCCGGCGAGCACGACGCCGGAGCCCGGCACGGCGCGCAGGTATCCGTGGGCGGGGTCGGCGGTGAAGCGCTCGAGGCGGGAGACGCGGCCGGCTACGGGCCAGCCCTGGTCCGGGTTCACGCCCGGCGGGTCGTAGGTGTACAGAAGGTACACGTACGGTTCGGCGGGGAACTCGGGGTGGACCGCGAGCCCCAGGAGCCCGCGGTCGTCGTTGTCGTGGACGATGTCGGAGAGGTTGATGAACGGCTCGGCGAGCAGCCCGCCGTCCTCGACGACGCGCACGATCCCCGACTTCAGCGCGACGAACATCCCGCCCTCGGGCGTGAACGCGACGGCCGTCGGGTACGGCAGCCCGCCGACGACCTGCTCGTCGATGAAGCCCGGCGGCAGCCCCGTGAGGCTCGCGTGGCTCGGCGGCGCCGCGGGCAGTGCGACAAGGATCGAGCCGACGAGCGCGAGCACGGCCGCGGCGACGACGGAACGCACGCCCCGGCGTCGGAATCCCGGCCGGCCGGTCGTCTGCTTCCGGCGACCGGGTGCGTCGGCCGCCCGCTTCCCGCGACCGGATGCGCCCGGCCCCGCTTCCGCGCCCGCCGCACGGCGCGCCAACCCAGCGCGCCCCACCTCAGCGGCGCGCCCCCGCACGCCCCGTGGCGGCGGCCCGCTCCCGTTGCCGCGTTGCTCGTTCCACGTCTCCTGGCCCATGTCCCTTTGCCTCCTTGCGAGTACACCGGGGGCTCCCCCCACCAGCGTGTGATCCGTTGTGTCCTCGGCGCCGCGGCGCCGTCTGTTGTGGCGCCGCGGCGCCCGTTGGCCGCGGCTTCCAGGCGCCGCGGTCCGCGCCTAGGGCGCGGTGATGCCCGCCGCCCTCCTCCGTCCGCTCGCCTTGCCGCGGGCGGCGATGCCGTAGGCGGCGGCGAGGGATTCGACGATGGCCCCGGGGGCCGTGGTCCGCTGGACCCAGGCCGCCGCGGCGCGGGCACGGGCGCGTCCGGCGGCCGGGTCGGCGAGGGCCGCGGAGAGGGTGCGCGCGGCGTCGTCGGGCTCGTTGGGGAGCACGCAGACGCCGGCGGCTCCGTCGGCTCCGAGCGTCGGGGCGACCTCGGGCGAGACGGCGCAGGGGACGCCCGCGCGCATCGCCTCGAGGACGGCGACGGACATCCCCTCCCAGCGCGAGGGCTGGAGGTAGAGGTCGGCCCCGGCGAGCGCGCGGTCCTTCTCCTCCCCCGTGACGACTCCGGCGAAGTCGAGGTTCGGCGGGGCGGCGTCGATGAGGCGCCGGGCGCCGTCGGGGTCGTTCTTGTCGAAGGTCCCGTGGACGGTGAAGTCGATCCCGGGCAGCCGGGCGGCGAGCTCGGCGATCCGGTCCAGTCCCTTCTGGTGGACGTCGTACCGGGCGAGCGTCAGGACGCGGGGACGCGGTACAACGCCGGGGCCCCCGCCCGTGCCCGGGGCCGCCGGGATGCCGTCCCCGGCCGGGGCGACGACGCCGGACGGGTGGGGCGCGGCGCCCGGGTCGCCGGTGCCGCCGATGCCGCCGGTCCAGCGCGGCACGTCGGCCGGGTCGCCGGCGAGCAGGTTCGCGACGATGCGGGTCCCGGCGCGCGGCGCGGCGGCGAGCACGTCGTCGCGTTCCTGGCCGCTGAGGCACACCACGGCGCGGGCCCGGCGCAGCATGGGCGCGTCCACGAGCCGGATCCACCACGCCTTGCGCACGGCCTGGCGGCGGCGCGCCGCGGCGGCCAGGCCGGAATGCGGTGAAACGACGTAGGGCACGGCGTGCGCCCGGCACCACAGGGCCAGCAGGGCGTGCGCGGGCCGGTAGACGGAGTGGAAGTGCACGGCGTCGGGAGCGAAGCGGGCCAGTTCCCGCTTGGCGCGGAACAGCGGCGGCGGCTCGCCGGCATCGGACTCCGCCCACGCGGGTCCGAGGACCAGGACGGTGGTACCGCGCCTCTCCTGTTCGGCGGCCAGGGTCGCGACGACGGCGCCGATCCCATCCGCGGCGGACGCGGAGCCGCCGAGGTTCACGTGCGCGATCCGGCTCATGCGCTCACCACCACGAAGCGGGCGGCGATCAGCACGATCGCCAGCAGCACGGCCAGGCTCGCCGCGATCCGCAGCGGCCACAGGGCGCGCTGGATCGGGCTGTTGGGGAGCCCGGCGATCGAGGCGCCCACGAGGAGCGGGAGCGAGGCCAGGCACAGCAGCAGTGCCGCGGGACTGGTCAGGAACGCGTAGTCCATTGCTTCACCTCCATCACGGCCCACATCAGGGCAACGGCCGCGGTCAGGATGCCGGCGATCGCCTGCGGGGAGTAGTCCCCGGTGAGCACCAGGAGCTGGCTGACCACGATGACGGCGGAGATTCCGCCGCCGGCGGCGACGGCGATCCGCAGGGCGCCCTCGTGGTTCCAGAAGCCGGAGGCGACCATGGCCACCCCGGCGCCGAAGAGCATGAACGGGGCGATGACGCCCGACGCCCACGCGCCCGTGGCCCCGGAGGCCAGGAGCGCCACGGCGCCGAGGCCCCACGCCAGCACGAGCGCCAGGAGCGCGCGCCGCACGGCGAACGGCGAGCGCCGGGGTGGCGGTGCGACGGCCGGTGGCTGTTCCCTGGTGTCCTGCATGGCTCTCACTCTCCTGATTCCGGCTGGAAGCGGTAGGCGGCCCCGGCCCCGTTGGAGCAGACCAGGGTGTAGCGCGGGTCGGCGGCGAGCCCTGCGGCCAGCGTCTCGCCCCAGTCGGCGGGCGCGCCGAGGGCGCGCTGCGCGTAAATGATCTGCGGTTCGCTGACGATCACGTAGCCGCCTCCGTCGGCCTCCATGAGCTGCCAGCCGATGCCGTCGGGGTCGGTCACGTCGAACGACTTCTCGTTGACGGTGAGGTGGTAGTGCCGGGCGACGTCGCGGAACTGCCAGGCCAGGTGCGGGCTGACGGCGAGGATCGCGGTGCCGGCCGGGGCGGAGCGGTAGAGGCACTCGCCGAGCGCCACCTCCTCGGGCGTGACCCGTTCGAACGACTCGTTGCCGTACTTGGCCACGAGGAACAGGGGCGAGGCGAGGGCCGCGGCAAGCACCACGGCGACGCCGGCCTTCCACCCCAGGCGCAGCGCGGGCGCGAACGCCTGGGCGAGAAGGATCGCGACGAACGGCGTGGCGTAGAGGAAGACGCGCAGCATGACCTCGCCTCCATAGTCCTGCAGGAGCACGAGCGCGGCGGGCGCGGCGGCGAGGAGCGGGACGGTGAGGTCGAGCCCCCGGGCGGCGCGCACCGCCCGCGCGAATCCGGCGAACGCGCCGACGCCGAGCAGGCCGACGTAGAGCATGCGCAGGTCCAGGACCCGGGCGTGCTCTTCGGAGACCTGCGGCTTGGGCGCGACGGTGTTCTGGAACACGGCGCCGGGGTCGCCGACCTGCCCGAAGACGTCGTCGAGATGGGAGATCCAGTAGTCGATCGCGCCCCACGAGGTCCACAGCAGGGCGGTGAGGCCGACGAGGACAGGCAGGAGGACCGAGCGCAGGCGGCGCGCCATCCAGAGGGCGCCGAGCTGCATGGCGAGCACGAACGGCGTGAGCTGGTGGCTCGCGGCGAGCGCGGCGGCGAGCAGGGTGATGAGCAGCACGGCGGCGGTCTGGGTGCCGACGGGGACCTTGGCGCTGCCGGGCACGACGCCGGGGCCGCGCCCGGGTGCCGTCGCCGCCGCGAGCGCGGCGCCGGGTCCGGACCCGGCCGGCACGGCTTCACGGGTGCCCGCGGCGGCGGGCGGGGCGTCCGGCGTCGTACTCCGGGCCCCGGAGCCGCGGCGTAGGCGGGCGGGCCAGCGCAGGACCTTGGGCGGGCCCGTGAGGAAGCCGAGGACGAGCGCGAGCAGGGTCAGCGAGATGAGGATCGCGGAGGCCTGCGGGGCGAAGTAGTCCTGCCCCACCCAGTTGGCGAAGCCGAAGAGCGCGACGGCGAGCCAGGCCGTGCGCCACGAGGCGCAGAGCCGGCGGGCGATCACGAGCAGGGGCGCCAGGTAGAGGACCTGGAAGAACACGGGAGCCCACCGCAGCACGGGCTCCGGCACGCCGTCGGCGCTGCCGGAGAGGACCGCGGCCGCGGCGGTGAAGAACCCGGGCCAGCTGAAGCGCGCGCCGAGCTGCGGCTCCACGTCGAGGTTGACCATGACGGACTCGGTGTAGCCGGCGTGCAGCCACGCGGTCGGGAAGCGCGCCCACCCCTCCAGCAGCGGCGTGGTGCCGTGCAGGACGGCGGCCAGGACGGCGGTGTTCAGCCCCAGCAGGAGCGGGAGTTCGCGCGCTTGGCGCAGGAGGACGACGACGGCGGCCGTGGACGCCGCGACGGCCACGTAGAACGTGGCGGGGACGGCATGGATGATGCCGAGCGGCAGCGGCCCCTCGGCGGGGTTCGCGGCCGCGACCGCCACGTGGCAGACGGCGACAATCAGGGCCGTGAGGCTCGCCCACGCGGCGGCGGGTGGGACGGGGGTGCGCGCGGGGCGGGGCGGGGTCGTCTGCCCGGGCGACGTCGGGCCGGACGACTGAGGACCGGACGAACCCGGGCCGGACGAACCCGGGCCGGACGCGGTCGCGGGGCCGGGCGACGACGCCGGGCCGGACGGCGCGGTGGCCGGGGAGGCCGCGCGGCGCCCCCGCTTCCCGCCCGCTCCGCGGGAGGCCGGCATGTCCTTCCCCGTCCGCTTCTTGGCGCCCTTGACGGGCGCGGCGACCCTGCGGTCGGCCGTGCCGTCGAAGGCCAGTGCTCCGTTGCTCATCGAGTGCTCCCCCCGGTCTCGCGTGTGAAGTAGGCGGCGGCGGCCGTGGCGGCCTGGGCGACGAGCCAGGCGGCGGCCATGCCGGTGACCCCGTGCGCGGGCACGAGGACGGCGGCCGCGCACAGCAGCGCCGCCAGGTGGACGGCCTCGACGCCGGACGCGGCGCCCGCGCGCCGGCGGGCCCGCAGCAGGGCCAGCGTGAGGACGGTGTAGCAGCGGGCCAGGCTCGCGAGCACCATGAGGCGCAGGGCCGTGGCCCCGTCCGCCGCGTACTCGGCGCCGAAGAACCCCAGGATGAACTCGGCGAGCAGCAGCGTGCCGGCCACGCCGAGGGCGACGAGCGCGAACGCGCGGCGGCCGATCATCCCGGCGAGGCGGCGTGCCGAGCGCGGGTCGCGCGCGGCCTCGGAGGCGAGCGGGACGCCGGCGTTGTGGGCCAGGGTGTCGAGCATGACCACGAGGAGCCAGACGACGGCGAAGATCCCCGCCGCGTGCGCGCCGGCCCAGGACAGGATGAGGAACGGCAGCAGCGTCGTGGACAGCTGCAGGCAGACGAATCCGAGGTAGTCGACGCCGATGAAGCGCCGGTCCAGGCCGCTCGGCGCCCCGGCCGAGGAGGCGGCAGGCAAGGGCGCGCCCCCCTCCCGCGTCCGGCCCAGGAGCAGCCAGGCGGCGACGGGCAGGACGAGCAGGATGGGCAGGAACGTCGCGAGGACGATCGAGGCGCCGCCGAGCGCGGCGGCGGTCAGCACGAGGGCCGCGATCTTCAGCAGCCCGTACGCGGTGTTCAGGACGGGCACGGCCATAAAGCCGCGCAGGCCCACGAGAAGCCCGTCCTTGAGCGCGAACAGCGTCCATCCGAGCGCGCAGGCCAGGATCAACGGCCCGCCGACGACGAGCTCGTCGCCGAGGTCCGTCACGGTCCACAACAGCAGGGCGCCGCTGCCGACGACGGCGGTCGCGCCGGCTGCGAGCCCGGTGAGCTCGAGGGACAGGCGGCGGCGGCGCGTGCTCCCTGCGAGCAGGACGCCGGCGGTCTGGTAGAGGTTCAGCTGGCCGAGGTTGGCCACGGTCGTGATGGTCGCGACCGTGGCCATGCCGAGTCCGACGTGGGCCACGGGCAGCAGGCGCGCGGCGAGGACCCAGAACACCAGGCCGAGCGCTGCGCCGGCGATGCTGTTCAGGGTGAGGGCGAGTCCGCCCCGCAGGACCGGGGAGCTCCATTCGCTCGTCCGGACGGCGACGTGGCGGCCCCCCCGGCCACGTTGCGCCGTCACGGTCTCAGGCATGGACCGGCTCCTTCCCGTCCTGGACGACGTCGGTCCCCTTCCGGGCGGTCCCGCTCGCGTAGCCGAAGACGGTCGCGGCGAGGCCGAGCACGATCGCCCCGGCGCGCAGTGCCCGGGCGGGCCGGCGCTCGGCGAGGGATTCGACGACGGCGCGGAGCATCCCGGTGGGCAGGGTCTTGAGCGCGTGGGTGCGTTCGCTCGAGAGGCCCGGGCCCCCGCCGTCGCCGATCCTCCTGGCGAGGACGGCCTTGCTGACGCCCTCCCAGTAGCAGCGGCGGAGGAAGTAGCCGAGGTGCTGGCGGTCCTTCGGGACGCGGTGGTGGACGACGGCGGTGCGGGCCAGGACGACGCGTCGGTCCGGCTCGCGCGCGGAGATCCGCAGGGACAGGTCGGTCTCCTCGCAGCCCACGGGCTTGTCCCCGATGCGCCCGAGCGTGCTGGAGAAGCCGCCCGCGGCGCGCACGCTGGGGGCCCGGAAGGCCATGGCGGCGCCGATGGGGTTGCGGATCGGCTGCCGGTCGCCGGGCAGGCCCCGGTAGCTGCAGCCCACGACCCAGTAGAACTCCTCCGGGAACCAGGCCGGTTCCACTCCGCCGTCCCAGGCGGGCAGCACGTAGCCGCCCACTCCGACGACGTCCGGGTCGACGAGCGGTTCCGTCATCTCGCGGAGCCACTCGGGGTCCGCCGAGGCGTCGTCGTCGAGGAACAGGACGGTGTCCCCCAAGGCCACCGACATGCCCGTGTTGCGCGCGCCGGAGAGTCCCTGCTCGGCGAGATTCGCGACGACGGTGGCGTGGGAGAACGTCCGCTGGGCCCGTTCCAGGAGGGCTTCGTTGTGGTCGATGACCACCACGACCTCCTCCGGGGCGACGCTCTGCCGCCCGAGCGAGGCCACGGCCTTGCAGAGGTCGTCCCAGCGTCGCTCCGTGAAGGCGCAGACGACGACGCTGACCCGCTGGGGTGCAGGCGCGGCGTCGGGGCGGCTCACGAGGCCCGCCGTGCGGCGGCGCCGGACTCGGCGGCGCGCTGGAGGGCCCCGGCAGCGCTGTCGGCGATGCGCCGGCCGACGGAGACGAGGTCCGGGTGGACCTCGTGCACGCCGGGGATGCTCAGGACGGGCACGGGCGCGGTCTCCGGGATCCGGGAGATGGTCTGCGGCGCGACGCCCTCCGTGATGAGGGTGCGCAGGCAGCGCGCGCCGTCCTTGAAGGTGTTCAGGTTGCTTTCGCCGTTGAGCCGGTCGGCCTCGAAGCTCGGGACCTCCGAGATCTGCAGGCCCGCCTTCGCGGCGCGAATGGCCATGAGCGTCTCGATCTCGAACCCGTCGCCCCAGACCCGGCCCAGCCCGGGGTCGAAGGGGTCGGGAAAGCGCATGAGGTCCAGGACCGAGCGGCGCAGCGCGACGTATCCGTAGCAGAGGTCGGTGAAGCGGGTCCCGCACATGACGTTGGCCAAGCCGTTGAGGACCTGGTTGCCCGCGTAGCGCAGGGGCGTGATGTCGGTGCTGCCGCCCTCGCGCATAAAGCGGCTGCCGCGCACATAGTGGGCGCCGCCGTCGAGGGCATCGACGAAGCGCGGGATCTCACGGGGTTCCATGGAGCCGTCGGCGTCGATCGCGACGATCCGGTCCCCCGAGGCGGAGTAGAAGCCGGCGACCATGGCGTTGCCCTTGCCGCGGCGGGTCTGGAAGACGAACTTGATGTCGTTGCGCACCTCGGCGGCGGCCTCGATGGTGCCGTCGGTCGAGTGGCCGTCGACGATGATGATCTCATCGACCATCTCCGGCAGTCCGGAGAGCACGTGGCCGATGTTGGCGGCCTCGTTGTAGGTCGGGATCACGACGGAGAGGTTCGGCGTGGGTCCGGAAGCATGCATGATTTTCCCCAATGTTTCCTCGGAAGGCGGTCTCGCCAGCTCAGCCGGCAAGCGATGACGCGACCGAGCCTAGGAAGGGGTCCGCGGGGCGGCACGGGTGGACGGATACCCCATTAGCGCGGTGCTCCACGTGCCCGGGGCGCCGGGTTCCGCGGGCCCTACGTGGTCGGTCTGGGGGGACTACTCGAAAGCCGTCCGGGACCACGTGGTTCCGGACGGTTCGCTTCCCGCGCACAGCGGACCCCGCCACCCTGCCTGGAACAGGTGCGACGGGGTCCACCGGACGGCCACCCGCGCTTGGGGGGAGTTGGCCGGACAGGACGGCGTCAGGTCCGGCCACACGGGAAGCCCCTTCACGGAAGGCGGACCGAACCGTGGCTTGCCGGTCGCGGTCCGCAAGGCCAGGGGCGTCCGTGCGCGTTGAGTTCCCCTGGCCCGATCATGGCGCCGACCCGGGCCGCGGTGCTCCGCGGTCCCGTGTTCCGGCGTTGACTTGAGACTACGGAGAACGGGGGCCGCGTGAACGCGTGGGGACTACGTAATCCGGGCCGATGTGCACGTGTCCTTCGGGGCCGGCCTACCCGATTCGGCAGGGTTCCGCAGCGTCCCTCCGCGGCCCCGCGCCCCGTGGTCGGCGGTGGCCCTGGCCGGGCCGGAACCCCATGAGCTCCGCCGTCTCAGGGGCGCCGGGCTGTCTGGCGCACCGGCGGGTCAGGGGCGCCAGCGGGCGAGCTCTGAGCGTTCGCTGATGCCCAGTTTGGCGAAGATCCGGTAGACGTGGCCTTCGACGGTGCGGGGCGACAGCACGAGTTCGCGGGCGATCGCCACGTTGCTCATCCCGCGGGCGACGAGGGCGGCAATGCCCTGCTCGCGATCGCTCAGGGCACCGAACCCGGCGGCACGCTCCACGAGTCGGGAATGCGGGCGACCGGCGCGGGACTGCAGCTCCAGGAGGGAGCGCAGCGCGGCCCCGCGGCGGCGCTCCTGGCGCTCCGCGTCGTAGGCGAGTACCGCCTGGGCGTAGCCGAGCGCCGCGAGGTGCGCTTCGCCGTCGTGCTGATGGGCATCGGCCACGGCCGTCATCTCCTCCCCGCGACCGCTGCGGGCGGCGCGGACGAAGCGCAGCATCGCAGCAGGGCGGGGGCCCTGCCCGGCGGAGGCAAGCGCGGCGAGCCGGTCCAGGACGTCGTCGACGGACGCGGCCGGGACCTCGTCGTGGGCGACCGCAGCGAGCAGGATGTTCGCCTCGGCGAGCGGCAGCCGGGCCGCCCGGGCGTCGAGCGCGGCGCGCTCCCAGCCGGCGGGATCCGCAAGGCCGCGCGCCACGGCGAGCTGCCCCGCCGTGGGCGCCTCGTCGACGCGCGGCAGGGCCGATCCGCCCCGGCTGCGGACCGCTCCGACCGCGGCCGCGAGCTCCCGCGCCATGGTCAGAAGCCCGGCCGGATCGCGCTGCTCGAGCTCGGGCACGGCCTCGCTGAGGTGCCCGCGCGCGGCGTCGGCGTCCCCCGAGAGCAACGCGATCAGCCCGCCGAGCGCCGCGATGCTCCCGCCGCGGTGGTGGATCTCCCACGGAGTCGTGCCGTGCCAGGCCTCGAGCACGTCCCGCGCCTGCGCGTACTCCCCGCCGAGCGCCAGGTTCCAGGCCAGGCGGGAGACGAGCTCGGCGTCGCGGCGACGGACCCGCGCTCCCCCGGCCTCGAGCAGCCCGCGCACGAATTCCGCGGCCTCGGTGGTCCTCCCGGCCCCGGACAGGGCATCGGCGAACGCGATCCGCAGCGTCAGGCCGGCCTTGCGTCCCGCGGCCGGGTCCAGGAGGCCGCGCAGCTGGTCGATCTCCTCGGCCGCCAGCCCGCGCTCGCGCACGGCCCGCCACCAGCGTGCCGAGGCCATCGAGTAGGCGTCGCGCTCCCAGCCTCCAGCGGCCTCCGCGCCCCAGACGGCGGTGGCGAACCCCGCCATCGTCTCGCGCAGGAGCTCGTCGGCGTCGAGCCGTCCCGTGGCCCGGTGCACGGCGCGCAGCCACAACGGCACGGCCTGGCGGGCGGTCCGGGCCGGCGGCCGGATGGACTCGAGGCCGCGCAGGGCCCCGAGCGCGTCGGAGATCCGGCCCGTGGCGAGGTAGGTGCGGGCGCGCAGCAGGGAGGTCGTGCGGCCCGGTTCGCCTCCGTCGACGGCGTGGCACATGGCCAGGGCGTCGTCGTGCTGGTTGAGCGTCAGGGCCTCGCGTGCGCCGGCGAGCAGGGCGTCGACCGGCACTTCCTGGCCGGCATCGAGCGCCCAGGCCGCGCGGCGGTGCGTCCAGTCCTCCTCCGCCCCGCCGGCCTCCTCCCAGCGGGAGCGCCACACCGCGCCGGGGACGGCGGCGCGCAGGCACGCGGCGTAGAGCTCGGCGGGCACGCGCGCGATTCCGTCCTCGACGACGAGCAGGTGCCCTTCCGGGACGGGCCGCCCCGTCGCGGCCCGGACGGCTTCGACCGGAGCCGGGCCTGCGTGGGCGAGGAGCTCGATCGCCTCGCGCTCGCCCTCGGGCAGCGCCCGGTGGATCGCGAGGACGTCCTGGATCAGGGGCGCGTCGGCCTCGGGCAGGGCGCGGGACAGGTACCACGCCCGGGCGGATCCCTGCTCCCCCGCGCTTGCACCCGATCCGGCGCCGGAGCGGTGCAGGATCCCCTGCGAGGCGGCCGCGTCGATGAACGCCCCGACGAGGGCCGGGTTCCCGGCGGTCGCGGCGTGCACGACGCGGGCCGTCGTGGCAGTGACCGCCCCGCCCAGGAGCGACGCGCAGAGACCCGCGACGCCGTCGACGTCGAGCGCTGAGACCGAGAGCGTGGACAGGACCCGCCCCGTGACGAGCGCGTGGAGCGGCGAGCGGGGCTCGGGCGGGGTGTGCCCGACGGCGAGGAGGAACGCGCTGCGGTTGTAGACGAGCTGCGTCAGGACGAACCCGCTCGCCGGGTCCAGGTGCTGGTGGTCCTCGAGCACGATCACGGCCCGTCCCGCGGCCCATCCCGGCCCCCGTGCCGCCGCCGCGCCCCCGGGTGCGGCCCCGGCGTCGTCCTCCGTCCCGCCCAGCGTGTCCCTCGTACCGCCGGACGTCCCCTGGGCGAGAGCGGACTGGAGGCAACGAAGCACTGAGACGGGCTCCGGCTCGCCGGGGACGTCGAGGAACGGGGCCAAGACGGCGTAGTCCATGGCCGCCAGGTGGGGCGAGCAGTGCAGGCGCAGCGCGCTGCCGGAGTGCCCGGTCCAGGTCAGGACCTCCTCGACGAGGGTGGTCTTGCCGGCCCCCGGCGGCCCGACGAGCACCACGCCGTGGTGCTCGTGGCTCGTGAGGAGGCCGGCAAGTTCGGTGGCGATCGGCTGGCGCCAGGAGGGCGAGGTCACGGGCCGCTCCCGAGGACGGATTCGACGGCGGCGAGGGCCAGGAGCTCCTGCCGTCCCGTGAGCCCGAGCTTCGAGTAGGCCTGGTAGAGGTGGCCCTCGACCGTGCGGACCGACACGGAGACCAGGCGGGCGATCTCGGCGTTGCTGTGCCCGGCGAGGACAAGCAGGGCGGTCTCCCGTTCGCGGGCCGTGAGCGCTTCGGCCCACGCGGGGCCGGCGCCGGCGGGGGCCTCCGCCCGGTCGGCGCCCCGGTGCCCGCGGCAGCGGACGGCGGCGCGGGCGACGCGCCGCGCGGAGCCCTCGGAGAGCAGGGGCAGGAGCAGATTGCCGGGTTCCTCGGCGAAGGCCGCGTAGCCGCGGGCCGCGAAACCCTCGAGCGCGGAAGCGATCCGGGCCGGGTCGCGCTCCAGGACGCCGTCGGCGAGCTCCTGGCACGGGCCGGCGAACGCCATGCCGTGACCGCGTGCGGCCTCGCGCAAAGCACGCGCCCGGCCGGCATCGCCCGCGCGGACCGCGTGGGCCAGCGCGAGCAGGGCGACGGCCCGGTTCCCGTGGGCCGCGGCATCGTCGGCCAGCTCGGCGAAGCGGGCCGCGTCGCGGGCCAGCCCCGCCCGGGTCGGCTGCCCGGTGCCGGCCAGGGTCGTGGCGGTCGACGTCGCCGCGAGGTCCAGGAGGCGGGCGAGGTACGACGTCGGACCCCGCCCGGGTTCCGCGGTGGCGGTGCGCGCCGTGGCCGGCTGGGGAACCGGTGGCGCCGGCGGGATCGCGCGTTGCCGGGTGGCGGTGCGTGGCGGAGCCGTCGGGGCCGGCGGGGCAAGCGCCGGCGCTCCCGGGTGCCGGGCGAGGCCGGCGAGCGCCGCGCGGGCCAGCCCGAAGTCGTCGGGCCTCCCGGTGCGGGCGAGCTGCTGGGCGAGGGGTTCGAGCTGCTCGGCGGCTCCGCGCAGGTGGCCGCCGAGGGCGTCGAGCATCCCGCAGATCAGCTCGGCGCGTTCGGCGGAACCGGCGGCGGGCGAACCAGAGCGGGCGAGCGCGGCGGCGGCCTCGCGGCAGCCCGGCCAGTCGCCGTCGGCGAGCCGGACCTCGAGGAGCAGGTGCGCGATGTCCCCGAGCTGTCCGGGGTCGAGCAGGTCCGCCAGGTGCCCGGAGGAGGCGTGGTAGTCGAGCTCGGCTGCCACACGGTCGGCGAGGTCCCGGGCCGCTCCGTTGCGACCCTGCCATGCGAAGGCCGCCGCGCGGATGGCGGTGGCCTCGAGTCGGAGCCCGTCGCCGCCCCACGTAGTGCCGGAGACCGCGGCCCGCGGTGTCGAGGCGGCGTGACCGGACGCGGACGCCCCGACGCCAGCGGGCGCGGGCGCCGGACCCGGGGCGGTTTCCGTGAGGGCCTCGTCCAGCTCTCCGCGGCGGAGCGCGGTCCGGGCCCTCGAGAGGCGGAGCCGTTCGACCACGGCGGGCAGCGCGTACCCTCCCGCCGCAGCGCGGGCGAGCGCGGCGTCGAGAAGGCGCGCCGCACCGGCGTCGTCCCCTACGGCCACCAGGGCGCGCTCCCGGGTCACGACGATGCCGCACCATTCCCGCGTGCCGACGGTGGACGCGGGAGCCGGCTGCGCCAGGCCGGCGTCCTCGAGTGCCTCGAGGGCGGCGGCGGGGCCGCCCGCGTCGATGAGGTCGTTGGCCGCGGCGAGCACGGCCGCTGGACCGACCTGCGGCAGCAGGGCGCCCAGCTCCGCGCGGCGCTCGGGCGCCAGTTCCGCGCGGGCCGCGTCGCCGTCGAGGTGCCGGTCCAGGACCAGATGGCCCGGTGCGGTCGGATCGGGATGGACGAGGCCCTGCGTGCGGAGCCCGTCCACCGACTCGGCGAGACCGAGGCCCGCCAGCCTTCGGGTGGGCAGCCGGCCGTGCAGGGCGAGTAGTTCGAGGACCGTGCGCCGGTCCCCCGTGGCGTCGGCGGGCCAGGGCTCGGGTTCCTCGCCCGTGGCGGTCTCGCCGGCGACGTGGACCCACGTCCCGTCGATGGCGGCCAGGCGGCCGCTCGTGACGAGCTCCTCGACGACGACGGCGAGGCGGCCCGGGCGTCCTGCGCCGGCGCGGTGCAGGGCGCGGACCGCGGCGGAGGTCAGCGGGGCGTCGAGGTGCGCGGCGGCCGCGGAGCGCAGACCGGCGAGGTCCAGAGGCTCGACCCGGATGGCCTCGAGGACGCCGCCGCGGGCGAGCGCCTCGAAGTCAGCGGGGACGTCCGCGAGATGGTCGGCGTTGACGATGAGGCGGATGGCGGCCTGCTGGGCGAGCTGGGCGAGGACGGCCATCGTGTCGACGTCGACGTGCGCGGCGCCGGAGACCACCACCGTCGTGGGTCCGTCCAGGCCGTTGAGGGCCCGGGCGAGCGAGCGGACCAGGTGGTGCCGCGGGGTCAACGGGACCTCCGGCAGGCCGGCCAGGATGAAGGACAGGGTCCCGTACGGGAACGCGGAGGCGAACGGGCTGCCGTGCAGGTGGACCACGTTCCCGGCCCCGCCGCGGCGCTCCATCACCGCGTCGACGACCGCCTGGGCCTCCACGGGATCCGCGTAGAGCACGGCTCCGGCCGGCCGGGGGCCCTTGAGCGCCCGCAGCAGGGCTTCCTCCGCCGGCTCGCGCCGCGGCGGCGCATCGGAAAGCTGGTGGCCGTCGATGCTGCGGACGGCGTCGCCCAACAGGACGGAAGGAAGTACACCCATGATGAAACCCCAAGCCAGGTAGGGTGGCCCCCGCCACCCGGGACGTCCCCAACGGCGTCCCTGCCTTCGAGTGTAGAAAGGCGCTTCCAAGGCTCACAAGGAGGGTTAACCACACTGATGTGGTTCCGAACCGCAGGAAGCCTACCGGCTCCACGCGGGGCAACGGGGCGACCTGGCGAAAGGCCCGAGGCCACGAGCACTGGCCTCGCCCCAACGCGTGGGCAGATGATGCTGACCAATCACCGTCCGGGCCGCACCATCCGCCCACGCGTTGAAGGCGTTGATGCCATGGCCACGGGCCTCCCCTGAACGCGTGGGCAGATGGCGCTGTCCAACCACGGTCTGATCCGCATCATCCGCCCACGCGTTCAGGGCAGCCCGACGATGTCGTCCACGCACCAGCCATCCGGCGGATCACCCTTCCAACAGCGTGGCGTACTCGGGCTCTCGGGATCGACGGAAAGTCCGTCTGGCATCCGGATCGTCAGCGGCCGGCCAATCGCTCACTCAGGAAACGATTGAGCGAGACTCCCTGCTCGTTGGCGGCGATGGCAAGGTTCCTATGCGTCTCGGGCGAAACCCGTACCTTGAGGTTCCCGCTGTACTTCCGTTCCGCAAACGGCTGGGGAACGGCCTCGCCGGAGGCTGACATGTCGTGCACGACTTCCCGAACCAGGTTCTCCAGCCCTTGAAGTGCTTCGATCTGATCGGCTTCCATCCACGAAAGCGAGGGGAACTCGGCAACCGTTGCCAAGAATTCTTCGTCTTCAGGTGACCACACCACCGAGTACCGGTAGTGCGCCACGATAGAGGGCATCTGGTTAGACATCACCCTGCTCCTTCATCCTGTCGATGGCTGCAAGTACCTGTTTGACTTGGTACGGCTTCGCCATCCCTCCCTTGTTTTGGATGTTGACCCGTGGATCGCCCTGCCACGGTGTCTCGTACGTTCGGTGGCTTCCGCCGTTCGAGTTCCGAGGGTCACCAAAGTAGTGCTGGCAGAGCTTTGCCAGATCCTCGAATCGAACATTCGTCGGAGCGTTCCGCACCTTGCTTTCAATGCCGTCTATCCTCGGCATCTAGCCATGGTTCCACTAATGGAACCATTCTCGCAAGGTGGTCCCCCGTTCAGCACGGTCACGGGAGGATCCTAGCCCCCACAGGCTCTCGGCTGCCCGGATCGACGCTGGGCCACGAGGCCTGGGGACTCGGAGCGCATCATCGACAGGCCCCGGTGGTTCAGGCGTGTCGGCCTCGCAGGAAAGGGCGGTGGACACGGCGGTGGAGAAGACCCGCATGGTCGTCGCTTCCCGGATGGGCACGGCGCGCTGCATTTCTTCCCACTTCCCGGGTCACACGCCGTCTGGAAAGCGGCGTGTCGCGCCGACACGCCGCGCCTCGACGCGGAGAAGTGGGAACCTTTCCACGAGCGCATTGACCGTTGGGGTGGCGCAGGCAGTGAGGCCACAGTTGCGCCCGTCTACGCCAACGTGAGCGCGCCGAACAACCAGGCCGTGGAAGCACTGGCCAGCTCCACCTGCGCCAACGTGAGCGCGCCGAACAACCAGGCCGTGGACGCGCGCCGACGGCAGCGCGGCTACGGCAGCGCCAGCCGGAAGACCTTCCCCCACGCGGAGCCGACCTGCTTCAGGAGCGGCCCGGTGTTGTACGGCAGGCCGTAGCGGCGGCAGATGTCCCGCACCTGCGGGGCGACCTCGGCGTAGCGGTTCGACGGGAGGTCCGGGAAGAGGTGGTGCTCGACCTGGTGGGACAGGTTCCCGGTCATGAAGTGCATGAACTTCGATCCGGAGATGTTCGAGGACCCGATCATCTGCCGCACGTACCAGTCGCCGCGCGTCTCGCCCTCCACCATTTCCTCGGTGAACGTCTCGGCCCCCTCGGGGAAGTGGCCGCAGAAGATCACGGAGTGCGCCCACACGTTGCGCACGGCGTTGGCCGTGAGCGTGCCGTAGAGCGCCTGCTTCCCGGAGCCGGTGACCATGGCCAGCGCGGGGGTCGCGGCGTAGTCCTTGGTGAACTGGCGCAGTGCCTTCCGGCCCATGGCGCGCAGGTCCTTGAAGAGCTCGGACTCGGGCTTCTTGCCCTCCTTGACCTCGGCGATCTCGAGGTCGTAGATCGCGATCCCCCACTCGAACACGGGGGCCAGGACCGCGTTGAAGACGGGATTGAGCAGGTTCACCGGCTTCCACGGCTGCTCCTCGTCCATGCGCAGGAGGTTGTAGCCCACGTCCTTGTCGAGCCCGACGACGTTGGTCCAGCGGTGGTGCAGGTCGTTGTGGGTGTGCTGCCACGAGCGGGCCGGGGTGACGAAGTCCCATTCCCACGTGGTGGAGTGGATGTCGGGGTCGCGCATCCAGTCCCACTGGCCGTGCAGGACGTTGTGCCCGATCTCCATGTTCTCGATGATCTTGGACCCGGAGAGCAGGGCGGTCCCGGCGATCCACGCGAACTTGTTGCGCCCGCCGAGGATCAGGGCTCCGCGGCCGGCGACCTCGAGGGCCCGCTGGAGCTTGATGACACGGCGGATGTAGGCGGCGTCGGACGCCCCGCGCCGGGCGAGCACGGAGTCGCGCACGGCGTCGAGTTCGCGGCCGAGCTCGGCGACGTCGGCATCGCTCAGGTGCGCAGCGGCGGGCGGGCGGACGGTGGGGCTGCCGGCGGCGGCCAACGCCCCACGGCGGGGCTTCTCCCGGACGACGCCGATGCCCCCTTCCGCATCGGCCCCGCCCCGGGCGCCGTTCCCGGCGGCATCGTGGGCGGCGTCCGCGCCGGGCACCGCGGCGGACGGCGAGGCTTCTCCGGTCGGGAGGGCCCCGTCGTCGTGCTCGTCTCCGCGCGGGGCCCAGCTCGTGGTATCGGGGCCCGGGACGGGGCGGCGGCGCAGGCCGGTGCGGACGTGGGCCGTGGCCCGGGTGGTGTCGGTCATGGCGTGCTCCTGGTGGTTCGGGGCAGTGTGGTTCGTCGTGGCGTGGTCCGCCATCGTGCGGCTTGACGTGGTGTGCTTCAGGGTCGCGTGGTTCGGGACTGCGTAGTTCGGGGTGGCGTGGTCGTCGGCGTTCCTCAGGCCTCGAGGCTGACGTTGCCGGCGGCCGCGGACACGCAGGTCTGGATGAGCTCGCCGGGCTCGCCGTGGACCTCGCCGGTGCGCAGGTCCCGTACGGAGCCGGAGCGTAACGGGGTCAGGCACGAGTGGCAGATCCCCATGCGGCAGCCGGAGGGCAGCAACAGTCCCGCGTCCTCGGCGGCGTCGAGCAGCGGGGTGGAGCCGTCGCACGCGACCTCGCGGTCGGAGGCCTCGAACGTGACCGTGCCGCCCTCGCCGTCTCCCGCGGCGAGCGTCGTCGTGAAGCGCTCGATCACGAGGGCGCCCGTCGCGACCGCGGCCTGCGCGGCCACGCCGCCCGTCCCGCCCGGGACGCCCCCGGTGCCCGGCGCGGCGGGCTGGGAGGGGGCTCCGGCGTCGTACCCGGAAGCGGTGCGGCCGCCGTTGGCGAGCCAGAGCGCCTCGGCCGAGTCGAGGAAGTCCCCGGGGCCGCAGGCGTAGGCGGCGCGCTCGCGCCAATCGGGGCACACGGCCTCGAGCGCGGCGGCCGTGGAGAGGTCCAGGCGGCCGTCGCGGCCCGTGAAGCGGTGGTGGACCTTCAGGCCCGGGAACTGGTCGGCGAGCTCGAGCAGCTCCTCGCGGAACAGGGCGTCGGCCTCGGTGCGCGCGGAGTGGAGCAGGACCACGTCGGCGTCCGGACGAGCCGGGACGAGCGTGCGGATCATCGACATCACGGGGGTGAGCCCGGAGCCGGCCGTCAGCATGAGCAGGGGGCGCGGGTGCTCGGGGAGCGTGAAATCGCCCTGCGGCGGGGCCAGGAAGAGGACGTCGCCGGGGCGCGTGGTGCGGACCAGGGTGCCGGAGACGGCGCCGACGTCCGTGACGGTGATCGCGGGATCGAGGCCCGCGGCGGTGGAGAGCGAGTAGGAGCGCCAGTGGCGGACGCCGTTCAGCTCCACGCCGATGCGCGCCCACTGGCCCGCGAGGTGGGCCTTCCATCCGCGGCCGGGCCGGAAGAAGATGGTGGCGGAGCCCGCGGTCTCCTCGACCACGCGGGTCACGATGCCCCGCAGCTGGCGGGCGGAGGAGAGCGGATTGACGAGCCGGAGGAAGTCCTCCGGCGAGTGCGGGGTGGTGAAGATCGACGCGGCTTGCGCCAGGGGGCGAAGCCTGAACATGTTCTAAGCATATGGCCCGGGACGCCAGATTTCTCCTGCCCGAGCCTACAATTGGGCAGCAAAAACTATCGCCGGGCAACAGGAAAGGCTGGGAGCGAGCCTCATGGACGCGAGAGACGGCGCCGTGGCGCGCCACCCCAACGATCCGCCGTGGCTGTCCCTGCCGAGCGGCATCAGCGACGTCCTGCGCCCCTACGTTCCCGAGGTCGTCGCGGCGATCATCGACACCGTGCCGCGCATGGTCCCCACCTACTCGCTGCCCATGGAGGGGCGGTTCGGGCGCGGGCTGCGGCGCGGCGTCGCGGGCGCCCTGGACCGCTTCCTGCAGCTTCCGGGCACGCGGCTGCCGGCGCTCTCGGCGGAAACCGGGCTGCTCGTCGCCGGGCTCGGCGCGGGCGAGTTCCGGCAGGGCCGCTCGATGGACGCCCTGCTCGGCGCCTACCGGACGGGCGCGCGGATCACGTTCCGCGAGCTGTCCAAGGCGACGCTCGAGTCCGGGCTCGGGGCGGAGGCCGTCGTGGACCTGGGCGAGTCGATCCTCGCCTACATCGACGAGCTGTCCGCGGTGAGCGTGGAGGCGTACGCGTTCGAGCAGTCGGAGCGGGCCGGGGAGCTGGACCGGCGGCGGACGGCCCTGCTGGAGCTGCTGCTGCGCGGCCAGACGGACGAGGCGTCGCTGCGCGCGGCGAGCCTGCAGGCGGACTGGGTGCTGCCGCCGCGGCTCGCGGCCGTGGTGCTGCCGCTCGACACGGCGCCGGGGCTGCGGGTGCGGCTCGGTCACGCAGCGCTGGTGGTGGAGCGCGATTCCGACGCCGTGGCCCTCGTGCCGATGCCGCCGACCGCGGCGGCGCGGGCCGACGTCGTGCGCGTGCTGCGCGGGCGGCGGGCCGTCGTGGGGCCCGCCGGGAGCTGGGAGCAGGTCGGGTCCTCGCTGCGGCTGGCCCAGCTCGCCGCCGCGGCGGTGTCCGTCGACGAGGGGGCCGATGGGCCGACGGACGGGCACGATGCCGCCGAGCCCGTGTGGGCCGAGGACCATCTGGCGCTCATCGTGATGCGGGCCGAGCCGACCGCCATGACGGCGCTGGCCCGGAAGCGGCTGGCCCCGCTCGACGAGCTCCCGGCCGGTCCGCGGGCCCGCCTTGAGGAGACGCTGCTGGCCTGGCTGCGGCATTGGGGCCAGCGGGCGCCCGTGGCCGAGGAGCTCGGCATCCACCCGCAGACCGTCGGCTACCGGCTCGGGCAGCTGCGCTCGCTGCTCGGCGCCGAGCTCGAGGATCCGTTGGCGCGCTTCGAGCTTGAGCTGGCGCTGCGGGCCCGCACGCTGGGCTGACCACGGCACCCAGTTCACGTCTACTCGGCGCGATCATGCCCCCACCCTCGCGCCCAGTTCACGCATAGTGGGCGACACCATGGGCCGCTGTCCATTTCACGAGGTAGACCCCGTGCTCTGGCCACCAACACACCGACTCACCGAGACAACGTGAACTCGGAACCGCCTCGAGCCGACCGCAGCGTCCAGTGCACACCCAGCTGCATTGGCAGCGGCCCACCCTCGCGCCCAGTTCACGCAGAGTGGGCGAGAGCGTGGGCTACCTTCCGGATGGGGGGCCTCCATCTGAGACGGCGTGGAATTCCCCACGGCCTTGGATTCAACCAGCAGCCTGGCCGAGGCAACGTGGCGCGCCCGGCGACCGAGAGGTCGCCGGCGGTCGCCGCGCCCAAGACGGCCCGGCGCGCAATACGGAAGCAGCCGGCGGCGTACACCCATAGAATGGACCATCCGTTTGAACCAGCGATCAGGAGCCCCCCGGATGCAGATCGACTTCGCACAGTCCCGCCAGTCCACGCTCGGCGTCGAGTGGGAGATCGCGCTCGTGGACAGCGAGACGTTCGACATGCGCTCCGTCGCCAACGAGGTCCTCTCGGGGGTGCACGCGCTGCACGGCGGGCTGGACGAGGACGAGGAGCATCCCGCGATCAAGCAGGAGCTGCTGCTGAACACGGTGGAGATCGTCACCGGGGTGTGCCAGACGGTCGCGCAGGCGCGGGCCGAGCTCCACCAGAACATCGAGGCGATCCGCACGGTCACGGACCCGATCGGCGTGGACCTGTACTGCGCGGGATCGCACCCCTTCGCCGCGCCGAAGCTGCAGCCCGTGACGGACAAGGAACGCTACGCGAAGCTCATCGACCGCACGCAGTGGTGGGGTCAGCAGATGGCGATCTACGGGGTCCACGTGCACGTCGGCGTCGACCGCCGGGAGAAGGCCCTGCCGATCGTCGACGGACTGGTCAACTACCAGCCGCACTTCCAGGCGCTCTCCGCGTCGAGCCCGTTCTGGGGCGGCGAGGACACCGGCTATGCGAGCCAGCGGGCGCTCATGTTCCAGCAGCTGCCCACGGCCGGACTCCCCTACTACTTCCGCTCGTGGGGGGAGTACGAGCACTACGTCGCCGACATGCTCCACACCGGCGTCATCGACGACATCTCCGAGATCCGCTGGGACATCCGGCCGGTGCCTCGCTTCGGCACCGTGGAGATGCGCATCTGCGACGGCCTGAGCTCCCTGCAGGACATCTCCGCGATGGCCGCCCTGACCCAGTGCCTCGTCGACGAGATGTCCACCGCCCTGGACAACGGGTGGTCGATCCCCGTGATGCCGCAGTGGTACCGCGTCGAGAACAAGTGGCGTGCCGCCCGCTACGGCCTCGACGCCATCATCATCCTCGACAAGGAGGGCAACGAGAACCTCGTCACCGACGAGCTCTACAAGGTCCTCAACCGCCTCGAGCCCGTCGCCAGGAAGCTCGGTTGCGCCGACGAGCTGGCCGACGTCGAACGCATCATCCGCGGCGGCGCCGGCTACCAGTGGCAGCGCAACGTCGCCGAGCAGAACGGCGGTGACTTGCGGGCCGTGGTCAAGGACAACGTCGCGCGGATGCGCATCGCGTAACGCCCGCCGCTACTTCAGGTACTTTCCGCTCATCCAGCCCGTCCTGGTCCCGTACTTCACGGGATGCCACCCGTTGCGCGCGGCCCCCGTGACGGTGACGCGGGTCCCCTTGGAGAGCGTCGTGACGATCCGGTGGCCGGTTCCCGGGCCGCTGCGCATGTTCAGATTGGCCGTCGTGGCCAGGAGCCGTCCGGCAGCGGGCTTCGCGGTGGCCTGGGCAGCCGGCTTCGCGGCGGCTCTCGCCCCGGGCTGGCCCTTGGCGATCCCGTAGTAGTGCTCGAGCGTGGGGACCTTCCGCGCGGCCATGTCCTGGGCGACCCGGGGGCCGACGTAGCGCAGGTGCCACGGCTCGTAGCTGTAGCCCGTGGTGGCCTCCTGCCCGCTGGGGTAGCGGATGATGAAGCCGTACTTGTGGCCGTAGGCGCTGACCCACCGCCCCACGGGCGTCTTGGCGAAGCATGCCTGGAGGGCGCACGCCTTGCTGGCGTTCCCGACGTCGATCGCCAGCCCGGTCTGGTGCTCGGAGGTGCCGGGGCGGGCGGAGATCCTCGCGGCGTAGGCCGCGCCGTAGCGCTTGCTGTAGCTCGCGAAGAGCGAGGCCTGCGTGGCATAGGAGCGGTAGGCGCTCGTGATCCGGATATCGACCCCGGCCCTGCGCGCGTCCGCGGCCATGCGCTTGAACGCCGCCGCCGCGTCCGGATGCGCACGGAACCCGCCGGGCAGGGCCGCCAGGCTGGGCGCGAATCGGGCCGGGGCCAGCGGGTGGTCCTTGTTGACGAGCATCGCGACGCGCCGCGGATTGCGCTCGAGCGGGGGCACCTTCGCGGCGGGCACCACGTGCCGGTACGACGCCGGGGCCGCCGTCGGCGCGGAGCCCCACCCGGCGCCGGGGCCGGCTCCGGCAGGGGTTGCGACGGCTCCCGCGGCCTGGGCGGGCGCGATGCCCGGAAGCAGCAGGAAGAGCGCGGCGGCGACGGCGAGCACTGCCCGGGCCGCGGCGGACCGTACCTCCCGGGCCGCGGCGGACCGTACCTCCCGGGCCGCGGCAGACCGTACCTCCCGGGCGGCGGCAGCCGGGAGCGGGAGGCGGCGTCCGGCGTCGTACCGGCAGTGGCGTGGCGTGGTGGAGCTCATGATCTGGACCAGCCTTCCCCCTGGCGGCGCCGGCGCATCAGTGTGTTGATGCCAAGGACCGCGCCCCGGAGACATCCTAAGCACGATGATCGGCCACCGGCTAGAGCAATTCGCCGGCCTGTGGATGAGGGAACGGCTGGACCGCCCCTCTTCAGGGAGGCGGTCCAGCCGCTGTGGCCGCAGACCGGTCTGCCCGAGCGGGGGAATCGGGACGGCCTGCGGGGCCTTAGGGGTGCCGGTCGACGCTCCGGATGAGCGCCGGCGGTGAGCCGGGGCCGCAGCGGGGGATCATCCGCCGCGGCCCCGGGGTCTCAGTGCAGCCTCCTCGGCTTGGAGGAGACGATCGCCGCGGCTCCGCAGGCCATCAGCAGCACCGCGGCCCACACCGTCAGCCACGTCCCGGCGCTACCGGTCCTGGCCAGCGTCGGACCGTACGACGGCGGGTCGGCGGGCGGCGTGGCCGTCGGCACCGGCGTCGTGCTCGTCGAGGCCGACGGCTCCGGGCTCGCGCTCGGCGTGGCGGTCGGATCCGGCGTCGGGTCCGGCGTGACCGTCGGCGTCGCGCTCGGATCGGGCGTTTCGCTCGGCGTCGGGTCAGGCGTCACGCTCGGTGTCGGGTCAGGCGTCTCACTCGGCGTCACCGTTGGCGTCGGATCCGGTGTCTCACTCGGCGTGGGCTCGGGCGTCTCACTCGGCGCCACCGTTGGCGTTGGCGTCGGATCCGGCGTCTCGGATGGCGTGGGCGTCGGATCAGGAGTCTCACTCGGCGTCACCGTCGGCGTCGGCGTTGGCGTTGGCGTTGGCGTCACCGTCGGCGTCGGCGTTGGCGTTGGCGTCACCGTCGGCGTCGGCGTCGGGCTCGGCTTGACCGGCGTCGGCTCGAAGCACGCCTGGTCCTTCTCGGACTTCCCGCCGGAGGTCATGAGCGCCGTGTTCAGGAAGCCCGTCCCGGACTCGTTCTTCTGCAGCTTGCAGTCCATCGCTTCCGTGCCGACGGCCCCCGGCGCGACGGACGCGACCACCGTGATCGTGTACCGCTCCGAGTCGGCGTCGCGCTTCAGGGCGCGGTCGCTCGCGAGGACGGCTGTGGTGGACGGCAGGTTCCAACTGCCCGATCCCGTCGGACCCGTCCAGCCCGCGGAGAGGATCTGCACGCCGGCGCCGAAGCGGAGCGTGTCGGTGAGGCTGTAGACGGTCGCGCCCTTCTCGTCGCCCTCGACCTCGATCCGATAGCGGACGAGCCACGTGCCGTTGGACTGGTACGCCGCGGAAAGGAGCTTCTTCTCCATCTCCGGCATCGGCTGCCGGTCCTTCTGGTCGTCGTCCTTCTTGTCGTCCTTCTTCTTGTGGTCGTCCTTCTTAGAGGACGACGCCGATGCCGCCTTCTCCGACGGCGTCGCCTTCGCGCTGGACTTCTGCGAGGGAGCCGACGACTTGGCCGCCTGGCTGGGTGGCGCGGCGGAGGTCGGAGCCGCGGCCTTCTTCTGGGCCGCCTGCTGCGCGGGCGGGTTGACGGCCTGCTGGACGACCGGAGGCTCGACGGCGGCCGGCTCGACCGGCGCCGGTGGCGCCTCGGACGAATTGGCCTCGGCGGCCTGGACGACGGCGGGTCCGGCCTCGGCGTCTTCCGATCCGGAGGCGCCGGGCAGGCCGAGCCCGATGATTGACAGGCTCATGACCAGCGCGGAAGCCGCGATGACCGAGACGGCCTGCCGTAGGATGCGACGAGTACCCCGGCGCGGGGCGCGCGGCGGCGTCGTCGTACCGTGTTCTTCTCCCCAACGGTGCGGTGCCACATTTCCCCCATGTGCCCCAAGAGCCCGCGACGCCCTCAGGCAGGTTGCCGGGCCCCGCTCCCCAGCGGATCAATGCCCCGGCAGATGGGTAGTCGCCCCCAAGGTTCCTACTGCATCCCCCGCTTGTGACAGCCCCAAGAACTCGAACCGAGTAAATTGCTTGTCGAATCTCAACTGTAGAACCAGCAGTCGACCGTGTCCAGCGTCACAACCTTCAGATCCCTCCCCTCCTGCTGCCCAAGAGCAACAGGAACTCGCGAGGACGGCCGACCACGTGAGTGGCCCTCGATCCAGTCGTCCGGCTGGCGTTCCGGGCCCATCTTCCGTCCCGCCGCAACGGGGCACGGTCAGCCGGCAACCGTGGCATTGGCCAGCCAGGAGCTGCCACACCTTGGGCACGGCGTCGACGTCGGCGGCCGCCCCCATCCTGACGCCCCCGGGATTCGCTGTCGAACCGCGAATCCCGGGATGCGGACCAGTGAACAGCCGAGTGTTACAGCGGCCAGTTGTTGTTGCTCGTCGTAACCAGAGGTGCCTTGTTGATCGACTTCAGGGGCCAGTTGTTGTTGGCCTGCGACTGCTCCACGCCGGCTTCCTGGAACGAACCGTCGATAGCGGCTCCGAACCCGCCGGCGACAAGCGCGAGCGCCAGGAAGCCAGCGGCGATCGCGCTGTGCATCTTCTTCATCATGTGGATTCCTTAGGGGGTTGCTGGTTGCCGGGACATGGCGCATGGCAGGGGACGGAACCCGGCGCTGTCCCCCTGATCTCCACTCTAGCGCCCCGATGAGCACTGTGGAGCTCGTGTAAAACACCATGTGACAAGGAGCTTCTGCCCCAGTCCCGGGCAACCACCCCAGGTGGTCCATACTTGTTGCCATGGTCCCCCACTCCACCGTGCACCTCGAGGCGCTCCTCAAACGCATCCAGGAATCGGGGGACATCTTGGCGTCGGGCCATGCGGCCCTGCGTTGCGCTGATGCACACGCCGCCTCGGGGTCGGCTGCCAGGGAGTGGCACTTCCTTCGGGTCGCCTGCGAGGCGCTGGTGCTCTGCGGGGCCTTCACCGCGGCCCTTTCGACGTCCGCCCGCATGGTGGCATCGGCGTACACGGAGGCGGACGACGTGGCCCTGGGACGATCGCTGACGCTCCAAGCCGTCGCCCTACGCTGCAAACGCCACTTCGAGCCCGCCACGGAAGCCGGACGCCGCGCCGTGCAACTGCTGGACAACGCGGGCGCCCACCCCGAATACCAAGCAGAGGCCGTCCAGGCCCTGATCTCCGCCTTGGCCGACGCGGGAGCCATGTCCGAGGCCTGGCAGTACCACGCACGTCTTGCCGCCCTCTTGGACGGACTCCTCGATGAGAACAAGGCCGGAAAGGGATTCTGGACCTTGGGCAATCTAGCGTTCTTGGCTGGCCATGGCGAGACGGGCGCGGCTTACCACGCCCGCGCGGGTGCCCTGCTGTCCCCCGCCAACGACGTCCACCAATGGGCCCGGTTCAACAAGTCGTCCGCTGACCTGCAATTGCAGGCCGGAATCGCGAACCAGCAGACGCAGGACTGCATCGAACGGGCCGTACTGGCGTACCGGAGCTTCGAGCCCGGCCCGTCCGCCCGGCTGGGGCTGACGGTGACGTACGCCCGCTGGCTGCACGCCGTCGGGCGTTCCGGCGAGGCGCTTGCCACCTTGGAGGACGGAGCCGTGGCGAACAGCACCTTGGAGCCGGCAGAACTTGTCCCTGCCTATTCCCTGTGGGCGGACGTGCTCGAGAGCCTCCACCGCCCCCAGGAGGCGGAGCACTTCCGGAACCGTGCCTTACAGTACGAGCTGATATCCCGGGAAGAAGAACACTAGAAGGGGTCGGCTCGCTCAGGGCGTCGGGCTGGCCTGCGAGGGATCCTCCGCGTCGGCTTCCGCCTCAGCGAGGTCGAGGATCGCCTGCACCTCTACGTTGCTGAGGAGCTTCCACGGCGAGTCGCCGGATCCCTGAAGCGCGGCTTCCGGGCTCTCAGCGGTATTCCACCACTTGGCTTCCACGACGCGCCCCTCGAAGAGAACCCGGTCCTCCTTCACATAGGTCGCCTTGGCAGACCACTTCGGGTAGAAGCCATCAGGCACCGTTGTGACAGGCTGGGGCTTGTCCCCCGGAAGGACGGGGCCGACGAGCTTCCAAGGAGTCGATCCCGCATCCACGACGGGCGCGTCGGGCCGGGCGTTCTGGTTCCACCATTTGGCTTCGTAGACGTTACCGCGCCAGACCGAGCGGTCGCCTTCGACGTAGACGGCGACGTCGTTCCAAACGGGGTAGGGGCTGGTTTCCGGGTCGTCGGAGATCGCGGTCTCTACAGGTGCCGGCCCCGGCAGGGAGGGACCCGCCTGCGCATCGGCTACGGGTCCTGCCATGCCGAGGCCATCGGACAGGACCTTCGCGAAGTCGCCGTTCCCCTGCTCGGCCCCGCTGCAGTTTTCCGAGACGCGGGTCACGTCCGGGTAGTTGGGGCCGCAGGGCGCGTCGCGGTTGGCCGACCACATCGAGACGCGGCCGACGCCCTGCTCGACGGCGAAGCGATTCAGCTCGGCCGCGTCGTCGAGATCGAATACCTCTCCGAGAAGATCGTTCTGTCCGATCATGGGTGTCAGCCCAATCCTTCGCCACAGGCTCTGGGCCCCCATGGAGGTGCCACGCTGCTCGTATGCCGCGCCGAGCTGGGCATGTACGCTGTGGGCGGCCCGGATCGACGCGGCTGCCATCGACTCGTTCTGTTCCCTGGTCTCTCCGAAGTTCATGGTCATGAGATTGACGCCGGCCAAGTCGACCCCGGCGTCGAGCATCCGGCCGACCTCGGCAAGGCCTTCTGCGGTCAACCCGAACGTGGCCGCCGGAAGCGTGAGCCAGACATCGATCCGGCGACCATCGGCTGCCGCATCGTGCTGCAGCATGGCTATGGCCTCGGCCCGTCGTTCGCCTCCCGCCACATCGGAGAGGTCCTCTCCCTCGACATCCAGATCCAAGGTGGTGGAGGAATAGCGTTCCAGCATCGCCGAGTAGGTGTCACGGAGCCGGTCGACTTCGGTACAGGCCGCCGCGGGCTCATGATTGAGCAGGCCTCCCGTCGATACGACGATCTGTCGGCCGGCGTCCCGCACTCTGGCGACCTTCCGGTCGAGGTCGAAGGTCTCTGCCGCGGAGTCCATGCTGTAGAAGCCGCCCCACGATGGGAGGCAGGGATCGTCGCCGTCCGCCACCATGAAGGCCAGGACGACATGCCCTCCCCCGGCACCATCGCCACCGATGTCATAGAAGGGCGTCGACGTGGCATCGATGTAGGCGCCAAACCATTGCGTGCCACGATCCGCGGTGGCCGAGTCCTGGATGCGGCCCCACGCGGCCATCCCACCGAAGACCAATGCCCCGGCAATCCCCAGTACCAGCAGGACCCTGAGCGGCGACAGCCTGCGCCCTTCGAACATTGACGACACGTTCCCTCCCCCAATGGATGTGCGATTTCAACCGAGCACGGGGAACTCCCAGCGACGTTGATCTCGGTAGGGGCCATAGGACATTCAGCCTCGTTGCGACGTGCGACACGGCCCCGCGTCATCATAATCACATGCGCTACACTCGGACTAATTCCGCGCTGTTGGGGCGCGTTTTCGATGCCTTCTGGCATTTTTCGGGGGATACGCAATGGAAACCATGGCCGTGGGAGTCGAAGAGACCGACCCGCCTAACCACCTCGGCGGGCGCCGACGGCAATGGGGCGCCGAGCGTAGGTCCGAGCCGCTGTCCTTGATGCATCCGACCCCCTCGTCGCGCAAGATCGCCTGGGGGCGTGTGGCGATCACCGTCACCGTCCTGGCCTGGATCGGTTATGTCATCACGACCATCCTGCGGCAGCTGGCCGACAACCCGTACGCGGGCTTCCGCTTCCAGTTCGAAGCCACGCTCTACCTGGTCGTCGTCACGTTCCTGACCTTCTCGGCGCTGATGTACCTCGTGGCACGGCAAGGCGCCTTGCATCGCTTCGCCGAACACCGTCGAGTCCCCCGGGGAGAACTAGACCGCCACTTCAGGGACTACGAACACGGAGTCACTGTCCTGGTGCCCAGCTACGCCGAGGAGCCGGGGGTCGTCCGCGCGACGCTGTGGTCGGCGGCCCTCCAGGAGTTTCCCGACCTGCGGATCGTCCTGCTCATCGACGACGATCCGTTCCCGGTGGATCCGGCAGTGAGGGAGCGCCTCGAGGCGACCCGTCGCCTGGCCGCCGAGATCGCCCAGACACTCGAGGTTCCGCATGGCCGCGCCCTCGCACGCCTGGAGGCGTTTCGAGCCGGCCATGCAGCCGGTGTTCCCGAAGCGGTTCTGCTCGGCGCAGCGGTCCAGAGTTACCGCGACGCAGCCGACTGGCTGGAGTCGCTGGCGGAGTCCGAGCCGGTCAATGATCATGTCGACGAGTTCTTCGTCGACTCCGTCCTCATGGGCCTCTCCCGCGAGCTGCGGCTGACGCTCCTCGCCCTCGAGGCAGCCGTCGCCCAGGACGCGTCGCCCGGGCATGACCGTCTGGAGGAACTCCATCTACGCCTCGTGAGGACGTTCGACGCCAAGCTGTCCCATTTCGAGCGCAAACGCTACGCCAGCCTGTCCCAAGAGGCCAACAAGGCCATGAACCTCAATGCCTACATCTCCCTGATGGGCCGATCCTGGCTCCCCGAGCAACGCGGAGATGACTTGATTCTTCGCGAGCTCCCGGCCGAATCCGCGGGCGATGGAAGCGACAGCGGGGCCGACGGGCGCATGGACGTACCGGACAGCACCTACCTGCTGACGCTTGACGCCGATTCGCTCTTGCTGCGGGACTACTGCCTGCGTCTGGTCTACTTCCTGGAATCTGAGGAGAACGCGCGCATTGCCGTGACCCAGACTCCGTATTCGTCCTTCCGCGGAGCGCCAACCCGCATCGAAAGGATCGCCGGGGCGACCACGGACATCCAGCACATCCTCCACCAGGGCAAGACCCGCTATAACGCCACCTTCTGGGTCGGCGCCAACGCCGTCATCCGCAAACGTGCACTTCAGGACATCGCCCAAGTGAACACGGTGGGCGGGCACGAGATCCACACCTACATCCAGGACCGCACGGTCATCGAGGACACGGAGTCCAGCATCGACTTGGGGACCTACGGATGGGGCCTGTCCAACTACCCTGAACGACTGAGCTACAGTGCCACGCCGCCGGATTTCGGCTCGCTCGTGGTCCAACGCCGCCGGTGGGCCAACGGCGGCCTGCTGATCCTCCCGAAGTTCTGGACCCAAGTGCGGGAACGCCGCTACCGACGCGAACCCCTCGGCCTCCGCGAGGTGCTCCTGCGGGTCAACTACATGGGCTCGATCGCCTGGGCAAGCCTTGGACTCGTCTTTCTCCTGGCCTACCCCTACGACAGCCGCCTGCTCAGTCCACTGATCTTTGCCGCCGCCGTCCCCTATTTCCTCTGCATGGGCAGCGACCTCCGGGACTGCGGGCATCGTTTTTCGGACATCTTCCGCATCTACGGTTTCAACCTCGTCTTGCTGCCGGTCAATCTCGCGGGGGTCGCGAAATCCATACAACAGGCCTTTACGGGCGAGAAGATTCCTTTCGCCCGAACACCGAAGGTCCGGGACAGGACCTCGGCCCCGGGGGTCTATGTCGCCGTCCCCTATCTGATCGTCGCCTTCTCGCTCTTGACCCTGTGGCGCGATGTCGCCAATCAGAACTGGGGTAACGCCGCCTTCGCGGGAATCAACGCCGCCCTGACCTTCTACGCCATCCGCGCCTATATCGGGTTCCGCAATTCGGTCACGGACATGGCGCTCGGCCTCCTGTCGTGGTTGTTCGTTCCTCGGAGGAAACGCCCGCTGCCTCTCCCCGAGCATCCGCCCGCCAACCCGGCGACCACCGACTGGGCCACCATCCTCTATCACGGCGACCGTCGCCTGAACCGGGATCTCAGACGAAAGAACGACCGGAGGAAGCGAATCGGTGTCAAGTAGCGAAACGGTCCTCGAGCCTGGGCCGGGCCTCGAACCCAAGTCAATGATGGCGGATGCGGAGCGTGAGCGCCCTCCCGCGCAGCTTGCCGATTGGTCGGGTCCCGGCGCGATGCTGTGGAGGCTAGGCGACGACTTGCTGGAGGCGACCTTCAATTGCGGGTTCCACTTGACACTGGACCTGGTCCGCGAGGTGTCGGCTGCGGCGAGCGCCCTGTGTCCCGAGGGCACGCTGCGCGTGCTGATCGACATCTCGGGATTGACGGCCGTGGACCGCAACGCCGTCGCCGCACTCGCCGCGTTCGCCCGTCCGGCCAGAATCGCGCTGTTCGGCGGCGGTCCAGCAGACGAGGTCCTGGCCCGATTCGTCATCGGCGCGTTGCCGCCGGACTCCTCCCTGCGTTTCTTCCCACACCGCACGGAAGCGCTGTATTTTCTGGCCGCTGATGCCTGAGCCTGCGCTCGCGGCTCCACGCGACGAACGAATCCGGCAAATCGTCGCTGCGATCTTGAGGATCGCGGACAGGAATTTCGACACCGGGCTGATCCCCTCTCCACGCCGCGACGAGACGGACGCCATCATCGTGGGCATCAATGCGATGGCCACCGAACTTGCCCACGTCTACGCTGACCTCGACGCGCGGGTGGCCGAGCGGACGGCGCTGCTGGAGCGTGCCGGCGCCGAACTCGAGGTCATGGCCTACACGGACCCGCTGACGAGGCTGTCCAATCGGAGCGCCTTGATGCGGGGCATCTCCCACGCCCTGGACGCCCACCGCCGTGGTGAGGCGGCGCCCGTGTTGATGCTGCTCGACTTGGACGCGTTCAAACGGATCAATGACACCCTGGGTCACGCTGCCGGGGACGAGGTCCTGGTCGCCGTCGGCGAGCGGCTGCGGGGTGGAGTCCGTCCGGGAGACCAGATCTCGCGGCTGGGGGGCGACGAGTTCGCGATCCTCTTGGCGGGCGGCTGCCCGTCGCCCATGGACCTTGGAAGGCGGCTCGTCCGGGCCATCAACGAGGAGAGCCTCGTGGGCGGTGTCGCGCTGACCCTTGGAGCGAGCTTGGGGATCGCCGAAGCGGGAACGGATCACGATCCCGACCAGCTGCTGCTGGAGGCGGACACCGCCATGTACGAGGCCAAGCGTTCGCAACGGGGCAAGGTCAAGTCGTTCGAACCCTATATGCTCCATGAGCGTCGCGCTCTGGCGGCCATGATCGCTGAGCTGCGTCATGCCCTCGGGGCTGCGCAGATCTTCCCGGCGTTCCAGCCCATCGTGGATCTGACGACGGGACGGTGGATTGGCGCGGAGGCGCTGTGCCGCTGGGAGAGGCCGGGCCACGGGCTCGTTGAACCCCGCGTGTTTCTGCAGCAGGCCGAGGACGCAGGCCTGTTGCCCGAGCTGACGGCGACGTTGTTGAACTCGGCGCTGGAGCAGCTGGCCCGCTGGAGGTCTGCGGATCTCGTGCCGGAGGACTTCGCGGTCCACCTGAACGTCTCCTCCCCGGAGCTTCATGCCCTGGGCTTCCCGGACATGATCCGCGACGCGTTGCGAGCACACGGCGTCCCACCGCGGTCCCTGGCACTGGAGATCACGGAACACCGCCTCATGTCCGGCGACACGCTGGACCGGTATTCACTCCTGGCCCTGCAACAGATGGGCGTCTCCGTCCACATCGATGATTTCGGAACGGGCTACTCCTCCATCAGTTATCTCAGCCGACTGCCGATTGCCGGCGCCAAGGTCGACATGGAGCTGGTCAAGGACATCGTGGCCGATCCCCGGCAGCGCGCGCTTCTGGCTGCTGTCCGTTCACTGCTGGACGCGTGCGCGCTGGAGTGCATCGTCGAGGGCGTGGAGTCGGCGGAGCAGGTGCGGGTCCTCGCCGACTTGGGATTCGACCGGGCCCAAGGCTTCCACTTTGGGCGGCCGGCGACCGGAACGGAGTTCGTGGTCCAGCTGTCGGCTCAGGCGCCTCCGGATTCACCTATGTCGGGTCCGCCAGCGTGAGGCGCATGATGAGGGCGTCGGTGCCGCCCGGGTAGTAGCCGCGGCGGGTGTGGATGTGCTCGAACCCGAACCGCGTGTAGAGCTCCTGGGCGCGCGGGTTGTCGGCGCGCACCTCGAGCAGCACGTCGCCGGCGCCACGGGCCCGGGCCTCGGCGACGAGCCCCGCGAGCAGGGCGGAGCCGATGCCCCTCCCCTCGTGCTCGGGGACCACGGCGATGGTCTGCACGTCGGCGAGCGGCAGGACGCACATCAGCCCGCAGTAGCCGACGATCTCCCCGCCGGCCTCGGCGACCCAGTAGCGCCGGGTGTCGGTCTGGCCCAGCTCGTCGTGGAACATCGACAGCGGCCAGGCGTCCTCCGGAAAGAGCCGCTCCTCGAGGGCGTGCACGACGGGGATGTCGGCGGCGGTCATGCCGCGCAGTACCCAGCCGGGTGCCGTCTCGGCGCTCACGCGGTGCCCTTGCGCATGGCGGCGGGGACCTTGGCGTCCGACTCGCGCAGGTAGAGCGGCGTCGTGGGCAGCAGCTCCTGCTCCTGGGCCAGGCACCCCAGGGCGAAGGCGCCGAGGGAGGCCGCGCGCGGGACGCGGGTGGCGAAGCGTTCGACGCCGGTCGCCCCGGCCCCGGCGAGCGCCTCCGGATACAGCGCGGTTCCGGCGCCGTAGACCGGGCCGGCGGGGAGGTCCCCGGGGGCTCCGACGTGTGGTCCGTCGAGCAGCTCGCCGTCGCCGGCGTAGCGGGCCCAGTAGAGCTCCTTGCGCCGGGCGTCGATGGCGACGGTGAAGCCCTCGCGGACGGCGCCGGCCTCGGCCGGGTCGGCGAGCACGTCCCAGGCGATGGCATCGAGGCTCATGACCCCGTCGACGGGCACGCCCCAGGCGAAGCCGAGGGTGCGGGCGGTCGCGATGCCGACGCGCAGGCCGGTGAACGGGCCGGGTCCGACGCCTACGATGATCCGCTCGAGCTCCCGCCCGTCGGCGCCGGCCTGCTCGAGCAGGCCGGCGATGGCGGGGGCGAGCACCTCGGAGTGCGTGTTGGTCTCGGTGGTGGCGAAGGACTCGAGGACCTCGGCCCTCCCGTCCTCGTCGTGGGCCTTGAGCAGCGCCGCGGAGGCGATGGCGGACGTGTCGATGGCGAGGACGAGCATGGTCTCGATTCTAGCCGCGGTCCGCCGGCTTCCGTCCCCGCTGTGGTGTGTTCCTAGGTCTCCGACCCCGACCTCACGAGCCCTGCCAGCAGGCGCCAGATCCGGCCCGAGTCGATCGGCGCGAGGCGGACCTCGGCCCCGCGGGAGCCATCGTCTGCCACGCCGAACGCGCAGTGCCCTGCCCGGCCCGCGTTGATGAAGCCCAGCATGGCTCCGTCCGACGTGGCGACGTCCCAGACGAACCACGGCCCCTCCCACAGCGCGCCCAGGCCTTCGGGGCCCGGCCCGTCGTGGCGCCCGGCGGCGCGCGCCTCGAACTCGTCGAGCGGCAGGGCCGCGGGTCCGGCCAGCAGCGGCGCCACGGGCCGCACGCCCGCCCATGCGCACACGGTCGAGGGTGCCTCGGAGGACCGCACGAGGTCCAGCCGCTGCATGGCGTCGTCGGCGATCCCCGGCACGGCTCCCGGGCGTAGTTCCTCGGCGCTGGGCCCGGCGAGGACCGTCGCACCTCCGTCCCCGAACCACAGGCTCAGGGTGGAGTGGCTGTCCAGGTAGCGCCCGGTGACGGTCCAGGCCGGCCCGGCGCCGACGTTGTCCAAGTAGCGAGCCCCCGACGCGCGCAGCCGCGAGCGCCCGTCGATCAGCCCCGCCTCGTGCAGGGCCAGCAGTTCCCTGCGGCGTCGGACGCGGTCCAGCAGCCCGGGGCCGCCGCGCCGGTGGATGCGCTCGAGCAGTCCGAACCCGGCCGGGTCCACGCCGGGCCCGGTCGGCGCGTAGAGCGGTTCCACGCCCGCGGGTCCCGCGCTCATGCGGCGAGCCGCAATCCGGCGGCGAACTGGTCGAATTGTCCCCCAAGCATCGGGTAGTCCTCGAGCGCGCAGCTGAGCGTGACCTCGAGCATCCAGTCGCTGTAGGGGACCTCCCAACGGCGCGTGAACACGGGCTCGCCCGCACTGCTGCGGCGCGTGAGGTCGGTGCGCCGGGCGGGCCTGCCGCGGAACTCCTCCCAGGACTGTTCGACGACATAGAGCCGATCGGCGCCGGGCTCCATCGATCCGGCGTAGGCGACCGCGACGATCCCCGCGGGCCGGCCAGGGCGCGGGAGCACCGCGGCGAACGCGGAGCCGTGGGCCTCGAGCTGGATCCACCCGTCGGGCAGGTCCTCGGCGCTGAGCGGGATTCTCGTCATGGTCGTTTCAGCGTAGGCGGGCCGGCCGCGCCCCGCGATGGGGAGAACTCCCCATCGCGCCGCGCCGGAGACCCCCGCACCTAGACTGGGCAGGTGAAGAAGCTCCCGCACCCGGTCCTGATGCTGGGGTTCCGCGACTACTACGACAACCTTCCGGTCAACCAGCAGCACGTCATCAGCAATCTCCCCCTCGCCGCGGCCTCGCTCGCGGCGGTCGTCCTGCTGCGCTGGATGCATCCGAGTCAGGAGGACCGGCTGCTGAACTACGCGGGGCTCGCCCTCGTGGGCCTGGTCCTGCTGGCGGCGTGGCGCGTCCCGTGGGACCGGCTGCCGTATTGGGCGCCGGTGGTCCTGGCGGGCGTGGACGTCGTCGCGATCACCTTGATGATGTCGGCCTGGACGCCGCTGCTGGGCGGGGTCGCGGCGCTGACCGTGTTCCCGGTGATGTGGATCGCGTGGTCGGGCTGGCATCCGGTGGCGACGGTCGTGGGCGGCTTCGTCCTGCCGATCTCCGTGGCCCTCGTGGGCGAGTGGGTCAACGGGGACGGCCGCTCCCCCACGGCGCTCGTCGCGGCGGCGCTCATGAGCGTGATCGTCGGCTTCATCGCCATCGAGGCCACGGGGACGACGGCGGACCAGCACCGCCGCGCGCGCCTCGCCTCGCGCCTGGCGGACGTCGAGCGGCAGCGCGCGGAGTCCTTCGCGACGGCCCTGGACGCCACGGGCGTGGGCGTGGTCTCCTTCGATGCCGAGGGCCGCGTGCTCTTCCGACACGGGCCGATGGCGCCGGGCGAGGAGCTGGCGACCATGGCCGACGCGTTGGCGTGGGAGCGGCGGGCCGGGATGCTGGACCGGGACGGGAAGCGGCCGCTCGCGGACGCGGAGTACCCGTTCCGGTCGGCGGCCGACGGGCGGTCGGTGCGCGGCAAGGTCGTCTGGATCCGCAGCGGCGGCAAGGACCATGCCGCCCTCGTGACCGTGGAGCAGCACACCGACTCGAGCGGCGGACGGGCCGGGGCCACGGTGGTGCTCCAGAACGCCACGGAGCTGTTCGAGCAGCTCCGCCGGCGCGAGAACTTCCTCGCCGCCCTCAACCACGAGCTGCGCACGCCGCTGACCACGATCCTCGGTACCGTGGAGCTCTCGCTAGAGCTCGGCGCGGAGCCGGACCGGCGCACCCTCGAGGCCGTGCACCGCAACGCCGTCCGCATGGCCTCGCTCGTGGAGGGCCTGCTCTCCACGGTCCCGGGCTGGCAGCGCTCGGCCTCGCTGCCCGTGGACCTCGGCGAGCTGCTCCAGGGGGCCGCGGACGACGTCCGCCGCTCGGCGCCGGACGGCATCACCGTCCACGTCGAGGTCTTGGATTCCCCCGTGGTCCTGGGTGATCCCGTCCGGCTTGAGCAGCTCGTGGCCAACCTGACCTCGAACGCCGTCAAGTACTCCCCCGGTGGCGGCGCCGTCCGGCTTCGGGCCGTCGGGACGGAGACCGGGCACGTGGTCCTCGGCGTCTCCGACGAGGGCGTCGGCATGGACGCCGCCGACCTCGAGCGCGCCCAGGAGATGTTCTACCGTTCGGCGACCGCCCGCACGTCCACGACGCGCGGCCTGGGCCTGGGCCTGGCCATTTGCCGGGAGATCGCCGAGGCCCATGGCGGCACGCTCGAGATCGAGTCGCGCCCGGGAGCCGGCACCTCGGTCCGCGTCACGCTGCCCGCGGGCTGAGTGCCGGCAGCGGCCGATGGTCGCGGAGTCGACGACTGGCGCCCTCCGCAAGGATCCTTCCCCTCAGTCCGCCGCGGCTTCCTGATGGAGGACCGAGCCGATTCGGGAGGCCGTCACGGGCACCCGCCCCGCTGCCGTCGACGACGACGGCGCCGCGAGCCGGTACCCGACGCCACGGACGGTCTCGATCCAGCGGGGCGCGCGGGAGTCGTCGCCGATCTTGCGGCGTAGGTTGGCCATGTGGACCTCGAGGGCGCGCAGTTCGGACGGCTGCACGGGACGCCGACCGGCGCCGCCGCCGAGCAGCCGGGCCAGGCACTCGCGCGAGCGGACCCGGCGTCCGCCGCGGAGCAGCTGCTCGAGGAGGATGAACTCGCTGCGGGTCAGCGACACGGGCTCGCCGTCGCGCGTGACGGACTGCTCGGCGGTGCTGAGCCGCAGCCCGTCGCTTTCAAAGACGTCGCCGGGCCCGGGCACGGCGGCCCCGTCCCAGCGGGCGCGGCGGATGAGCGCGTTGACGCGGGAGCGGACCTCGCGGACGGAGAAGGGCCGGGGCATGAAGTCGTCTGCGCCGGCGTCCAGCACCACGGCCAGGCGGCCTTTGCCCATGGTCTTCCTCCCCCAGGTCGTCTTCTCGGCCCCGCTCCCCGGCGGGGCCCGCGCCGGGACCAGGCGTCCGGCGTCGTACCGGATCCTTTCAGCGCTTCCTTCAGGAAAGAGCCCAGTTCCGCTCGATGATGACGCCGGCTTTACACGGAATCCGCGCAAACCTTGGGGAAATCTTTCGTTTTGCGCGTCATACTCGTCGGGAAAGCAACTCTTTAGTGTGCGAGAGCCGTTGGGGACGGCTCCGCACCGACGGAAGGACTGTGTTCTTGGGGGATGTGGCCCAGACCGCCGCCGGGGACGTTCCCAACGGCCCCGGCGACGCCGAGCTGATCGGCCGTGCCCGGGGCGGGTACGCCGCCGCCTTCGGCGAGCTCTTCCGCCACCACCGGGCCCGCGCCCTGGCGACGGCCCGGCACAAGCTCGACGACGCCTCCCTCGCGGAGGACGTGGTCTCCGACGCGTTCGCGGCGATGCTCGGCGTGCTGCAGCGGGGCAAGGGGCCCGAGGAGGCGTTCGGCCCGTACCTGTGCACGGTGGTGGCCCGGATGTCGATGCGGCAGAACCTGCGCCGCAAGCGCGAGCGCCCCACGGAGGACGTGGCGCTGTTCGAGGCGAGCACGGAGCACGCGGACCCGGTGCTGGAGGGCTTCGAAGCGGGCGCGCTCGCGGAGGCGTTCCGGCCGCTGCCGGAGCGCTGGCAGCTGGTGCTGTGGCACCTGGAGATCGAGGGGGCCACGCCGGCGGAGGTCGCTCCGCTGCTGAGCCTGAGCCCGACCGCGGTCTCGGCGCTCGGCGTGCGGGCGCGGGACGGGCTGCGCACGGAGTACCTGCAGGCGCACGTGGGCCGCGGGGCGCGGAACCAATGCGGGCAGTCCCGGCAGCTGGGCGCGTACGCTCGCTCCCGGCTGGGGGCCCGGGCACGGCGGAGCTTCGAGCGGCACCTGGAATCGTACGCACGTTGTACGGCGGCGCTGGTCTACGTGAACGACGTCGGGGCGGGCCTGCGCGGGGTCGTCGCCCCGCTCTTCCCAGGGCCTGGGCGGCGCGGGCTGGCTGGGCGGCGGCGCGGTGTCCGCGGCCGCGGGATCCGCCGCGGGCGGCGCGGGCGCTGCGTCGCTCGGCATCGCTACCGGGTCCGCGGCTGGCGCCACGCCGCTGGGCACGTCCGGCGGCGCCGGCGGGACCGGGGCGGGCGGTAGTGCCGGCGTCGGCGCCGGCGCCAGCGCGGGCGCCTCGAGTGCGGCCTGGGCGGGGGTCGGGGCCCTCGCGGCCTCGGTGCCGCTCGTGGCCGGCGTCGCGGCGGTATCGCTGTTGGCGGCCGGTCTCGCCTTCGGCCTGTCCCGGCAGCCGGCACCGCCACCGTCACCGGCATCATCGAGTTCCGCGGACCCCTCGTCGTCGCCGGTCCCACGGCCGGCGTCAACCCCGGCGCCCTCCGCCTCTCCGGCGGAGACGGTGCCCCCTCAGATGTCGGCGGCGCGGCCGACGGTCGGCGTCGAGCCGCCTCCTCCCCCGGGTGAGGCTCCGTCGAATCCGGCCGCGTCGACCGACGTTGGCCCCGTCCTCTCGAGCTCCACGGCGGTAGGCCCCTCGACCCTCCTGGTCCAGCCGAGTCCTCATGCCTCGACGAGCGCGCCGACGACGAGCCGCTCGTCATCCGCGACCGCGCCTCGTCCGACGGCGGCCCCGTCGCCGACGGTGACGCCCAGCGCCAGTCCGACGCCGACCGTCGTGCCGTCGGCCACCGCGGAACCGAGCACACCGCCGACTGCGGAGCCCACGGTTCCTCCGACCACTGAGCCGTCGCCGGGGCCGGACGTCTGCAGCCCATGGTGGCACCCGTTGTGCTGGCTGGACTGGTTCCTGCCCTGACGCCCGGCCTTGAGGAAGGCATTGGTTGCCCGGGCGAATCTTGAGCCTTTCTTGAGGAAGTCTTGAGCCTCCGATGTGGCCGAATGGACGACCATTGATCCATGGAGGATCTCGAGGCGCCACGCGCCGCCCCGTGGGAGCGGAAGCTCGTGGAGTGCCCCCTCCTGGTGAGCCTCGTCGACGAGCTCGGCCTGGAGCCCGTGATCCGCTGCATCGATTCCTTCACCCGGATGTGGGGCGGCCGCTGCGAGCGGCTGGAGCGGGCCGTTGTGGAGCGGGACGCGGACGCGGGCATGGACGCCGCGCTGTCCCTGAAGTCGGGTGCCGCGATGCTGGGCGCGCTGCCGCTGGCTTCCCTCGCGCAGGAGATGCACGCGGCCGCCCGGGCCGCTGGATGCACGGGGCTCTGGACGCCGGCGGAGCGGTTGTTGACGACGCTGCAGGGGCTGGGCAGCGCGACGGCCGTGGAGCTGGATGCGATTGCTACCCGCGAGGGCGGGGACTACCGGGGCAGCGCGGCGCGGTAGCCGATTCCGCGGACGGTTTCGACCCAACGGGGTTCTCGGGCGTCGTCGCCGAGCTTGCGGCGCAGGTTGCCCAGGTGCACTTCGATGCTCCGCTCGTCGGAGCCTGAGACGAACGTCCCGGCGTCGTGGTCCTCGTCGCGGAGGCGGCGGACCAGGTCGGCCTTGCTGGAGACCACGCGGCCGCGCTCGAGGATGGTCTGCAGCAGCAGGAACTCGGTGGGCGTGAGCTGCACTTCCGTGCCCTCGCGATCCACACGGTAGAGCGCGGGCTGCAGCACGAGTCCGTTGAGCTGGAGCGCGCTGCCCTCGGCCACGTCGACTGAGGCTCCCACCACCGGCGCGACCGGGGCCGCGCTCGGGGCGGCTGACGCCGTGGCAACGGATCCCTCAGTCGCCACGGTCGAGGTCGGCACCGGAGCGTCGTCGGCTGCCGCCGTGCGTCGGCGCATGATGGCGTCCACCCGGGCGCGCAGCTCGCGGGGGCTGAACGGCTTGGTCAGGTAGTCGTCGGCGCCCATCTCGAGCCCTAGGACGGTGTCGATCTCGTCGGTCCGGGCGGTCAGCATGACGATGTGCGCGTCGGAACCCCGGCGAATGCGCCGAGCCACCTCAAAGCCGTCGATGTCGGGCAGCCCGAGATCCAGGGTGACCAGGTCCGGAGACTGGGCGGCCGCGAGCTCAACGCCCTCGAGACCGGTCGATGCCGGGTGGACTTCAAAGCCGGAGCTCTGGAGGACTGCTTCGAGCAGTCCCCGGATGTCCTCGTCGTCCTCGACGACGACTGCAACCCTACGTTCGTCCACAGTTCCCCCTACAAGAAGATTTCCCTAGGCCATGGTATACGCAGGCGGCGCCACTCGGGGGAGGCGACCCTGGTCATCGACAGGGCGGTCGGTTCGGGATGCCGGCCTTGGCCTCCAGGGCGAAAGGGTCCTCAGACGTCGGTCCGCCCTCGAACGGACGCCGGTGAAGCCAACGTGGCCCGAATGCACTGATGGTGAGCTGGCGCGCCTCGTCGGCTCCCGTCTCGTCGAAGTCGAAGACCAGCCTCTCTTCACCGCCGCCTGGAACCACTTCGCGCACGAATTCGATGTCCAACCACGAATCGCCGAGGTGTTCGACCTTGCCCCGCCCCCATTCCACGACGGTCACGGCGTCGGCCAGCGTTGACTCCAGGTCGATGTCGTCGACGTCGGCAGGCGAGGCGAGCCGATACGCGTCGACGTGGACAAGATCTGGGCCCCCGCTGGACGAACGATGAATCCGGGACAGGACGAAGGTCGGGGAGATCACGGCTTCGCCAACCCCCAATCCATCTCCGAGGCCCTGTGTGAAGGTGGTCTTTCCGGCCCCGAGGGGCCCGGTGAGTATCAGCAGGTCGCCGTGAACCAGGTACGGGGCCAGCGACCGGGCAAGCGAGGCCGTGGTCTCGGCGCCGCTCGTTGAAACGTCGGCGACCCACACTGGAGTCGCGGGGCCGGGATCACACATCCGTAGGCCCCCACGAGCCGCGGACGTACTTGCGGGGCACTCGTGTCGAGATGCGCGTAACGATCTCGTAGTTGATCGTTCCGGCTGCCTTGGCCCACTCGTCAGCCGACGGGCCGTCGGGGCCGAAGAGTACGGCTTCCTCGCCGATCAGCTCGTCCGGGTCAACGTCGCCCACATCGACGACGAACTGGTCCATCGCAATTCGGCCACAGCTTCGATAGACGGAACCTCCCATCAGCACCGGCCCGCCGACGGACGCGCGCGGAACACCGTCACCGTAGCCGAGCGGGATCAGGGCCAAGGTCGTGGGGCCTTGCGTCCTATAGGTCAACCCGTAGGAGACGCCTTGACCGGCGGGTACCCGCTTCGCGTTCGCGATACGCGCGCTCAGCCGCATGGCCGGCCTCAAGCCCAAGTCGTCCGATGACTGGTCCGCGAACGGACTCAATCCGTACATCCCGAGCCCGAAGCGAACGAGATCGAAGTGCGCGTCAGGCCGTGAGAGCGTGGCGGGAGTGTTGGCGGCATGCCGGACTTCGATGTCGAATCCGGCGTCCTCGGCGAGTGCGATGGACTCGCGAAAGACATCCAACTGCTCATCGGTTTCCTTGCGGTCGGGTTCGTCGGCAACCGCGAGGTGGGTAAAGACTCCGACGACCCGCAGGAGGCCGGCGTCCTGCAACTCGTTGGCGGCGTCCAACAACTGTTCCCAACGGTCGGCGGGGCAACCGTTTCTCCCGAGGCCTGTGTCGATCTTGAGGTGCACCCTGGCTGGTTGGGCGGCTTCGCGGGCAGCCGCTGCGACATGGTCAAGTTCCCATCCGGAGACGCCGAGGTCAACGTCGTTGAGGATCGCCTCCGCGAAAGGGGACTCGATCGTGTGAAGCCAGGCCAAAGCAGGCGTCGTGATGCCGGCCTTCCGCACGTCGATGGCCTCTTGGACATGGGCGAACCCCAACCAGCCGGCACCCGCTTGGACTGCGGATCGGGCGATGGGAAGGACCCCGTGCCCATAGGCATCGGCCTTGACGACTGCCATGACCTGCGCTGGCGCCGCGAGTTGTACGGCGCGTTGGATGTTGTGGCGGACGGCATCCAAGTCGATCGTTGCCATGCGGCCGCACACGTCGGGGCCGTGGATCCGGGTCGATGCGTCGGCGGTCAAGGGCTCGTCTATCATCACAGGTCCATTGTCGCAGGCCGGGGACAGGAACCGCCTCGAGGGCGGTGGAGTGGTCCCCGGGGTCGTGCCTGCCTGCGTTGATGGCTCCCGGAGCCGGGGGTTGCGGCTGCGAGTCCGCAGTCGTGCTCGGTTTCATCGGATGTGTTCAGCCAGGAGGCTTGCTCCGAAGCCCCTCTCTCCGAGGGCACCGGCCGCTGCGCCGCACTTTCCGATGGCGATGCCGGCCGAAACCACGACGTCTTCCGGCGAGCGTAGTTCACCCATGGTGGCCATGACCGCGCCAAGCACCCCCGTCAAGACATCACCGGAGCCGGCCGTGGCCAGCCGGGACGATCCTCCGCGAAAGACGTGCGTTGTTCCGTCCGGTGAGGCGCAGACCGTCGTCGGGCCCTTGAGCAGGACCGCCGAGCCGTAGAGCCTGCTGACCACGCGGGCCCACTTCAGGGGATCCGACTCGACGCCATGCCGGTCGACGGCGAATCCGGCTTTCCTCAAGAGGCGCGATGCCTCACCGGCATGCGGAGTCAGGATGGCGTTCCACCGCCCGTCCCCCGGTTCCACGACATCAAGCGCGCTCGCGTCGACGACGATCGGGAGGCCGGACTCCAAGGCAACCCTGACGCGGCGGATCTGGCATGCGTCGTCGCCGATTCCCGGGCCGACGGCCCACGCCTGGACCCGGTCCCCTTCCCGGACGAGTGGAACCGCTTCCGGGACGGCCCGGAGCACGGCGTCCTGCGAACCACCGGCCGCGATCCTCAGAAGCCCCAGGCCCGTGTTGACGGCGGCTGTGGCGCTGAGGACCGCCGCCCCCGGATAGCGCGACGATCCTGCGACGAGACCGAGGACGCCGCGCGTGTACTTGTGGTCTCCGGGCTGAGGCCGGGGCACCGCCGCGCACACGTCCGCCAACTCGACGACCTGCAGCTCGGGGTTCCCCAGATGGGGGCCCAATCCGATGTCGACGACTTCGATGCGTCCCGCCGCCAGATGGCCCGGCCCCACGGCGAGGCCGGTCTTCAGTCCTCCGAAGGTCACCGTCAGGTCTGCCGCTAGCACGTTCCCATCGGCCCCACCGGTATCCGCGTCGACGCCCGAGGGGAGGTCGCAGGCGACCAACGCTGCGCCGGCGGGCACGGTGGGGAGGTCGATGCCGCCCCGGGCACCGGTTCCCAGGACGGCGTCGACGACGACCTCCGTGCCGGCAGGGATCATCTGGACCGTCAGGATCCGGCCGCCGGCGCCCCGATAGGCCTCGAGCGCCTCCGCGTGGGCGGTGCCGCGGATCAGGAGGGCGCCGCAGGCGGCTCCCCGGCGGGCCAGCTCCGCGAGGGCGTAGAGTCCGTCTCCCCCGTTGTTGCCGGGACCGATGAGGCCGACCACCCGGGCCCCGTAGACCCCGCCGCGGCGCTGGACCAGTAGGCGTGCCGTGTGGACGGCCAGCCCGTGGGCGGCGCGTCTCATCAGCGCCGGACCCTCGCCGCGCTCGAGGAGCGGCTTCTCCGCCTCGCGGATCCGCGTTCCGGTCCAGGCGGGGATCACGGCTACTTCTCGGCGATGACCATGGCCGTGGCCAGGTCGCCGTCGTGGCTCAGGGACAGGTGCCAGTGCAGCACGCCCTTGCGGGCCGCTGCCTCCGCCACCGTGCCATCCATCATCACGTGCGGGTCGCCCGCGGCATCCACGACCACTTGGCAGTGCTGCCAGTTCATGCCCACGGGCGCACCGAGGGCCTTGGCGACGGCCTCCTTGGCCGCGAAGCGGGCCGCGAGCGAGCGGACGTTCAGGCCCCGCTCGGCCGGCACAAACAGGCGCTCGCGCAGCGCGGGCGTCCGCTCCAGTTGCTCCCTGAAGCGGGACACCTGCACCACGTCGACGCCGATCCCGACGATCACTGCCAGGCCCGTCCCCTACTCGACCGTGACCGACTTGGCCAGGTTGCGCGGCTGGTCGACGTCGAAGCCCTTGGCCGTGGCCAGCTCGCACGCGAAGATCTGCAGCGGCACGGTGGCCAGCAGCGGCATGAGCAGCGTCGGGGTCTGGCCGACGGTGAAGACGAACTCGGCGAACTGCTGCACCGACTCGTCGCCCTCCTCGGCGATCACGAGCGTCTTGGCGCCGCGGGCGCGGACCTCCTGGATGTTGGAGACGACCTTGGAGTGCAGCGAATGGCGGCCGCGCGGAGACGGCACCACGACGAAGACCGGCTGGCCGTCGTCGATCAACGCGATCGGCCCGTGCTTGAGCTCGCCGGCGGCGAAGCCCTCGGCGTGGATGTAGGCGATCTCCTTGAGCTTGAGCGCGCCCTCCATCGCGACCGGGTAGCCGACGTGGCGGCCCAGGAACAGCACCGAGTTCTCCTCGGCCATCGAGCGGGCGAGGGACTTGACGTCCTCGGAGCGGTCCAGGATGTCCTGGATCTGCGCGGGGATCTGCTGCAGGTCGGCGAGGATGTCCTTGATCTGCCCCGTGAAGAGGTTGCCGCGCAGCTGCGCGAGGTAGAGGCCCAGCAGGTAGGTCGCCGTGATCTGCGCCAGGAACGCCTTGGTCGAGGCGACCGCGATCTCCGGGCCCGCGTGCGTGTACAGCACGGCGTCGGACTCGCGCGGGATCGTGGACCCGTTGGTGTTGCAGATGGAGAGCGTCTTGGCGCCCTGCTCCTTGGCGTAGCGGACGGCCATGAGCGTGTCCATGGTCTCCCCCGACTGGGAGATGGACACGATGAGCGTCCTGGCGTCGACAATGGGGTCGCGGTAGCGGAACTCGTGGGAGAGCTCGACCTCCACCGGGATGCGGCACCAGTGCTCGATCGCGTACTTGGCCACCGAGCCGGCGTAGGCGGAGGTGCCGCAGGCCAGGACGATGATCTTCTGGATGTCCTTGAGTTCCCCGGCGTCGATGCGCAGCTCGTCGAGGGTCAGGCGGCCGGCGGCGTCGGAGCGGCCCAGCAGGGTGTCGGCGACGGCGGCCGGCTGGTCGTGGATCTCCTTCTCCATAAAGGACGGGAAGCCGCCCTTCTCCGCGGCGGCGGCGTCCCAGTCCACCGTGAACTCCTTGCCCTCGGCGGGGTTGCCGAAGAAGTCGGTGATGACATGGCTCTCGGGGGTGATGGTGACGATCTGGTCCTGGCCCAGCTCGACGGCCCGGCGGGTGAAGTCGATGAAGCCGGAAACGTCCGAGCCCAGGAAGTTCTCCCCCTCCCCCAGTCCGACGACGAGCGGGGAGTTGCGCCGGGAGGCGACGACGACGCCGGGGTGCTCCGCGTGGACCGCGAGCAGCGTGAACGCGCCCTCGAGGCGCTGGGAGGCGAGCTGGAGGCTCCGGGTCAGATCGCCGCCGCCCTCGCCGCGGTAGATGTCGCCCAGCAGAGCGGCGGCGACCTCGGTGTCGGTCTCCGAGAGGAAGGTATGTCCCTTGGCCAACAGCAGGGCCTTGATCTCGGAGAAGTTCTCGATGATGCCGTTGTGGATGACCGCGAGGTTTCCGCCGTCGGCAAGGTGAGGGTGCGCGTTCTGGTCGGTCGGGCCGCCGTGCGTCGCCCAGCGGGTGTGGCCGATGCCCGTCAAGGACTCCGGCAGCGGATCCGCCTCGATGGCCTGGACCAGGTTGCCGAGCTTGCCCGACTTCTTCCGGGACTCGATCCCGGATCCGGACAGCACGGCGACGCCCGCTGAATCGTATCCGCGGTACTCGAGGCGCTTCAGGCCCTCCAGGACAACGTCCAGGGCACCATGGTCACCGGACGACTTCGTTGCAAGGCCGACGTAGCCAACAATTCCACACATGCGCACCAGATTACCCTGCCCCGCCAGCGACCCCGTTGCGCCGCGCGTTTGGGAAGGACGGTGAACATTGGCACAATTCCTTGGGTGACTGAACCCCGAGGCCATGACAACGGCGTCTCGCCCTTCGTCGAGCTGGAGCGCCCTACGTGGGCACGGCTGGCCCACGAGATCGAACAGCCGCTCAACGAGGAGGACCTCGTTCGGCTGCAGGGCCTCGGCGAGCAGCTGGACCTCGACGAGATCCGCGACGTCTACCTCCCCCTCTCCCGGCTCCTGAACCTCTACGTCCAGGGCGCCGGCCGGTTGCACCAGGCCACCAACACCTTCCTCGGGGAGTCGACGCAGCGCACGCCGTTCGTCATCGGCGTCGCCGGCTCGGTTGCCGTGGGCAAGTCGACGACGGCCCGCGTCCTCCAGGAGATGCTGCGCCGTTGGCCGGACACTCCGAACGTCCAGCTCATCACCACGGATGGCTTCCTCTACCCCAATGCGGTCCTCGAGCGGCGGGGCCTCATGCAACGCAAGGGATTCCCCGAGTCCTACGACCGCCGACGCCTCCTCCGCTTCGTCGCCGAGGTGAAGTCCGGCGCCGAGGAGGTGCGCGCCCCCTGGTACTCGCATTTGAGCTACGACATCGTCCCGGACAAGGAGGTCGTGGTCACCCGGCCGGACGTCCTGATCGTCGAGGGGCTGAACGTCCTGGCCCCGGCCCGTGTCCGCTCCGACGGCACCTCGGGTCTGACACTGAGCGACTTCTTCGACTTCTCGGTCTACGTGGACGCCCGCACGAGTGATATCGAGGAATGGTACGTCCGCCGCTTTATGAAGCTGCGCCACGGCGCCTTTGCGGACCCCCAGTCCTACTTCCACCGCTACGCGAGCCTGAGCGACGACGAGGCCCGGGCGACCGCATTGGGAATCTGGAAGCGCATCAACGAACCGAACCTCCGCAAGAACGTCCTGCCGACCCGGGGACGTGCCCAACTGGTGCTGACCAAGGACGCGGACCATTCCATCCGCCGCATGCTGCTGCGCAAGATCTAGCCACGTCTCGGCGCGAGGATCCCCCGGCCGGATCGTGACGCCACCTACTGGTGGATAAAGTTCACAAAAAGAGTGCCCACATATCCCCCACGATGCGTATGCGGGGTTGTACTCTGGCTCTTATGATCCAGGGATTCAAAGAATTCATCATGAAGGGCAACGTCGTAGACCTTGCCGTCGCCGTTGTCATGGGCGGCGCCTTCGGCGCCGTCGTCACCGCACTGGTCGACAGCGTCCTGATGCCGCTGATCTCCATGCTGGTGGGAACCCCCAACTTCGACGAGTTCCTCGTCTTCGGGGCCGTCAAGCTGGGCGTCTTCCTGACCGCCCTCGTCAACTTCCTGCTGGTCGCCGCGGCCATCTACTTCGTCGTCGTCATGCCGATGAACAAGATGATCGAGCGCCGCAACGCCCGCCTGGGCATCACGGAAGAGGAAGAGGCCGTCGACCCGCAGATCGCGCTCCTCACGGAGATCCGCGATTCGCTGAAGACGAACCGCGCCTAACGAACATCCATCTGCTGGCGGGGTCCCGTAAGGGGTCCCGCCAGTTCTGTCATCTGGACCGGGTGTCGCACCACCATTGCTGAAGACCCGCGCGCTGCAGCTACGACCCGCGTTCCGCGAACCCCCGACAGCTGTGCGCCGCGCGGGTCAAATTCCTCGCCACCGGCAGCGTGACGGTCATATCCGTTCCCTGCGCGGGCCAGCTCCGGGCCTCGATGCTGCCGCCGTGCGCCTCGACGAGCTCCTTCGCGATCGCCAGCCCGAGGCCCGCACCCCCGATGGCCGTCTTGCGCACACTCGAGGTGCGGTAGAAGCGAACAAAGAGCCGGTCCAGCTCGTCCGGGCTCATGCCGATGCCCGTATCCCCCACGGTGAAGACAACCTGGTCGTGGATCCGGTACGCGTTGAGGGACACGGTGCCTCCGGAAGGCGTGTACTTGATGGCGTTGGACAAGAGGTTGTCCACCACCTGGCCCAGGCGGAGCTCGTCGCCCTCGACGACGAGACCCTCGTCGATGGACCCGTCCACGGTCAGGCCGGCCGCCGCTGCCCGCGGCTGCTGCGATTCGAGGGCGCGCTGGAGAACCTGCGACAGGTCGACGCGCTCCCGGCGGATTTCGAGCCTTCCCGAAGCGGCGTCCAGGAGGTCGTTCACCAGACCCAGAAGCCGCTTCGAATTGCGTTGGATGACCGCAAGGTACGTCGCGAGACCCGGCGCTTCCTTCGCCTCCTCGCGGGCCATCTCGACGTAGCCGATGATCGAGGTCAGCGGCGTGCGCAGGTCGTGGTTGACGTTGGAGAGGAAGTCGTCCCGCGCGGCGAGGGCCTCGACGAGGTCCGTGACGTCGTGGAAGACCGTGACGGCGCCGCGGCTGCGCCGTCGGCGGCGCGCTGGGTGCGGGCCGAGACCGAGTAGGCCCGCTGGAGGCCGGACGGGCCCGCCCAGATCAACTGCCCGTCGAACTCCTCCCCCGTGACCGCGCGGCGCACGGGCCGCTGCTCGGGCGGGATCGGCGTGACGCGGTCCTCCCCGAACAGCAGGAGCTCTGCCTCGGTGGGGTCCGGGTGGTCCTCCGGCGTCACGAGCTCGTGGATGGCGTCCTGCTGCCGGTTGCGCAGCACATCGTGGCCGCCGGCGTCCGTCACGACGACGCCGACGTTCGCGGCGTTGAGGATGCCGTTGAGCAGCGCGCGGCGCTCCTCGGACTTCGCGAGCGCCTCGTTGAACTTCCGATTCTCGGCGGCCACCGTGGAGGAGACGACCTGGATGGCGATCGTGAAGGCGAGGATCAGGATGGGGATGAGCGCCGGGCGGAAGTAGTGGTCCAGGCCCTTGGTGCCGTCATCCGCGGAGCGCTGCTGGAGGTGCAGGATGACGGAGGGGATGACGACGGCGCCGATCCGGGTCAGCGTCGGGACGACCCGGGCCCAGGCGAACCAGAAGTAGGGCAGCGCGAGCAGGACCGAGAGGCCGGCGAGGGCGTAGTGCCCCGCGATGGCGATGACGCACAGGCCAACGAGGTTCGCCGCCGGGATCAGCAGCTGCCGGATGAACCGCTGGGTCTCCCAGCGGACGGTGAACGCCGCGGCCGTGGCGCACACGATGATGCCCGTGCCCACCCAGAGCCAGGCGTCGCCGTCGTCCGGCCGTTCGGGGTGCGTCGTGAACGTGAAGAACAGGACCATCGCGACGGCGACGACGGTCGGCAGCTGGTTCAGCATGACGGCCGCGCGCGGGGTCATGGTCGGGACGTCGTCCCTCAGCCCATGACGCGGCCCATCTGCCGGAACTGCGTCCACGTGCTGGGCGCGGTCCCCTGGTTCTCTGCCGTCACGGTCCGTCAGAGGGCGAGCGCGGTCTGCACCGTCTCCGCCAGGCTCCGGGCCACCGATTCCGCGGTGCCGTGGTCAGCGGCCTCGACCATGACGCGCACGACGGGCTCGGTGCCGGAGGGGCGGAGGAGGACGCGGCCGGTACTGCCGAGCTCGTCGGCCGCGGAGCGGACGGCATCGGCGACGGCGCCGTTGCTGGAGACGGCCGACTTGTCGACGTCGCGGACGTTGATGAGGACCTGGGGCAGAACCGTCATCATGGACGCCAGCTCCTTGAGGCTCTTTCCGGTGGCCGCGACGCGGGCGGCCAGCTGCAGGCCCGTGAGGACGCCGTCGCCGGTGGTGGCGTAGTCGGAGAAGATCACGTGGCCGGACTGCTCGCCGCCGAGGCTGTAGCCCTCGGCGCGCATGGCCTCGAGGACGTAGCGGTCGCCCACGGCCGTCTCGCGGATGGCGATTCCGGAGGCCTCCATGGCCAGCTTGAGGCCGAGGTTGCTCATGACGGTGGCCACGAGGGTGTCGTCCTTGAGCTTGCCCTGGTCCTTGAGGGTCGTGGCCATGATGGCCATGATCTGGTCCCCGTCGACGATGGAGCCCTCGTGGTCGACGGCGAGGCAGCGGTCGGCGTCGCCGTCGTGCGCGATGCCGAGCGCCGCGCCGTGTTCGACGACGGCGGCCTGCAGCTTCTCCAGGTGGGTGGACCCGTAGCCGTCGTTGATGTTGATGCCGTCCGGGTCGGCGCCGATGACGACGACGTCGGCACCTGCGGCGGCGAAGACCTCGGGTGAGCAGCCGCTCGCGGCTCCGTGGGCGCAGTCGAGGACGACCTTGAGGCCCTCGAGGCGGTTGGGCAGCGTGCCGAGGAGGTGGACGACGTAGCGGTCCTCGGCATCGGCGAAGCGGCGCACGCGGCCGACATCCGCGCCGAGCGGACGCAGCGGCTCGAGCTCGAGCTGGGCCTCGATGGCATCCTCGAGCGCGTCGTCGAGCTTCTGGCCGCCGCGTGCGAGGAACTTGATGCCGTTGTCGGGCGCGGCGTTGTGGGAGGCCGAGATCATGACGCCGAAGTCGGCGTCCAAATCTGCGACGAGGTAAGCGGCCGCAGGCGTCGGCAGTGTCCCCGCGTCGAAGACATCGACCCCAGCTGCGGCGAGCCCGGCTTCGATGGCGGCCGAGATGAAGTCGCCACTGATGCGCGGGTCCTTGGCGACGACGGCGACTGGACGCTTACCGGCCGGCACCTGGTTGAAACCGAGGACGACGGCCGCGGCCTGAGCGAGGCCCATCGCCAATTGAGGCGTAATGAGGACATTCGCCTTCCCTCGTACACCATCGGTACCGAACAACCGTGCCATAGGACTCCAGACATCGAGCTGGCCGCCAGCCAAAGTGGTCCCCCCGGATCCGGCACAGCGGCAGCAATCTACACGTGTATAACCACATCGAGTGTACGTCACGGGTCCACGCGGCTCGTCCCCCGTGATGGACCGGACGCTTTCCGGCCCTTGGGTGCTACGTCACCGGGCCGAGCAGGTAATCGACCGAGGCGTGCTTCCCCATGCCGCAGGGCGCTTCCGGATCGCCGGCGACGGGAACGCACAAGAACCGTTCCGTCTCGTTTCACGGACCCGACGGTGGCACCCGGGCCGCATACCAAAGAGACCACCGGCACCGGGCTGGACGCGTGGGAGAGCCCCAGCGTCTTGAACCATGGGGAAGGGTGATTTTCGGGGTGAAATCCGCCCGTTCCTCTCCACGCGGAGACCCGTGACCGTGTACGCGCCGATAGCCTGAACCGATCCCTTGGCATCTTCCGGCGCCTGCTACAGGGAGCCAGGGCGCCGGGCCAGGGGATCACCGCCGAAGGGTCGGTACGCACTTGGGGGCACTACCGGCCCTTCGGCGCGTCCGGGCCAGACCCGCGCGCCTCCGGCCAGCGCCGCCCGCGCGGAACCCTCCCGAGCCGGCCCCGCGCCCGCGGAAGCCGGGGCCAGGAGGCGCGCGTCCGGCGTCGTACCGGCTAGAGGAAGCCCCACTCCCGGGCGGCCTGCACGGCCTCCTCCCGCGAGGACACTCCGAGCTTGCGGTAGAGTGACGCCGCCTGCGCCTTCACCGTGTTCACCGAGACGTGCTCCTGCGCCGCGAGCTCCGCCCGGCCCAGCCCCCGCGCGATCCCCGCGAGCACCGCGAGCTCCCGCGTGGTCAGCTGCGGCCGCGGCGACTGTCCCCGCCAGCGCGTGTACCAGATGGCGTCCAGCCGCGCCCGCTCCTCCGGCGCCAGCCCCAGCGCGTCCCCGACCGCCCCGCGGTGCGCCGGCGTCTGCCACAGGCCCAGCAGGTCGATCAGCGCCCCGCCGGAGCGGTGGTTGCCCGCGAGCTCCCGCAGGACCTCCGGCGGCAGCTCCCGGTGCCCCTCGAGCGCGATCTGCATGACCCGCGCCCCGAAGCGCGAACGCGCGCTCGCCCCTTCCTGCCACGCGAGCGCCCGCGCTCGCGCCGTGGCCGCCTCCAGGTCGCCCGTGGCCGCCTTGAGCCAGATGTCCAGCAGCGGGCCCTCCGCGCCCAGCTCCTCCGGGCGCAGCCTCGGCGGATCGAAGCGGCCCGCCGAGAGCGCCGCGAACCACTTCGCCGCCTCCAACAGCCGCACCGCGAGCGGGTTCGCCGCCGACTTGCGCGCCTGCTGCAGCGAGGAGATGAGCCCGTAGCCTCCCATCGGCGAGCCCGTGAGCACCTGGTGGCGCGCCGCGAGGCTCGCGTGCGCCGGCCACAGCGTGTGGTGGTCCGGCAGCGGCGGCAGCTCGGCGAGAATGCGCCCGAGCTCCTCGATATCCAGGGCCTCGAACGCGAGCTGGGCGCGCGCGAGGCGGGCCGCCCGGCCCATGACCGGCTCGCCCCACGGCAGCAGCGCCGCCTGCAGCCCGTAGAGACGCAGCCACTGCCGGGTCTGCTCCGAGTCCCCATCCATCGCGGTGATGAGCGCCAGGTGCGCCGCCGCGGCCGAGGTGACCTGCGGGGCATTGCCGCGCAGGCCGTAGGACAGGCAGGAGCGGAACGCCTCGAACGCCTCGCGGTCCCGGCCCGCGAGCAGCAGCTGCAGGGCGCACTCGCCCTCCACCATGCCGCAGAGCAGGCGGGAGGCCGCCGCGGAGTCGTCCGCCGCGCGGATCACGGGGCGCAGCGCCGCCGCCCGGTCCGCGGCCTCCTTCACGTGCCCGCGGTGGCGCAGCGTGTAGACCTCCACGAGACCCACCGTCAGCGCGAGGCCGTCCGCCTGGTGCGCGAGGCCCTCCGCGAGCTCCGTCAGCCGGGCCGCCGCCGCGTCCTCCCGGTACCCCTCCCCCGTGCCGTGCCCGCCGGCCACGAGGTCCACGCCCCCCATGAGCGCCGCGAGCAGCTCAACGCCGACCGCGGCCAGGCTCGACTCGCGCAGCAGCGCCCGCGGGGCCCGCTCCATCGCCCGGCGCAGGCGCACCGGGTTCTGGGCCAGCAGCTCCGCCCAGCGGCCCGCCGCGAGCACGTCCAGGAGCGGCTTCCACCAGTGGTGCTCCTCCACCGCGTCCAGGACCTCCCGGCCGTGGCCCGCGGCGATCCCCGCGTCCAGGACCATCCGCACCCACGCGTGGTCCTGCCCGGCGTCGTGCGCGGTGCGCAGCGATCGGACCACGGCCTGACGGATCACCTTGGGGGTGCGGACGTTGCCGTCCAAGCCAGTCACCGCGAGCCCCGCGGCCTGCAGTTCACGGCACGACGGCGGCGCCTGGCCGCCGTCCGCGAGCATCCGCCAGACGCTGTCGTCCAGGACCGGAAGGAACGCCATCCGGGCCAGGCGGCGGTCCGGGTCCGCGGCGCGCAGCCACGTGCGCAGGCCCGTGGCGACGGCCTCCACGGGGTCCGTGGGCAGGGCCGTCGCGGCGACGGGCGGGCGGCGGGCGGCGCTCCGGCGGGTGGACGTCGAGGCGGCGGCGGTCGAGGCCGCGGCGGTCGTCGAGGCCGCGGCCGCGCCGGGGCCGTCGGCGTTGATGCCATGCCCGGGCAGATCCAGGGTCGCCGCGTCCGGCAGGGGCGCACCCGTGCGGGAGCTCAGGGCGATGAGCGCCCTGTTGTCCAGGGCCTCGAGGGCGTTGCGCCAGCCGCCGGCCAGGTCGTAGAGCGCGTCCGCGGTCGGCAGCGAGGCGTCCTCGAGGCCGCCGCGGCGGGCGGCGAGCCACGTGCCGACCTCGGCGCGGTCCAGGAGCAGCTCCGCGAGCTCGACCGTCTCACAGTCGATCCGGTCCTGCAGCTCCGACCAGTCCTGGTCCGGGAGCGCGACGAGCGCGATGCGCAGCCGGGCGTCGTTCTGCAGGCGCGAGTGGATCGAGGCGACGAGCTCGGCGTGGTGGCGGTTCGCCGGCGGCGAGTACTCGAGGATCCCGCCGCCGAGGGTGCGCAGCCAGTGCCGGGCGAAGCGCATCCGGCCCGAGCCCTTCGGCGCCAGGACCAGGAGCAGGCGCGTCGAGCCGTCGAGGACCCGGGGCCGGGTGGCGAAGCGGTCCCACGTCGGCGGCGCCGAGGCCGCCGTGCCGTCCTGCGAAAAACTCAAACACGTCCCCTTGAGAATGTCCTTGCCGCCGTTGCGATGCGGTGCCCCCTTGAAAGGCCATGCTAAGGCATCCTGGCCGTGCCTCGTCACAGGAGACGGCCGTTCCGCCACCGGCTTCGCCTCGCTGACTCGGCGCCCGAGTGAGTCGACGGGAAGATCTCCCGCTTCTCGGCGCCCGGACCGGCCCGAACACGGCGAGTCCGCGCGACTCGCCGACCCCACTCTCGGAGAAGTGGGAACTTCTGCAGCGCCCCCGACGCTGCTGCCCCCTCACAGCCCGGGGCTGACGGTTCCGGGAACGTTGCTGTCCACAGAACTCCGGCCGGCCGTCGCGCGGGATCGGCTTCGGCGGCTGGATGGATGCATGGAGATCGAAGAGTTCATCCGTCAACGCGGGGGCGTCGTCAAGGTCGGGAGGCTCCTGGACGAGTACCCGCGCCACCTGGTCATCCGGGCGAGGGAGGGGCTGCTGCGTCCCGCGCGCGGATTGGTGGCGGTCCCCGGCTACCGCGCCGATGTCCTGACGGCCCTGAGGAACAACGGGGTCCTGACCTGCATCTCGGCGGCGAAGGACTACGGGCTGTGGCCCAACGACACCCCCGACCGGCCCCACTTGGCGTGCAACCACAGCAGGGCCACGGGCGTGACGGTCCACCGCCGGTTCACCGACAAGCCCCCTGCCGGCCTTCCTCTGGCGTCGATGCAGGACGTGGTACTCCACGCCTTGGGCTGTCTGCCACGCGTGCAGGCCGTGGGAATCGCCGAATCGGCCTTGCGGAAAGGGCTGGACCGGCAGATACTGCTGGGCCACCTCCAGACGAGCAAGCTCGGGACGCTGCGCCGCCGGCTCGAGGAGGCCGACGCCACCGCCGAGTCCTATCCGGAGCTGGCCATGCGGCTGGCACTGCGTGACCACGGCGTCCCCTTTGAGGCCCAAGCCAGGATCCCCACGCTCGGTCGGGTCGACTTCCTGATCTGCGGCGTACTGATCCTGGAGATCGACGGGTTCGCCTACCACTCAACCCGCGATGCGAAGCGCCGGGACGACGAGCGGAACAACCGGGCCGCGGCGCTGGGCTACGCCACGTTGCGCTACCTGCCCGAGTTCGCCCAGTTCCAACCCGAGGCCGTCATCGCGGACATCAAGACGGTCCTCACCACACTGGGCGTCCTGCGCGACGATGAAGACTTCCCATTTCTCGCCGCCTGAACCGGCCGGCACCCGGCGCGTCCGGCCGACACGCCGAGCGGGCAAGGCGAGAACTGGGAAGGTCTGCACGGGCCAGGCGGCAGGGCGACGCAGGTGGGGACGCGGAAGGGCCCCGCGGCGTTCGCCACGGGGCCCTTCCAGCCGACGACCAGGTCGGCGCAAGCGGGTTTAGCGCTTGGAGTACTGCGAGGCCTTGCGGGCCTTCTTGAGACCGGCCTTCTTGCGCTCGATGACGCGGGCGTCACGGGTCAGGAAGCCGGCCTTCTTCAGGGCCGGGCGGTTGTTCTCGCGGTCGATCTCGTTCAGCGAGCGGGCAACGCCCAGGCGCAGCGCGCCGGCCTGGCCGGAGTCGCCGCCGCCGTGGATGCGGGCGATGACGTCGTACGCGCCATCAAGCTCGAGGAGCTTGAACGGCTCGTTGACTTCCTGCTGGTGCAGCTTGTTCGGGAAGTAGTCCTCGAGCGAGCGGCCGTTGATGGTCCACTGGCCGGAGCCCGGGACGACGCGGACGCGGGCGATGGCCTGCTTGCGGCGGCCAACGGCTCCACCGGCAACGGTCAGCGCCGGGCGCTCCTTGACGACGGTCTCCTCGACCGAGGAAGACTCAGAGGTGTAGGCCGTGGGGGCCTGACCCTCGAATTCATTCAGCTCTTCAGTGTTCTGAGCCACGATTCTCCTTGAAAACTTGTCTCTTGTTTCGGGGCCCAGCGCTACTGCGCGACCTGGGTGATGTCGAAGGCCTTCGGCTGCTGGGCAGCGTGCGGGTGCTCGGCACCGCGGTAGACCTTGAGCTTGGACAGCTGCTGGGCAGCCAGGGAGTTCTTCGGGAGCATGCCCTTGACGGCCTTCTCCACGGCCTGAACCGGGTTCTTCTCGAGAAGCTCGGCGTAGCTCACGGACTTGAGGCCGCCCGGGAAGCCGGAGTGGCGGTAGGCGCGCTTCTGCTCGAGCTTGGCACCCGTCAGGGCGACCTTCTCGGCGTTGATGATGATGACGAAATCGCCCATGTCCATGTGGGGGGCGAAGGTCGCCTTGTGCTTGCCACGCAGCAGAGTTGCGGTCTGGCTGGCGAGGCGGCCCAGAACGACGTCAGTGGCGTCAATGACGTGCCACTGGCGGTCTGCGTCGCCGGGCTTCGGAGTGTACGTACGCACAGTAATTGCCTTCGTTTCCTTAGATACTGGTCAAGCGCCCGTCCGGCAGCAGCGGTGAGATCCACTACCAGCCAAGCACTGTGTTCTTGAGTTGCGCTCTACCAGTTCATCAGGTGAGGACTGATTCCAACCGGCCGCCCAAGGCTGCCCGCACGCCCCGCAGACCAGGGCCCTGCAACTGGGCCGTCACGCGAGGCGAGTGATGTCGGGCAAAAGGACACGCACTGCAGCCAACAACTTTACGGCATTAACGCCCCGCGGCCAAAAGCACAAGTCGCCTCGCGCATCCCGCGCCGGGGACGACGACGGGTACAACGCCGGTGCCCGCCTGCGCTGCGCAGGCGGGCACCGGCGTCGTACGCGGGGCTACCGGGCCGGCGTCACGAGCCCGTCGAGCCGGTCAGCGTTCCGAGCGCGTCCCGCAGGAACGCCGGCGGGCGCAGCCAGCCGTTGCCGTTCGCCGAGAGCTCGCCGTTGGACGTGAGCGCGTAGTCGTCCGTGACGATCGAGCCCTCCTCCACAAGCGCCAGGCCGAAGCTGATCGCCGTGTGACCCTCCGGGATCACGGGCGTGGTCCACACCGCTTCCCGCACCTTGTCCGAGGCCCGGAAGAACGGGCTCGCCTGCCAGTAGTCCCACCGCCCGTCCACCGTGCGCAGGTAGACCACGAACTGCGGGTCCCCCGTGCCCTGGTAGTGCGTGCGGAGCGTGTAGCTGTGCCCCGGCTCCACGATGGGGCTGCACTCGCCGAGGTCCATGCGCAGCAGCAGCTTCGCGTCGCCGTCGACGTGGTCCGCCACCGTCACCCGGTACGCGGTGTCCCCGCGCAGCCCCGGGCTGACCCGCGTGAACGACGCCGTGTTCTTGCCGTAGCCGGCCGCCTCCCAGCACACCGGATACGCCTCGTTGTCCAGCATCTCCAATCCCGGGTTCACGACCCCGGCGCTGCCCGTGTCCGGGACCGACGGGTCCGGGCCGTCCACGGCCGCCTTCTCCTCGCCGCCGACCACCTCGTCCACCGTGCGCACGATCGTGCCGCGTGCCTCGCGCTCCTTGAGCCACGCCATGTACTCCTCGAAGACCTGCGGATCGACCGAGATCCCGCCACAGCTGCCCTCGCAGACCGTGTGGAACGTCATCTGCACCCAGCCTCCGCCGTTCGCCTCCGCGCCGAGCACCGGCGCCTTGAGGTCCTCGAGCGTCCAGTCCTCGTTCACCATCTGCGGCGCCTTGGTCAGGAACGGCTCGTCCGGAACCAGCTTCTCGGCCGTCGGGCACGCCCCGCAGGAGAAGTCCGTGGCCGTGCCGCCGAGACCGCGGGCCGTGTTGTAGCCGCACTCCTCCGCAGCGTCCCGCACGCCCTGGGTGCTCGCCGCGTTCGGATACGCGAAGCTCGTGGTCCTGAAGCCCCAGCCCATGAGCATCGCCCGGTCCAGGCAGATCTGCCGGGCGGCCTCGTCCACCGGGACCTTGTCCAGCTCCACGTGCTGGTAGCCGTGGCCGCCGAGCTCGTGCCCCGCCGCGTACAGCCGGTTCAGGTCCTCGAGGTCGAGGTAGCCGTCGAAGCCCGTCGACCCGGAGTTCACGAAGAACGTCCCCTGGAGCCCGTGGCGCTCCATCACCTCCGCGGCGATCAGCTGGTCCTTGGTGCCGTCGTCGAACGTCAGGCTCACCACTGTGCTGCCGTCGACCGGCAGCCCCGCCGACGTCAGCGGCACCTGCCGGGCCAGGCCCACCGGGTCCGGCTCCGTCGTCGCACGCTTCTGCCCGCCGGCCAGCCGCGTCGACGGGCTCGGGCCCGCGGCCGCCGGCTCCCCCGAATCCCCGGCGAGCGCCGGGAACAGGGTGACCGCGACCGGGACCGCCATCACGGCGACCAGCAGCACGGTCAGGATCAGCAGCGGAACCCTCCAAACGCCCCTCCGTCTGGATGTCGGTTCTGTCATGACTTCACTTCCTTACGGTCCTGCGCGGAATCCCCCACGCTTCCTTGAAGGCTGCGGCGCGACGCCGCCTCCCGTAGTGCTCGCGGACGGGTCCCCTCCGTCCGTTCGGCCGCCGCGGACTCCTCCGCGGCTCCCCCGGCCGGTGCCGTGCACGTCGCGTGCGGCGCGTGCAGCGGGTTAAAAGCAGGGCGGCCGGCGTTTGGGGGGTTACGCCGGCCGCCCCTCAGCGGCCACCCGGGGGCGGCCGCGACTGTGGGGGCGCGTCCCGGGCCCAAGCCCGGGACCGCCCGGTGGCGGCCTATCCCGCGGCCGCGAGGGGCGCCAAGGCGCCCGGCTTGCCCATGAGCCGCGCCTCGAGCGAACCCCGCTGGCGCAGGTCCTCGGCCACGAGGTCGATGATCCGATCAACATTGGTCCCCGGGACGAACCCGATCAGGCCGTTCGCCTTGGAGTTGTTCGGCACGCGGCGGCGCATGTCCTCGTAGCCCGGCGCGTACGCCTGCTCGTAGGGCACGAGCGTGATGGAGCTGTCGCTCCCCGTGCGCTCGACGATGCGCTCGGCCAGCTCCAGGATGCTGACCTCCTGCGCGCCGCCCAGGTTGAACGCCTGGCCGAACGCCGACTCCTGCCCGGACAGCCGCACGAGGGCCGGGACGACGTCGCCCACGTAGGAGAAGCAGCGGCTCTGCAGTCCGTCTCCGAACACCGTCAGCGGGGCACCGGCGAGCGCCTGGCCCACGAGGTTCGGCACGACCATGCCGTAGCGGCCGGTCTGGCGGGGGCCGACGGTGTTGAACAGGCGCACGATCGCGACCTTCAGGCCCAGCTCCGACCAGTAGGCGTGCGCGAACGCCTCGTCGATGCCCTTGGCGCCCGCGTACGTCCAGCGGGACTTCAGCGCCGAACCGAGGATCCGGTCCGCCTCCTCGTCCAGGGAGTCCGAGGCGTTCTTGCCGTAGACCTCACTCGTGGAGGCGAGCACGAGCACGGCGTCCTCCGCGAGCGCTGCGTTCAACACGTTCTCCGTGCCGTGGATGTTGGTGCGCAGGCTCTGCAACGGCTGCTCGACGATCAGCTGCACGCCGACCGCCGCGGCGAGGTGGAACACCCGGTCGGCGCCGGCGACCGCGCGGCGCACGGCCTCCTGGTCCAGGACGGAGCCCTCGATGAAGCTGAAGGACTCGCTGTCCAGGGCCTCGGCGAGGTTGTCGAGGCTGCCCGTGGAGAGGTCGTCGAGGACGGTGACCTCGTCGCCCTCGGCCAGGAGGTAGTCGGTGAGGTGGCTGCCGATGAATCCGGCGCCGCCGGTGATGGTGGTCTTCATGGTGTGGCTCCCTTGTGGCTGCTGTTACTTTTACGGCTTCGAGATGTGGTGGTCAGAGGGCGATGCTGCCGGGCACGTCCGTGGCGCGGTAGGTCGCGTCCAGGACGATCGCGCGGGGGTCGATCCAGTCCAGGTCCACGGCGGAGTGGCGCGTGTGCAGCAGCACCAGGTCCGCGCCGAAGCCGGCCGGGTCCTCGACGTGGGCGAGGCGCTCACCGCCGAAGTCGATCGCCGCGAAGTGCGGGTCGTGGTAGCCGACGTCGGCGCCCATGGCCCGCAGCTCGGTGATGATCTCCAGGGCCGGCGACTCGCGCAGGTCGGCGACGTCCGGCTTGTAGGAGACGCCGAGGACCAGGACGCGGGCGTCCCGGATGCCGGCGCCGGCGCCGGAGAGGACCTCCCGCACGCGGTCCGCCGTGCGGCCCGGGCGCTGCGAGATCGCCGTCATGGCCTGCTCGATGACCGGCGCCCCGCGGTGGCGCTTGCGCAGCTGCCACAGCAGGTAGTGCGGATCGCACGGGATGCAGTGCCCTCCGACGCCCGGCCCCGGGTAGAACGCCATGAAGCCGTAGGGCTTGGTCGCCGCGGCGTCGATGACCTCCGTGACGGAGACGTCCAGGTCCCGGCAGGCCTCGGCGAACTCATTGATCATGGCGATGTTCACGGCCCGGAAGGTGTTCTCCAGGAGCTTGGTCATCTCCGCGGCCTCCATCGAGGCGACGGTGTGGGTCCTGTGGGCGTAGCGCGAGATCAACGCGTGGGCCTTGGCCGCGCAGGCGCGCGTCGCCCCGCCGATGACGCGCGGCACGTCCTCCTGCGCGAAGCGCGTGTTGCCGGGGTCGATGCGCTCGGGGCTGAAGGCGACGAAGACGTCGGTTCCGGCCTCGAGGCCGCGCGCCGCGAGCGGCTCGACGAGCAGGTCCCGTGTGCACCCGGCATAGGTCGTGGAGGTCAGCATGAGCAGCTGCCCCGCGACGGCGGTGTCCACGACCATGGCGCAGGCGCCGCGCAGGATCTTCAGGTCCGGCACCTGGTGGGCGTCGATCGGCGTCGGGACGCAGACGATCACCGCGGCCGCGGCCTGGATCACCGAGGTGTCCTGCGTGAGCAGGAAGTGCTCGTCCTCGAGGGCCTCGTCGAGGCGGGCCCGGTCCGATTCGACGAGGTCCGCGCGGTAACTGAAGATCTCCTCGAGCCGGCGGGCGCTGACGTCGACGCCGAGGACGCGGGCGCCGGCGGCGTGGAAGGCCAGGGCCGTGGGCAGGCCCACGTATCCGAGGCCGACGATCGCGACATCGAAGTCGAACCGCCGCTGGCCCGCCTCGATGCGTACTGCTTCCTCGAGCCCCGTCGGCCGCTCCGGGCGGAGCGCGGCGCCGGGAGCGCTGGTAGTTGCCGCCGCAAGGGTTCCCTGAGCAGACGTGGTGGAGGCAATGGTGGTCATGTCGATGTTCCTACTTCCCAAGTTGGATCCGACCGGATGCTGGCCCCAAGGGCCCGGCGGGCCTGTCCGTTCCCCTTACTCGACAGGCAGATCCCGCGCCGGAGCCTCCCAGGGGCTCCGCCGGCCCTTCCACTCTGCGCCGCCCCGCCACCGCGCCCCAAGCCCCGGCCGCGGATCGTGTGGGTGCCCACCGCGGCCCCGCAAAACGGTGTGGTGAACCGCACACGGGACCCTCGCGGGGCCGGGACCGCCGCACCTACGCTGAAGGAGCCCGGACGGCTCTCGCACGCCCCGGACCACCGCACCTTGGAGGGAATGGCACCGATGGAACCCATCTACGCCCTGGCGATCCTCGTGATCCTGGGACTCAGCACCGCCGTGTGGACCACCGCCGGCCTCATCCGCTACCTCGCCGGCACGCCGCGCCGCTTGCGGCGCCGCTCCGGAGCCGTGGGACACCGGACGGAATCCGGGCACGACGGCGGGGCCCCGGCGTCGTCCCCTCCCCTGCCCTCCGACGTGGCGGTCCTCGTCGCCGCGCACAACGAGGAGCTCGTAATCGCCGAGACGATCCGCTCCGCCGCGCGCCTCGTGAAGCCGCACCAGATCTACGTGGCCTCCGACGGCTCGAGCGACCGCACCGCGGAGATCGTGCGCTCGATGGGCGCCAACGTCGTCGAGCTGTTCCCCAACCGGGGCAAGGCCGGCGCCCTCGTCGCGGCGATCGGCCACTTCCGGCTCGAGGAGCGCTACAAGGCCGTCATGCTGCTCGACGCCGACACCCAGCTCGCTGCCGACTACCTCGAGACCGCCCTGCCGATGCTGGCCGACGAGGACGTCGTCGCCGTCGCGGGGCGCGCCTCCACGCTCGCGGACCCCGCGCCCTCGACCTGGCTCGGGAGGGTCCTCGTGGGCTACCGCGAGCGGCTCTACATCGCCGTGCAGTACCTGCACAAGTACGGCCAGGCCGCCCGGCACGTCAACGTCGTGATGATCGTGCCCGGGTTCGCGAGTCTCTACCGCACCCGCGTGCTGCGGCATATCGACATCGCCGCGAAGGGACTGGCGATCGAGGACTTCAACATGACGTTCGAGGTCCACGCCAAGAAGCTCGGCCGGATCGCGTTCCACCCGCACGCCGCCATCGCCTACACGCAGGACCCCGACAACCTCGTCGATTACGCCAAGCAGGTCCAGCGCTGGGCGCTCGGCTTCTGGCAGACCCTGCGCCGCCACGGCGTGCTGCACCGCGGGCTGTTCTGGCCCGTCGTCGGCTTCTACGCCGTCGAGCTCGTGTTGAGCAGCATCGTCATGCTGCTCATGCTGCCCGTGCTGATCATGAGCACCACCGCGCTCCTGGTCTCCGAGGCCGTCGTGGTGCAGGACCAGTCCTGGCTGTGGCTGACCGGCGTGCTGCCGGTGACGGTCGTGGTGTTCGGCGTACTGCTGCCCGACTACCTGCTCACCGTCATCGCCGCCGTCATCACCCGCCGGCCGCATTACTTGCTGCTCGGGATCGTCTTCCCGCTCGTGCGCGTGCTCGACGCCTTCCTATGCCTCAAGGCCTTCGCCCGCGCCTTCGGGCCGCATTCCAAGACCAACGGTGCCTGGGCCAGCCCCTCCCGCCGTCCCGCCGCGCTCGACGACGCGAACGCCGAAGACGACGCCGTCGCGGACGGGCGGCGGCCGGCCGCCCTGGGCGCCGGCTGATAGGCGGCGCCGGGAAGTGAAGACTTCCCACTTCCCGGCACCGGGCCGCGGCGTGTCCGCCCGACACGCCGCGCTGGGCGAGGTCCGGAGGCCGGGACGTGGGCAACCTCGGCACGGCGGCTTGGGGGCACCGTGGCGCAGAACCCCTCAAGGGCGAGGGAACAGGACCGCCGCAATGGTGCGGCGGACCGCAGAGGGAGCCCGGGTCATCGGCCCGGGCTCCCTCTGCGTTGTCGTCGGCCGCGCCGGGCCGCTAGACCTGCGCGTTCTCGCTCGCGCTGTACCCGGCGTGGCCGTTGCCGTTCGCGGTCCCGTTCGCGTGGCCGTTGCTCAGCATGGCGGTCAGGTGGGCGCGCGTGCGGGCCCCGAGCTTGCGGTAGACCTTGGTCAGCCGCACCTCCACGGTCCGCAGGGAGACGAACAGCTCGGCCGCGATCTCCTTGTTCCGCCGGCCCTGGATGACACGTTCGACGACGGCGCGCTCGTCCGCGCTCAGCTGGGCCATGAGCGGATGCTGGATCGGATCCCCGCCCGCGGCCCCGTCGAGCGTGAGGTGCTCGGCCCACGTCGTCGCCCCGACCTCGCGGTAGAGCGTCTTGGCCGTGCGCAGGGTCTCGTGCGCCTGGTCCACCTGGCCGTACTCGTGCAGGCGGCGCGCGTAGGCGGCCATGAGGGGGGCCAGCTCGTACTGGTTCTGCCGCTGGGACCCCGTGCGGACGGCCTGCGCGTAGACGTCGAGCGAATCCTGGCCGCGCATCAAGGCAGCCCGGGAGCGGGCCAGCGCCATCCGCGACCACTTGGACGGGAACCGCGCCACCCGCTGCTGGAAGTCCCGGCAGCGCACGGCCGCCTCGGCCTCCTGGCCCGTGAGCACGAGGAGCTCGATGAGGCGCGGCTCGAGCCGCATCAGCTCGGGGTTCTCGATGAACTCCGTCAGCGAGGCGGCGCGTAAGAGCTTGCGCACGGCTAGCTCGTAGTCGCCGGTCAGGGCCGCGAAGCCGCCCTCGATCGAGGACAGCCGGGCCACAAGCCACGCATGCGACTCGGGCGAGGCGACGGTGCGCAGCTTCACTGCGTAGGCCTCCGCGAGGTCGGGCCGGTCCTTGGCGAACCAGTACCAGGTCATGTACAGCCAGCGGTAGGGGCGCAGGACCTCGCTGTCGGTCATCGTCCCGATCAGCTCGATCGCGCTGAACGCGCCCGAGATGTTCCCGGCCCGCAGCTCGTTCTCGACACGGACGAACCGCGAGATGTCCATCCACAGCGTCTCGGCATGGTTGGGCGTCTCGACGAAGCGCGAGAGCACGGCCCGGCACTCGCCGTAGTGGCCGGCGTGGGTCAGCGCCACCGCCACCATGACCAGCGTCTGCGGCGGGACGTCACCCGGGTCGGCGTTCATGATCGACTCGTAGGCCCGCTCCGCCGCGCCCGCACGGCCCTGGAGCGCCTCGACGAGGCACGCGTTCCCGTCCTGCAGGTACCGCGAGGACGGCTCGGCCACGTCGAGGTAGCCCCGCGCCCCGGCCGCGGCTGCCAGCGCCTCGCTCGCCTCCCAGCGCACGGCGTGGAAGAGCGAGGCGAGGACCCAGGCATGGGCGCACTCGGCGGCCTCCGTCGGGCTCGCCGATCCGTCCTCGGCCACCCGCAGCGTGGACTGCAGCCCACGCTGCGGCGCCGTGAGGTTGAGCAGGAAACCGTACTCCATGCGCAGGGTCTCGAGCGCGATCGGGTGCTGCTCGTTTCCCGGCGAGCGCGAGACCACGTGCACGTAGCGCCGCACCCACGACAGCCGCCCCGTCAGTACGAGCGCGTGGCACACGTTGATCAGCGCGGCGGTCGCCTCGGGGTTGGCGAGTCGGCGCCGCAAAGCCAGTTCGATGAGCTCTAGCCCGGGGACGGGCCAGCCTTCGCGGATGAAGGACTCGGCCGCGCCGAGCAGCTCCACGGCCGTGGCCTGGCGCGCCCCGGCGAGCGTGCCGTGCCACAGCGTGAGGCGGTCGTCGAAGCCCTCGCACGCGGCAGCCAGCGCCTCGTGCGCCTCGCGGCGCTTCTGCGAGCCCTGTTCCCAGTACACGTAGGACCTGATGGCCGGTTTCAGTTCGAGGTAGCTCCCGTTGACCTCGATCCAGCCGTCGTCGATGAGGTCGGAGACCAGGTCGACGGCGGCCGGGTCGGTGCGCATGAGCGCCTCCATGGGCGTCAGTTGCGCGGTCGCGAGCAGCTCCACGAACCGCCGGGCGCGCTCATCCAGGCGATCCAGCCCCTGGGCCGCGGCCCTCGTCGAGGCCGTGCCCATACGCAGCGGCAGGCGCATCGGGTCCCAGCCGTTGAGCTGGCGGGCTGGGAGCAGCTCGAGCGTCTCCCGCACGGCCCGCGGCACCCCCTCGGCATGTCCGACGACGGTGCGCAGCACCGCGGCCTGGGCGCCGGGCCCGGCGAGGTCCCCGGCCAGGGTGAGTGCCTCGTCGAAGTCGAGAGGACGCAGCTCACGGGCCGGCCACCCCGAGAGGGGGCCGCCTGCTTCGACCTCGGTGGCCGCGCAGATCAACGTGATCCCCGCGGCGTGGGCGCGCGTGGAGAGGTGCCCGAGGACCTCGAGGCTCGGGCGGTCCATCGCGTCGACGTCGTCGATCAGGACGACCCGGCGGATGGCCGTCTCGGGCTTGCAGATCGTGCCGACGAGCCGGGCGATCTGGAACGGGTCGTCGCCCGCCTCGCCCGTGGCCAGGGCGGATCCGACCTCGTCGGTCCCCTCGACGCCCGTGATCTCGAACGCGGCGAGGAGCGCGTGGACGCCCGAGAAGGACCTCCCGGTCTCGCTACCATTGACGAGGACGACGGCGGGGGCCGGGTCCAGGTCCGACTGCAGCTTGTCCATCACGGCCGTCTTGCCGATGCCCGGGGCGCCCGTGAGCAGCAGGACGGAACCCGTTGGCGCGGCCGTCAGCGACTTCAGTTCCTGGAGCAGCTCGGCGCGGCCCACGAGTTGCGACGGCTGCCGGTGGTCGGGCGCCAAGGACTGCGGAGTGCTGGAGACCGGGACTAGCACGCGTCCTCCACTGGCGTAGTGCAGCCACCCGGCACAGCGACTTGCCGGTCGAGGCAGCCGTGAAGGCTGCCTAAATGAATATGGTTCAAGAAACCGGGACGCATGGAACTCCCCCCAAAAGAGATGTATGCATTTATGATCAACGCGCACCGGATTCCCCAACCCGGATACGGTTTCAAACGGTGGGCAGCGCGTTCGCCCAACAGAACCCCAACTCGCGCCGCCCGCACGTGCCGCTTCCAGTCTCAGACTGGCGCGGCCTTGCTTCGGTATTTATGCGATTGTATTGAATATTCGTTTCCGACTCAATGCGCCTGCCCATTCATGCGGAAAACCACAAAAGCACTTGTCAGAGACGGATTACACGGCGCTCACCTTCGGGATCAACGGCCTCGACGGGATCCCACCCGCCATCGCCTACCTCTAGGAGAACACCAACACCTCCACTTCAGCACTCTTGGTGCGGGTTCCCAAGAAGGTTGACCCACAAAGTTTTCGTCAACAATGTGGGCACCCATGTGGGCAAAAGCCTTGATCCGGTCGGAGTCTCCTGCTATCACGAGTCGAGCTACCACCTCGCCACCCCAGCGCGCACTACGCAACATGGTCGCCGGCCCCACCCCGCGCCCGGGATACGGGGCCCGGAAGGCGCGCATCCGGCGTCGTACTCCGCCCGTTCCCGGCCTCGGCCGCGCCCCTAGCGCGCCGCGTCCGCCGGCGTGCGCCGCGCCCGCGTCAGCTCGGCACGGGCCGCGAGCTCCGCATCCGCCGGGTAGGCGACCTCCTCCAGCACCAGCGGATGGGGCGCGGCGAGGGTCGTCCTGGCATCGCGGATCCGCTGGCCGAGCCGCAGCGCGAGCCAGCCCGGCTCCTCACGACCGTCCCCGACCCGCAGCACCGCCCCGACGAGCGTGCGCACCATGTTGTGGCAGAACGCGTCCGCCCGCAGGTGCGCCACGATGATGCCGTCCGCGCCGCGATCGAACCGGAACTCCTCGAGCGTGCGGATCGTCGTCGCACCCTCCCGCGGCTTGCAGAAGCTCAGGAAGTCGTGCCGCCCGTTGAGCGCCGCGGCCTCGGCGTTGAGCGCGTCGACGTCCAGGGCGGAGTCGAACCACAGCGTGTCGTTGCGCGTGAGCGGATCCCAGCGCCCGCCGCCGTCCGCGATCCGGTACGAATAGCGCCTCCACAGGGCCGAGAAGCGGGCATCGAACCCTGGCCCGGCGAGCGCGGCCGCGTGCACCACGACCTCGCTGCCGTAGCGGCCCATGACCCCGCGCAGGCGGCGCACGAGCGCGGTCTCCGGCGGGATGTCCTTGCCACGCGGGAGCCCCGAGTACTCGTCCGGCGTGAGGTCGAAGTGCACGACCTGGCCCCGCGCGTGCACCCCCGCGTCCGTGCGGCCTGCGACCGTCGTGCGCACGGGCCGGCGGAAGAGCAGCGCGAGGGCCTCCTCGACGAGGCCCTGCACCGTGCGCCGACCGGGCTGCGTGGCCCAACCGGAGAACCCGGTGCCGTCGTAGGCCAGGTCCATGCGGATCCGTACGGTGGGGATCCCGGGAAGCGTCGGGGCTTCGGGGATTGTGGCGGCTTCAGGTGCCGCGGGGGCGGTGGCGGTCTCGGAGGCTTCGGGTTCCCGGGGGGCCTCCGCGCGAGCGTCCGGCCCGGCGGCCTCCTGACGCGCCGGGTTGCCGGCCGGGACGGAGTTTTCCATGCGCACGATTCTAGGCGTAGGGACAGGGGCGGGCGCTCCCCACGCGCCGCAAGTGATTGGCCTCCCCGATCATCACGTCCTGGACGAAACCGTGACCGTTGGACGACGAATCGTCCAAGACCTGACGATCCATCGGCGGCGGCGCGCGGCGGCCCCACGCTCCGGGCGATGTTGCGGCGCACGGCCATCTCCGCGCTCCGGAGGGCAGCTGTCCGAACCTCCCTTCCACATCCGTGACATGGGCGGATTCGTCCACACGGTGTTCAGGAAGCTCTTCACACCCATGTCGGAACCGGATAGCGTGAACTGATTGCCCGGCGCACACAGCGCTGGCCGGAGGGGGGTCCGCGGTGCTGATGCGTCTCATCGCACTCCCCCGCGCGCGCCGGCACCGCGGGCTGCTGACCGTGTTCGGGGGGGCCGTGCTCCTAGCGACCGCCGCGTTGACGCTCGGCAGCGGGCACGCGGGGCTCGCGACGGGGCACGCCCTGCGCGCGCTGGCGGCCGGGCCGCAGGACTCGACGACGTACCTCGCGCTCCACTCGGGCGCGGCCTCCGACCGGCAGGCCTTCGACGCCCTCGTGGCCGCGCGGGGGCTCGAGGACGGGGTCGCGCGGTCGGACGCTTCCCTGCTCACGGGCTTGGATCTCGCAGGCGACGCCGGGGCCGCCGCCCCGGGCGACGGCAGCACCGCTCCCGGTGCGGACGGCGAGGCCGGCGCGGGTAACACCGAAAACCCCGACGACGCCGGGGCCGCCACCGCGGAACGGCCGGCCATCGCCGTGGTCTCCTCGGAGGCCTTCACGCTCGAGGACGCGCCGCCCGTCGACTCCGATGAGTCGCCGGGCCCCGTGGTCCGGGTGGCCGTCGGAGCGTCCTCAGCCGAGGCGTACGGGCTGGGCCCTGGAAGGACCCTGCCCCTGGAGGGGAAGGACGGTGGACCCGCGGCGGTCCTGCTCGTCGCCTCCGTGCTGGACGACCCCGAACCGTCCGCCGCCGCCCTGCTCGCCCACCCGGCCGCAGCGCTCGACGGGCCCGTGCTGGTCCTCGCCGCCCCCGTCGACGCCGCCGCGCTCCTCGTGGACGCCGGCGCCTCGGAGCGCACGCTGCACGGGCTGGCCCTGGATCCGGACACCGTGGAGGCCGGCCAGTTGTCCCGCCTCGTCGCCGGGCTCGGTGGCCTCGCCGACGCCGCGGCGGCCGACCGAGCCGTGAACCGCTCCGGCGTCGTCGCGAGCGGCGCCCTGCCCGCGACGCTCGCCACCGCGGCCGCGGCCTCCCAGTCCGCGGGCGCGATCATCCCCGCGGCTGCCGTCCTCCTCGTCCTCGTCGCCGTCCTGGCCCTCGCGATGCTGGCCCGTCTACTCGTCCGCTACCGCTCGCAGGAGGCGCTGCTGCTCGTCTCGCGCGGCACCGCACCGGGGCAGACCACCGCGCTCGCCGCCGCCGAGTCGGCCGTTCCCGCCGTCGCCGGCGCGCTCGCGGGTTGGGGCCTGGGCGCCGCGCTGCTGCCCGTCCTCGCCCGTTGGCGCACCGGCGCACCCGGAGGCTACGTGCCGCTGCTGGGAGAGGCGGCCGCGGTGACGTGGTGGGTTCCCGTCGCCGCGGCGGGCACCGGCGTCGTCCTCGCCACCGGCGCCGCCCTGCTGGCCGCCCTGCGCTCCCTGCCCGACACCGGCACCGCGCTGCGCCGCCTGGCCCCGGTCGGCTACGTGCTCGGCGTCCTCGGCGCCGGGGCGGCGGCCCTCAGCACGTGGCAGCTGCTCACGACCGGCTCGCCGCTGAACGCCGGCGCGGCCGGAGGGGCGAACCCCGTCGCCGCGCCCGCGCCCGCGCTGCTGATCGTGGGGCTCTGCCTCGCGGCGGTGGGCCTCGGCGCGGCGGCAGCGCGGCTCGCCGACCCGCTGCTCGGCCGGTTCCCCGGCATGCCGGCCGTCCTGGCAGGGCGGACGCTCGCGCGTGGGTTCGGCTACTTCGCCGTTCCTGCGCTGCTCGTGGCCTTGACCCTGTCCTCGGCCGCCTTCAGCGCCTCGTTCACTGCGACCGGCGGGGCCGCGCAGCATGCGGCCGGCCAGCTCGGAGGCGGCACGGTGCGGGCCGCGTTCCCCGGGCCCGGCACGGTGCGGCCGGGAGCGGGAATCGTGCCGCTCGCGCCCGTGTCGGAGGCCGGCGCAACGGCCTCACGGGTCTACTCGGCCGAACTGCGCACCGGGTCCGAGCGCTCCATGCTCTCGGCCGTCGACTCCACGGCGCTAGCCGGCCTGGTGGGCGCGGACCCGGGGATCTTCGACGCCGAGCGCGCCGCCGCCCTCCTCGGCGGTCCGGGCGTCCTCGGGAGCGCGGACCTGGTCGCGCCGTCCGACGGCTTCGACGGCGCCGACGGCTCCACAGGACGTCCCGCCGGGACGACGGGCGGGTCCGGCACGGCCGGCGCGCCCGCCGACTGGCCCGAGCCCCTCGTGGTTCCGGAGGGCACGGACTCCATCCGGCTTGTGGCGCGGGCCGAGCGGGTCGCCTTCGAGGCCGACGTCTTCGAAGCGCCGAGCGAAGCCGAGCTGGCACAGATGACCCCCGCCGAGCTGAACGCGTTCCACGACATGATCCGGCGTCTGCCCGAGGCGGGGCAGGCCACGGGAACCGGACGGACCCTGACCGCCACGGCCTGGATCGCGGATGCCGACGGCCAGCTGCACGCCATTCCCGCCACCGCGCCCGCCGCGCTGCCCGTCGTGGCCGGGACGGAGGCCGAACTCGAGATCGACTTCCCGCTTCCCGACGCCGCCAGGCAGCCGCTCCGGATCGCCGCCCTCGACCTCGACGCCGCCCCGCCGGACGGCAGCGCCCACCACGAGCTCCAGCTCCGCACGGTGGACTTCACGGGCGCGCTACACGGGGCCCCATTGGCGGCCGAAGACTTCATCGTCCCCTCGGGGGACTTCACCGGTGAGGGGCTCGCGGACGCGCAGCAGCAGGGACTCGACGCCGTCTACGACTTCGAACGGGCCGACGGACGCTTCACCCGGGCGAGGTTCATCGCGGCGCCCATCGCCGACGCCCCGGTCCCGGCCATCCTCTCCGCCGAGCTCGCGGGCCGGATCGGCACCCTGGGCGGGCCCCTCGGGGCCGCCGTCGGCGGGACGCGGCTCCAGCTCGACGTCGCCGGCACCGCGCCCGTGCTGCCCGGCCTCCCCACGGCGTCGGGCGTCCTCGTCGACTGGCCACGCCTGCAGGCCGCGTACCTTCACCACTCCCCCGTCCAGCCGCGGCCCAACCAGCTCTGGGCCTCCCCCGCCGACGGATCCGCCACGGCCGGCGCAGCCACCGCCGCCGGCGAGCCCACCGGCGCCGCCGCAGGCACAGCCGCACCCCACGCCACGTCCGCAGAGCTTGGCCGGATCCTCGCCGCGCTCCCCGGTGCCGGGGCCGTCGACACCGCGGAGGCCGCCGCGCCGCAGCGCTTCACGAGCCCGGCCCGGGACGCGCTGTGGATCGGCTTCGCGGGCATCCTGCTGCTCGGCGGAACGGCCCTCGCGGCGGCGACGCTCGCGCTCGTCCACCACCGCCGCCGCGAGACCTCGATCCTGCGCGCCCTCGGCCTCTCCGCCGCGGCCCAGGTGCGCAGCCGCAGGCTGGAGCTCGCGCTGGTCGGAGGCACCGGCGTCGTCTGCGGAACCCTCGTGGGGCTCGGCACCGCGGCCCTCACGGCCACGCTCTTCGCCCGCTCCGCGCTCGTCGGCGCGCCCGCGGAAATGCCCGTGCCGTTCCTCGTGGACTGGCCCGTCCTGGCCGCAGCCGCGGCCGTCGAACTCGGCGCCGTCGCGACGTGCGTGTGGTGGTACGGGCGCGCCGTCGGCCGGCACGCCCGCAGCGGAGAGCTGGCGGTGGACTTCCGATGATGCTCGCCGCCCTGCTCCGCCGCCAGTTCGGCCGCCACCGCGGACCCACCGTCCTCCTGGCCGTGTTCGTGCTCATCGTCGCCGGACTGCTCACCCTCTGGCCGCGCGCGATCCTGTCCATGCACACCGCCTCCCTGCAGCACGGCCTGGCCCAGCTCGGCCCCGGCGACCGCGCCCTCGTCGGCTCCTGGGCCGAACCCCGGCTGCCCGAGCGCACCGCGGCCTTCTCCCCCGAGTCCTTCCAGTCCCAGCTCGACGCCTACCGGGACCAGTTGCCACCCGAGCTGCGCGACGCCACGGGCGATCCCGCGTGGACCGCCGCGGCCACCGGCGTCCCCGTCGTCTCCGGGCTGCCGGACCGCGTCCGCTCGCTCACCCTGGACCTCACCCTGGCCCCGTCGGCCGCGGGAGCCCTCGAGGTCGTCGACGGCCGCCTGCCCGCCGAGCCGCGCCGTGGCGACGACGCCGCCCCGGTCGAGGTGATGCTGCCCGCCACGGCCGCCGAGACCGCGCAGTGGGCGATCGGCGAGGAGCGGCTCGTTCCGCAGGCGCCCCAGGTCTTCGGCGAGACCGGCGAGCGCCCACCGCAACGGCCGCTGGTCCTCGCCGGCACGTACCGCCCCGCGGACCCCGGCGCCGTCCTGTGGAGCCTCGACACCGCCCTGGCCGAACCCGCGCTCGCCTTCGATCCCGACCTCGGCTGGGACGTCGACACCGGCGCGCTCGTCCACCCGGACGTCCTGCTCCGGCCCTTCGCCACGGCCAACGCGTCGGTCACCGTGAGGCAGTGGATGCCACTCGACGCCTCCCGCGTCCACACGGGCAACGCCGCCGCGCTCGAGCAGCAGCTGCGCGGCCTCGGCGCAGCCCCCATGGCGCTCGAGAGCGACGCGGGAAGGCATCTGATCCCGTTCACCTCGCGCGCGCAGGACGCCGTCTCGGAGGCCACGCGCATCACCGCGACCACGCAGCAGGCCCTCGCGCTCCTGGCCTCGGGGCCGCTCGGCGTGTCCCTGGCCGCTGCCGCGCTGGCCGTGCGCCTGGTCCTCGGCCGGCGCCGCACGGCCCTGGCGCTCGTCGCCTCCCGCGGTGCCTCCGGGCCCCAGCTGCGCGCCATCCTCGCACTCGAGGGACTCGCCTACGGACTGCCGGCCGCCGCGCTCGGGGCCGCGGCCGCCGTCGTCCTCGTCCCCTCCACCGTTCCCGGCACGCTCATCGGCCCCGGCCAGCTGTGGCTCCCACTCGCCGCCGGCCTCACCCCCGCGGCCCTGTTCTGCCTCACCCACATCCCCACCGGGCTGCGCCACGGCGACGACGGCGACGGCACGGGCCCGTCCGCCCGGCTCCGCGCCGCGCTCGAAGGGCTCGTCGTGCTCGCGGCCGCGGCCGCCGTCGTCCTGCTCTACCAGCGCGGCGCGAGCGGGCCAACGGGTGCCGGGGACGACGCCGGGGCTGCCGCCGGCCTCGGGGTCGACCCCCTGCTCGCGGCGACGCCGCTGCTGCTTGGGCTCGCCCTGACCGTGGTGGTGCTGCGGCTGTACCCCGTGGTGCTGCGGCGCTGGGCCGTCCGCGGGCGGGCCTCCACGGGCCTGATCGGCTTCCTCGGGCCCGAGCGCGGGCTGCGGGCCCCCGGGGCGACGGTCGTTCCCCTGCTCGCGCTCGTCGTGGGCGTCTCCGTCCTCGTGTTCTCCGGGCTGCTGCTCGCGACCGTCCGGGACGGGATCGCCGAGACCGCGCGGGCCGAGGTCGGGGCGGACGTGAAGTACCGCGGCACGCCCCTGGACCCGGACCAGGTCCGCGCCCTGCGCGGCATCGAGGGGGTGCAGGCGCTCGCGGTGGTCTCCGACGTCGGCGCCCGCGCCGTCGACCTGCCCGGCGCCCGACGCAACTACCGCTTCCTCGCCGCCGACACGCGGGCCCTCGCCGAGGTCCAGGCGGGCTTCCCCGGCGCCATCGGCGCCGAGCGCCTGTCCCGGCTCTTCCCCGACGGCACGGTCGGCGGAGTGGACGACGCCGGGACCGCCGGCGCGGAGGGGGCCTCCGTCGAGGACGCGGACCTCGCGACGCGGCCGGTCCCGGTGCTGCTCTCCGACCGCTTCGACGGAGCGCTGAGCGGCGAGGGGACCGTGCGCTTCGACCGCTACTACCCGGCCGTGCTCGTCGGGACGGGACCGCAGGACGCGGGGATCGTGCCCGCCGTGGACTGGGCGATGGTCGACGTCGCCAACTACAACGCCGTCCGCGGCAGCCAGACCCGGCCCTCGATCGTGTACTTCCGGCTCGACCCGGCAGCCGACCGGGCCGAGGTCCTCGCCGCGATCCGCGATGCCGTGCCCGGGTCCTCCGTGCTGGCCACCCCGGACGGCGAGGCCGCGAGGATCCTGGACCAACCGGCGGTCAAGGGCCTGAGCGCGGGGCTGTGGGCGATCGTCGGCGTCGTCGCCCTGCTGGCACTGCTGACCCTCGTGCTCACCGCGCTCGTGACCGGGCCGGCACGGAACCAGCTCGTCGCGCTGCTGCGCACGCTCGGCATGCCGGCCACGCAGGATCCGCGGCTCGTGCTCTGGGAGCTGGTCCCGCCGTCGTTGGCCGCACTCGCCTCAGGTGCCGTCGGCGGTGCGGCGCTCACCGCCGTCGTCCTCCCCCGGCTCGACCTGCAGGGCTACACCCGGGGCGCGGGACCGCCGGCACTGAGCGTGGACCCGTGGCTCATGCTGGGGTTCCTGGGGTTGTTCGCGGTGGTGCTGGGCGCCTCGCTCGCGGCCGCGTTGTGGGCGGCGCGGCGGCAGCAGCTGGCGACCGTGTTGAGGATCGGACAGGAGTAGGACGATGCAGCAGAGCAGCAGAAGCACGCACGAAGCGGGCCGCGAGGGCGTGCCGGTGGGCGGACGGCCCACGCAGGGCGGCACGCCGGTCGACGGCGGCACCGCGCCCGCGGCGCTGGGGCCGGGGCGTGGACAGCCGACCGGCTCCGCGCAGCCGGTCATCGTGTGCGAGGACGTCGTGCGGATCTTCAGCGGCGACGGCTTCGAGGTGCAGGCGCTGCAGGGGCTGAACCTGCGCGTCGAGGAGGGCGAGATGACGGCGATCATCGGGGCCTCGGGCTCGGGGAAGTCCACGCTGCTGACCATCCTCTCCGGCCTCGACCTGCCCACGGCCGGCACGGCGCGCGTCGCCGGCGTGGACCTGCTGACGCTGCGCGGCGCCGAACGCGTGCGCTACCGGCGCGAGACCGTGGGCTTCGTCTGGCAGCAGACGCCGCGTAACCTCCTGCCCTACCTGAGCGCGCGGGAGAACGTCATGCTGCCGATGTCGATCGGGCGCCGGCGCGAGGCGCGCGAACGGGCCGGCTACCTGCTCGAGACCGTGGGGCTCGGAGACCTCGGGGCCCGGCTGCCCTCGGAGCTCTCCGGCGGGCAGCAGCAACGCGTGGCGCTCGCGGTCTCGATCGCGAACAACCCGCGCGTGGTCCTGGCCGACGAGCCGACGGGCGAGCTGGACGAGCGCACGAGCGCCGAGGTGCTGGAGGCCATGCGGGCGGTGAACGAGGAGCTCGGGACCACGACCCTGATCGTCACGCACGACCCCACGGTGTCCGAGCACGTGCGCCGCACCATCCAGATCCGCGACGGCCGCTGTTCCACCGAGACCCTGCGCCGCACCCACACGACCGAGGCCGGCCACGAGCACCAGATCGCCGAGGAGTTCGCCGTGATCGACAAGGTCGGACGGCTGCAGCTGCCCGAGGAGTTCATGGATGCCCTCGACATGCGCGAGAGGGTCCGGCTGGGCCTCCAGGACGACCACGTCCAGGTCTCCCCCGGCCACGCCCCGCCGCCTGCGGCCGCTTCGGCCACAGGCAACTCGGAGTCCCCGACCGCGGAGGATCCCCCCGGGGACGCCGCTCCGGATCCCGGCCCCGACCCGGGGCGTGCCGGGAGCGGTGGTGGGGCCCCGGCGTCGTCCTCCCCGGACCAGGAAGGGACGCCGGCCGGGGACTCCGACGCGGCCTACCGCCGGCCGCGCGGCGCCCAGCGCTACACGGGACGGGAGGAGCAGTCATGAGCGGTCCGGTGGCGCTGCGGGCCGAGGGACTGAACCGCAGCTACGGGAGCGGCGAGGCCGCGGTGCACGCCGTGCGCGACGTCGACCTCGCCGTGCACGCGGGCGAGCTCATGGTGGTGCGCGGACCGTCGGGCTCCGGCAAGACGACGCTGTTGAACTGCCTCGGCGGGCTCGACGCTCCGGACTCCGGGCGGGTGTGGCTGCGCGGCGGCGACGGGGCGGAGCGGGAGCTGACCGCGATGGACGAGCCCGGCCGCGTGGCGCTGCGGCAGCGGGACCTCGGCTTCATCTTCCAGTCGTTCGGACTGCTGCCGATCCTCACCGCGGCAGAGAACGTCGAGGTCCCGCTGCGGATCGCCCGGTGGGACGCGCCGGCGCGGCGCGAGCGGGTCGACGAGCTGCTGCGGCTCGTGGGGCTCGAGAAGCACCGGAACCAGCGGCCGTCGGAGCTCTCCGGCGGGCAGCAGCAGCGCGTCGGCACGGCCCGGGCACTGGCGAACCGGCCCGCGGTGATCATCGCCGACGAGCCGACCGGCCAGCTGGATTCGCGGACCGCCGCGACCATCATGGACCTGCTCGGGACGCTCGTGCGCGAGCAGGGCGTCGCGGCGGTCGTCTCCACGCACGATCCGCTCATGATCCAACGCGCCGACACCGTCCTGGAGCTCCACGACGGCCGCATCACGGCCTGACCTCCGCGCTCACTGCGCCCACCCGCCGCACGGGCGTTCCGGTGTGCGGGCGTGCGAGGATGGCCGCATGCACTGCGAGAGACTCGGTCCGTCCGACGCCCCAGCCGTCGTCCTGCTGCACGGCGGAGGAATGGCCGGCTGGATGTGGCGGCCCGTCGCCCAGCGGCTCGCCACGAGCCACCACGTCCTGGTCCCCGACCTGCCCGGACACGGACGCAGCGCGGACGCTCCCTACACGACCCACGACGATGCCCTGGCACTCCTGCGCGATCTCCTGGGCATGCCCCCGGTCGACGGTCCGCGGGCCACCGCGCGTCGGGGCGCCGTCGTCGTCGGCTTCTCGCTCGGCGCGCAGCTCGCCGTCGCGCTGGCCTCCACGTCCCCGGAGCTCGTGCGCGGAGTCATGGCCGTGAGCGCGCAGGCCGAGCCCATGCCCGGACCCCTGGCCGCGTCGACGCTGGGACTGCTCGCCCTCGCCTCCCCGCTCGCGCGCTACGCCTGGTTCGCCCGCGCCCAGGCCCGTGAGCTCCACGTTCCCGACGAGCTGCTGCCCGAGTACCTGGCGACCTCCCGCGGCATCAGCCGCACGACCTTGGTCAACGCGGTCCGCGAGAACCTGCGCTTCGAGCCCCCGGCAGGTTGGCGGCGCTACCCGGGCCCCGCCGTCGTCATGGCCGGCGCCCGCGAGCGCGCCCTGATGCTCCGCTCCGCCGCCGCCCTGCGCCGCGCCCTGCCGGGATGCGTCCAGGAGACGGTGCCCGACGCCGGACACGGACTCCCGCTGCAGCGTCCCGGATGGCTCGCGGGGCGCATCGAAGAGCTCTCGGTCTCGGCCCCCTGAGCCCCGGTTTTCCCGGACGGCGGTCACCCAGGCTCCAACGCGCTCAAGGGCCCGCCCGCTCGAGGACCCAGGGCACGCGGTACGCCCACCGTCCGAAGTCCCCCGCAGGGGGTGGCGCGGGCGAAGCGTTCGGGAGCCTCCGGAGCCTCCGGGAGCGGGGAGGGTGCCCGGGAACGGCAGGAGGCCCGCCTCCCCTGACGGGGTGGCGGGCCTCCTGGACGCTGTGCCTGTCGGCGGCTCAGAGGGTCGGGGCCTAGGCCTCGTCCTTCTTCTCCTCGACGGTCTCCTCAGCGGCCTCGGCCGGAGCCTCGGTCTCCTCGGCGGCGGCCTCGGTCTCGACGACCTCGGTCTCCTCGACCTGCGGCTCCTCGACGGGGGCGGCCTGCTCGGCGGCCTTCTCGGCCTCCTTCACGACGGCCTGCTTCGGGGACACCGGTTCCAGCACCAGCTCGATGACGGCCATGGGGGCGTTGTCGCCCTTGCGGTTGCCGATCTTGGTGATGCGGGTGTAGCCGCCGTCGCGGTTGGCCATGAGCGGCGCGATGTTCTCGAACAGCTCGTGGACGATGCCCTTGTTGGTGCGGCTGCGGGACGCGATCGCGGCCTGCACGCGGCGGCGCGAGGACAGGTCGCCGCGCTTGGCGAAGGTCACCAGGCGCTCGGCGTACGGGCGCAGGCGCTTGGCCTTGGTCACCGTCGTGGTGATGCGCTTGTGCTCGAACAGCTGGGCGGCCAGGTTGGCCAGCATCAGACGCTCGTGGGCAGGACCGCCTCCGAGGCGCGGACCCTTGGATGGGGTAGGCATTGTTGTTATCTCCTCATATGGTGCCCGCGGCTCCGCGCCGTCTCGGCGGGGATGCAGCAGGCAAAGTACTGGTTGTGAAGGCGGCCCTAGGCCTCGTCGTCACTGAAGTCGACGTCGTCCTCATCGATCGCGGCGGCACGAGCGGCGAGGTCGAACCCTGGAGGGGAATCCTTCAGGGACAGGCCCAGCTCGATGAGCTTCGCCTTGACCTCGTCGATGGACTTGGCACCGAAGTTGCGGATGTCCATCAGATCGGCCTCGGAACGGGCCACGAGCTCGCCCACCGTGTGGATGCCCTCGCGCTTGAGGCAGTTGTACGAGCGCACCGTCAGGTCGAGGTCCTCGATCGGCAGCGCCATGTCGGCGGCGAGAGCGGCATCCGTCGGGGACGGGCCGATCTCGATGCCCTCGGCGGCGGCGTTGAGCTCGCGGGCCAGGCCGAACAGCTCCACCAGGGTGGTGCCGGCCGAGGCGACGGCGTCGCGCGGAAGGATCGAGTCCTTGGTCTCGACGTCGACGATCAGCTTGTCGAAGTCGGTCCGCTGCTCGACGCGGGTGGCCTCCACGCGGAAGGTCACCTTCAGCACCGGCGAGTAGATCGAGTCGACCGGGATGCGGCCGATCTCTGCATCGACGCTCTTGTTCTGCGACGCCGAGACGTAGCCGCGGCCACGCTCGATCGTCAGCTCCATGTCGAACTTGCCCTTCGCGTTCAGCGTCGCGATGTGCAGGTCCGGGTTGTGGAACTCGACGCCGGCCGGCGGGGTGATGTCCGCGGCCGTGACGACGCCGGGGCCCTGCTTGCGCAGGTACGCCACGACGGGCTCGTCGTGCTCGGAGGACACGGCGAGGTTCTTGATGTTCAGGATCAGTTCGGTGACGTCTTCCTTCACACCCTGAACGGTGGTGAACTCGTGCAGCACGCCGTCGATCCGGACGCTGGTGACAGCAGCACCAGGGATGGAGGACAGCAGCGTGCGGCGCAGCGAGTTGCCCAGGGTGTAGCCGAAGCCCGGCTCCAGCGGCTCGATGATGAACCGCGAACGGTTGTCCGCTACTACTTCTTCGGTGAGGGTGGGGCGCTGTGCAATAAGCACTTACATTTCCTTTCAGCGAGCATCCGCTATATGACGCAACACATGTGGGTGGAAACGACGTCTGCCGCTCGGGCGTCCGTCTGGATCAGGCGAGAGGACCGCGCGGGGCGCGCCCCGCCGTCGTACCCCCGGGGGGAGGACGACGGCGGGGCGTACCGCGCGTGCCTCAACTAGACGCGGCGGCGCTTCGGCGGGCGGCAGCCGTTGTGCGCGCTCGGGGACACGTCCTGGATGGACCCGACCTCGAGGCCGGCGGCCTGGAGCGAGCGGATGGCGGTCTCGCGGCCGGAGCCCGGACCCTTCACGAAGACGTCGACCTTCTTCATGCCGTGCTCCTGCGCGCGCTTGGCGGCGGATTCGGCGGCCATCTGGGCGGCGTACGGGGTGGACTTGCGGGAGCCCTTGAACCCGACCTCGCCGGCCGAGGCCCAGGAGATCACGGCACCGGTCGGGTCCGTGATGGACACGATGGTGTTGTTGAACGTGCTCTTGATGTGCGCCTGACCCAGCGCGATGTTCTTCTTGTCCTTGCGACGCGGCTTACGCACCGCTCCACGAGTCTTTGGGGGCATTGCTAACTCCTACGAATTGGGTGTGTGGGGATCCGCTTAGCGGGTCTTCTTCTTACCGGCGACGGTGCGCTTCGGGCCCTTGCGGGTACGAGCGTTGGTCTTGGTGCGCTGACCGCGGACCGGCAGGCCCTTGCGGTGGCGGATGCCCTCGTAGGAGCCGATCTCCACCTTGCGGCGGATGTCGGCCGCCACCTCGCGGCGGAGGTCGCCCTCAACCTTGAAGTTGCCCTCGATGTAGTCGCGCAGCTGCAGCAGCTGCTCGTCCGTGAGGTCCTTGACGCGGATGTCCGGGGAGATTCCGGTTTCGGCGATGGTCTGTTCTGCACGGGTCTTGCCCACGCCGTAGATGTAGGTAAGCGCGATGATCACGCGCTTTTCGCGCGGGATGTCTACGCCAGCGAGACGAGCCATAGTGGTTGTCTTCCTTCGGTGTTTCGCGGAGGTGTGGAGCAGCACCACCCTGTCTCCAGGTCCCCGGCCTCCGTGCCGGGGGTGTGCGTCCCGCGTAGTGGACGCTGTGCTGCCGTATTTACTAACTACGCGCAGGCCTGGTTTCCCGTGCGGGAAACTAGCCCTGGCGCTGCTTGTGGCGTGGGTTTTCGCAGATCACCATGACCCGGCCGTTGCGGCGGATCACCTTGCACTTTTCGCAGATCGGCTTCACGCTAGGGTTGACCTTCAAGGTTCTTTCCTTTGCGGTTGCTGTTGATGTGGAGCAGTAGGCGTCGAGGCCCTCCCTGACGGGCGGGCTCCGGGTCTACTTGTAGCGGTAGACGATTCGGCCGCGGTTGAGGTCGTACGGGCTGAGTTCAACCACCACGCGGTCCTCGGGGAGGATCCGAATGTAGTGCTGACGCATCTTGCCCGAGATAGTGGCAAGGACCACGTGTCCGTTGGGAAGCTCAACGCGGAACATCGCATTGGGCAGTGCCTCCGACACGGTGCCTTCTACCTCGATGACACCCTCTTTCTTGGCCATATCCTCCGCTAACGTTTGTGCCGGTCGCTTGCGCTTCCGACGTGTATGTTTTTTGCTTGTTTCCAGCATCCGCCGCACCCGTGGACAGGTCCCGGGTTTTTGGGCATAGGCATAGAGACAACCAACAAACAAGCCTACCCGCTTGGGGTCGATAACGCGAATCGCCGCGTGGCGGCGTCCAACACACCGGCGCGTCGCGATCCTCCCGTCGGCGGCGTCGGGGAAGATGTCGCTCCGCGCGAGGTATTCCCGCACTTTCCCCGACCCCACGGGGAGGGTCGCGCGTGAAGGCTGGGTGCGCGGCCAGGTGACGGGAGCGGCGCGCGTGTCAGGGCCGCCGGTGCCGGGGCGAGCGTTGGCTTCGGGTTCATCGACTCGTCACCTGCCGACCCGCGCCGTTCCACCCGCCGTGCAACGGTGGTCGGCGTGAATCCGGAATCCACCGCCTCGTCGACCGCGCCGCCCGCGACCGCGACCACGCCCGGCCCCACCGGCCCCGTGCGCGCCGCCGGGCCCGCGCCCACCACCGCCGCGGAACACGCCGCCACCGCGCGTACCGCCCGCCCACACGCCACCCACGCACGCGCCACGGCCGCTCCTTCCGCCGCGCCCGCACGCGTCGCGCCGCCCGGCCCCGACGCGCCGGAAGCTCCGGGCGGGAGGCGGGGCCCCGGCGTCGTACGCCATCCGGCCAACCCGCGCCCGAGCGGGACCCGCGGCACCCGCCGCAGCGCGCGCAGCCGCCGCGAGTTCTGGATCTTCCTGGCGTTCGCCGCCCCGAACCTGCTGCTGATCGCCGTGTTCACCTACCGGCCGCTGCTGGCGAACCTGCAGTACTCGACCCTGAACTGGACGCTCGGCTCCCCCACGGCGACGGTCGCCGGGCTCGACAACTACCGCCGCTTCCTCACGGGCCCCGACGCCGCCGATGTCCTCGGCACCACGGCCGTCTTCACGCTGTGGACGGTCGGCGGCTCCATGGCGCTCGGCCTGCTCGTCGCGTTCGCCCTGAACCGCGGCCTGCGCGGCACCACCCTCACGCGCGCGGCGGTGTTCGCCCCGTACGTCCTTTCCGGCGTGGGTGTCGGCCTGGTGTGGCTGTTCATCTTCGACCCGGTCTACGGCGTCCTGTCCTGGGTCCTGCGCTCGTTCGGGCAGGCGAGCCCGCAGTGGATCAACAACCCGGACCTCGCGCTGGTCATGGTGATCATCGTGTACGTGTGGAAGAACCTGGGGTATTGCGCGGTCGTGTACCTGGCCGGGCTGCAGTCGCTCAACAAGGACGTGCTCGAGGCGGCCTCGCTCGACGGTGCCGGGACGCTGCGGCAGTTCTGGTCCATCAAGCTGCCGCTGCTCTCGCCCACGACGTTCTTCCTGACCATCACGTGCCTCATCTCCTCCCTGCAGGCGTTCGACCTGATCCGCATCATGACCCCGCTCGGCCAGGGCACCTCCACGCTCGTGTACGAGGCCTACCTCCAGGCCTTCGGCACCTACAACCAGGCCGGCTACTCCGCGGCGATCTCCACGATCCTGTTCGTGATCCTCCTGGTCATCACCCTGGTCCAGCTCCGCTTCGTCGAAAGGAAGGTGCACTACGCATGAGCACCGTCGAGACCTCCCCTCCCGGCCGCCCTTCCGGGTACGACGCCGAACCCTCCTCCCCCGGACCGCGCCGCACGCGCCGGGGTGCGGCGCGGGACGGCCGCGGCGCCGGGCTCCGCGGAGGCGGTGGCCCGGGTGGCCGTGGGCGGGCGCTCTCCGGACGGGGCGCTGCGGCCGGCGGCGGGAACATCTGGTCGACCGCGCTCGGCGGGTACCTTCCCCTCGCCGTGACGCTGCTCGCCGTCTTCCTGCCACTGGCCTGGATGATGCTCTCCTCGCTCAAGCTGCCGCCGGAGATCATCACGACGCAGCTGAGCATCCTGCCGAAGGACCCCACTCTGGACAACTACGCGACGGCCATGAGCTCGGTGCCGTTCGGGCGGTTCTTCCTGAATTCGACGATCGTGACGTTCGTCGGCGCGGCGATCAAGGTGGCGCTCGCGATCCTGACCGCCTACGCGCTGGTGTTCGTGCGCTTCCCCTTCAAGAACACGGTGTTCGTGCTGGTGCTCGTGGCGCTCATGGTGCCGCCGCAGGTCTCGATCCTGCCGAACTACCTGCTCATCAGCGACCTCGGCGGGCGGAACACCCTGTGGGGAATCATCCTGCCCGGGCTGGGGACCGCGTTCGGCACGTTCCTGCTGCGCCAGCACTTCAAGACGCTGCCGTACTCGATCCTCGAGGCAGCCGAGATCGACGGAGCGAACCACTGGGCGCGCTTGTGGCGGGTGGTCGTTCCCGTGTCGGGGCCGTCGATCGCGACCGTCGCGCTCGTGACGATCGTGTCCGAGTGGAACGAGTACATCTGGCCGCTCATCATCGTCGACCACCCGGAGAAGATGACCCTCCCCGTCGGCCTGACGCTCCTGCAGAACTCCGAGGGCAACTCGCAGTGGGGCGTGCTCATGGCCGGCGCGGTCCTGGTGATCCTGCCCGTGCTGCTGGTGTTCGCGCTGCTGCAGCGGCACATCGTCGCGGGGCTCACGCAGGGATCCGTCACGGGCTGACGGCCCGGCCCGCCCATCCGAGGAGGCGAGGACCGAAGCGGACGGCGGCCCCGGCGTCGTCCTCCCCCGACCGATCACCGCAGGTCGGCCGGGGGTTACCCGCGGTTCACCTGCCGGCCAAGCGCCGCTGGGAGGCTCGGGACGTTCCCGTTCCCCGGCGCGCCAGCCGCCGGCAGACCACCACTCGAAAGGGCCCTCATGAGCCGCCTCCACCTCCCCGCCACAGCACTCGACCGCCGCCGCTTCCTGGGGCTCGCGGCGCTCGGCGGATCCGCCTTCGCCCTCGCCGCATGCGGCGGTCCCTCCACCGCCGGTACGGGCGACGCCGCCGCCGAGGACGCGACCGACTATTCGGGCGTCACGCCGGCCTCCACGATCGACTTCTGGTCCACGCACCCCGGCCAGTCGCAGGCGGTGGAGAAGGAACTGATCGCCAAGTTCGAGGCCGCCCACCCGGAGATCAAGGTCAACCTGGTCACGGCCGGCGCGAACTACGAGGAGATCGCGCAGAAGTTCCAGTCCACGCTCGCCTCGAAGTCGGGGCTGCCGGCCGTCGTCGTCCTGTCCGATGTCTGGTGGTTCCGCTACTACATGGACCGCACGATCGCCCCGCTCGACCCGCTGATCGCCCAGCTCGACTGGGACCTGGGCGACTACCAGGACTCGCTCGTCGCCGACTACCAGTACGACGGCGCCCAGTGGGCCATGCCGTACGGCCGTTCCACCCCGCTGTTCTACTACAACAAGGACCACTTCAAGGCCGCCGGCCTCGAGGACCGGGCGCCGGCGACGTGGGCCGAGTTCGAGGAATGGGCGCCGCGGATCGCCGAGGCCAACGCCTCAGCGCCCGGATACCTGACGCCCTTCACCTACCCCGAGCTGGCCGGCTACGCCGCCTGGACCATGCAGAACAACCTGTGGGGCAACGGCGCGGCATGGTCCGACGGGTTCGAGATCACGTGCGACTCCGACGAGGCGGTGGCCGCGTTCCAGTGGATGCAGGACTCCGTCTACGGCGACGCGAAGTGGGCCGGCGTCTCCTCCACCGACGCCGCCGCCGATTTCGCCTCGGGTGCCGTGTCCTCCACGATCGTCTCCACGGGATCGCTCGTGGGCATCCTCGGCAACGCCCAGTTCGACGTCGGCGTGGGCTTCCTGCCCGGCGGCAGCGTCGACGGCCCCGTCTGCCCGACGGGCGGCGCTGGCCTCGGCATCCCGTCCGGCGTGAGCCCCGAGGAACAGCTCGCCGCGGCGATGTTCATCAAGTTCGTCGGGGAGCCGGAGAACACGGCCGCGTTCTCCGCCGCCACCGGCTACATGCCGAACCGGAAGTCCGCGGACATGTCGGCCGTCCTCGCCGAGAAGCCCCAGATCCAGACGGCCATGGACCAGCTCGCGCAGACCCGCACGCAGGACTTCGCCCGCGTCTTCCTGCCCGGTGCCGACCAGGAGATGGCGAAGACGGCCGCGGCGATCCTGACGCAGCAGAAGGACGTCAAGGAGTCGCTCGGCGCGTTGAAGTCGACGCTCGAGGGGATCTACGAGTCCCAGGTCAAGCCGAAGATCGACGCGTAGGGGGCGCCGCTTCCTCCCCCTCCTAGCCACCCCCCGGCGGTGTCGGGGAAGATGTCGTTCGGACGCGGGTATTCCCGCAGCGTCCCCGACGCCGCCGGGAGGGGTGGGCCCGGGAGGGGGCCCGAGAGTGGGTGGGCCCGGGAGGGGTTGGGTGCGGGCGGCCCCCGGGAGGGTTGGGGCCGGGTGGAGAGGACGACGCCGGACGGCCGGCTGGGTGCCCCGGCTCGCGCTTCCGGGGCCCACTCTCCCCCGGAAACCTGTGGACAACCCGATTTCGCCGGCGGGCTTCCGGCAGCATCGGAGGATGCGCCCTCCATCCCCCTTCCCGCCCGCCCTGCAGGACCGGGTCTTCACCCTGCGGCAGGCCCGCGAATCCGGCGTCACCCGTGGAAGGCTGCGCGGTCAAGTCCATTTGCGTGGTGTAACGCGGGTGCCGCGTGATTCTTGGTTGGTTAGGCGCTGAGCGTCAGGTCGGTGCCGGTGTCCTCCTTCGGGTCGGTGTCGGTGCCCGGCTGTGTGCCGACGGTGAGGGATTGCTGGATGAGGTCGAGGCCGAGGTAGCGGCGGGATTCGGTCCACTCGTCGTGCTGCTCGGCGAGGACGGCGCCGACGAGGCGGATCAGGGCGTCGCGGTCGGGGAAGATCCCGACGACATCGGTGCGGCGGCGGATCTCCCGGTTCAGGCGTTCCTGCGGGTTGTTGGACCAGACCTGGCGCCAGAGCCCCTTGGGGAACGCGGTGAACGCGAGGATGTCCTCGCGGGCGGCCTCGAGGTGGTCGGCGGTCTTCGGCAGCTTCTCGGCCAGCGCGTCCAGGACCCGGTCGAACTGGGCGTGCACGCCGGCGGCGTCGGGCTGGTCGTAGACCGAGTGCAGCAGCGTCTTGACCCACGGCCAGGACGCCTTGGGCGTGGCCGACATCAGATTCGCCGCGTAGTGCGTCCGGCAGCGCTGCCAGGCGGCGCCGGGCAGGGTCGCGCCGATCGCGGCCACGAGCCCGGCGTGGGCGTCGGAGGTCACCAGCCTCACCCCGGTGAGCCCGCGCGCGGCCAGGTCGCGGAAGAACCCGAGCCAGCCGGCGCCGTCCTCCGCGGAGGAGGCCTGGATCCCGAGGACCTCGCGGTACCCGTCGGCGTTGACGCCGGTGGCGACCAGCGCGTGGACGTTCACGACCCGGCCGCCCTCGCGGACCTTGAGCACCAGGGCGTCGGCGGCCACGAACGCGTAGGGCCCGGCGTCCAGCGGGCGGGTGCGGAACGCCTCGACCTGCGCGTCCAGGTCCTGGGCCATGAGCGAGACCTGGGACTTCGAGAGCCGGGTGATCCCGAGGGTTTCGACGAGCTTCTCCATCCGGCGGGTGGAGACCCCGAGCAGGTAGCTGGTGGCCACGACCGTGGTCAGAGCGGCCTCGGCGCGGCGCCGGCGCTCGAGGAGCCAGTCCGGGAAGTACGAGCCGGAGCGCAGCTTCGGGACCGCGGCCTCCAGCGTGCCGGCGCGTGTGTCGAACGGGCGGGCACGGTAGCTGAGTATTCGAAGGCTTGGAGGCCATCCGATATTGCCGTTCGGGGCCAGTGATATTGCCGGTGGGGGCCAGCAGTGGCGTCGGTGGGGGCCACTGGTCCCCACCGACGGTCCTGCTACTGATTCTGC